>PFUG01000282.1 GCA_002789955.1 Deltaproteobacteria bacterium CG_4_9_14_3_um_filter_63_12 | reverse complement strand
TGAAACAAATATGTCGTGACTGTCTGTGGTGCTCTGTGCATGGGTCGAGGCTGCGGCGCCGCAGCATTGAAACCTTGATAGTCCGTCATTCCCTCCAGAACATCCGATCCGTCATGACGAGGCTGCGGCGCCGCAGCATTGAGACCATTTCCATCCCCTCCCTTTTTTGTGTTAGAAAAGTCATGACGAGGCTGCGGCGCCGCAGCATTGAGACCCAAATACGCTTTCGTTAGTAAAATTTCTAATTTTGTCATGACGAGCTGCGGCGCCGCAGCATTGAAACTCATAAGCGCAACAACACTGCCACGCAGTTGGGCGGTCATGACGAGGCTGCGGCGCCGCAGCATTGAAACTTTTCGCAATAATATTGAATATGGTTATTTCCAATAGTCATGACGAGGCTGCGGCGCCGCAGCATTGAAACTCGGGAAAACACTCTCGGACGAACTCAGGAGTGCAGGTCATGACGAGGCTGCGGCGCCGCAGCATTGAGACAGACGGATAAAATCGCTCCATAAAATCCGTTTTCAGTCATGACGAGACTGCGGCGCCGCAGCATTGAAACAACTCCTCATCCGACAGGCCGCAGCCTGCCAGAGGTCATGACGAGGCTGCGGCGCCGCAGCATTGAAGCCGAGTCCTCCAGTCCGTTCCACCCGCCAATTGGTGACGCTTTCGGACGTGTTCGTGACGGTCTTTCGACGACCCGGGAGGGGGGGGGAGCCCTCGGTAGGCCGTTGACGCCCGTCCGTGAAGGCTCACGAGTCACACGTGAGCACGGCGCGTTACCAGGGGACGCTCTCGCAGGCCGTCGGCAGTTCTTGGGACGATACTGGAAAGCTCGGGAACATCATTGGAACGAAATCCGAACCCATCAAAAAGCGTAACGAACGCTTGATAATCTGTTGCACGCGCAGGAGAGAGCCCTCCAAGGACACCTGGAAGCGCTCCGAGCGCCCCCCTGGCCTTCCAGAGCCGCGACAGTGCGTCGCTTCGGAACCATGTCGTCGACGAGGACCGAGGGTTGAGGCGTAGCTCCTGACGGTGCGCTCGGGTTCTTGGAAGGCGGGGACCGACGCGCTGGTGCCAGTGTCCGCCGGAGGCCTCTGCCTTCCCCAGAGGAGCCATTGCAAGATGTGGCGTTCCCGAGGTTGCCTTCTTCAAGCGCACGGTCATACTGAGGTACGAACGATGTTCGCCTCATCGTTCCACCGGAGCAAATCATGCAAAAGAAACTCAGCCGCATCGGCAACAGCCTTGGTCTCATCATCGAGAAGCCCATTTTGGAGCTGCTTCACATAGACACCAACACTACTCTCGACCTGAGCACGGACGGCGAGGCGTTGATTATTCGGCCTGTTCGAGTGAGCCAGGTGGAACGGGTTCGGAGCGCCGCGCAGCGGATCTCCGATGACCATGCAGAGGCATTCGAGAAGCTCGCAAAATGATCCCTGACTTTCTCTCTGTGGAGGACATCCTCGAGATCCACAAGATGCAGCTCGAGCGGTTCGGGGGTGCTTTGGGACTGCGAGATCGCGGATTGCTCGAATCCGCAATCGCCCAGCCACAGGCTACCTTCGGCGGCACCTTTCTGCACACCGACCTGTTCGAGATGGCCGCTACGTACTTGTTCCACCTCGTCTCGAACCATCCTTTCGTCGACGGTAACAAGCGAGTGGGACTGGCCGCAGCGCTCGTCTTTCTCGACTTGAATGGCATCGTGTTCAGACACGGCACCAACGCCCTGTATCTTTTGACCATGGATGTGGCTCAGGGGCAGACAGCTACGCCCCAGATCGCGACCCGCCTGCGCGAAATCGTCGAAGATTACGATTGAGAGAGCTTGATTCGACGAAAACCTAGAACCCGCCCCGCAGATAATCATTGACCGCCGGCGCCGTGTACGCCGGGTTCCAGCTCAACCGCGTCCGCAGCCGCGCCTGCGCCAAGAAGCCCTCGAGGCTGCCGTCGAGACCGAGCGTTGCGGCGTAGCTCCCAACCGTCCGCTCGGGTTCTTGGTAGGCGGGAGCCGAAGCGCTGGCGCCAGTCTCGCCGGAGGCCCGCTCCCACTCGCTCAGGCCGCCCGCGGTGTCGCCACAGAACCAATTGTGGCCTGCCACGCCGGAGTAGGTGTTGCCCTGATAGGTGACCGCGGCGAAGCCGCCAGTGTGTTCCACCAAACAAGCCCCCAGCCCCGGATCGACAAAGGTGTTCGCGTCCACGAGCACATTGCTCCAGCCCGCGACCGCGTCGACCTTCAGGCTGCGGCCCTGGAGGTTGTAAAAAAGGTTTTCGCGCAGCGTGATGTCGCTCTCGGTTCCGGAGCCCAGGGAAATGCCGTAGGCGTTGGTGTTCCAGGGCTGGTTCAGGAAGTAGTTGCCCTCGACCAACGCCGTCTGGATGTCGGCCATGTCCAATCCGAAGCTCGTGTGGTCGAGGAACGATGTGTGAAGGTTGCCTTGGACACGGTGGGCGCCGAGCACCCCGACACCCTCACCAGCATGGCCAACCTGGCCTCGACGCTGTGGAACCAGGGCGACCTCGACGGTGCAAAAGCACTCGAAGAGAAAGCGCTCGAGGTCCAAAAGCGGGTTCTGGGCGAGGAGCACCCCAACACCCTCAGCAGCATGAACAACCTGGCCTTGACGCTCTGGAACCAGGGCGACCTCGACGGTGCAAAAGCACTCCAAGAGAAAGTGCTCGAGGTCCGAAAACGGGTTCTGGGCGAGGAGCACCCCGGCACCCTCATCAGCATGAACAACCTGGCCTCGACGCTCTGGAGCCAGGGCGACCTCGACGGTGCAAAGGCACTCCAAGAGAAAGTGCTCGAGGTCCGAAAACGGGTTCTGGGCGAGGAGCACCCCGACACCCTCACCAGCATGGCCAACCTGGCCTCGACGCTCAAAGCCCAGGGCGACCTCGACGGCGCCAGAGCACTCGAAGAGAAAGTGCTCGAGGTCAAAAAACGGGTTCTGGGCGGTGAGCACCCCGCCACCCTCAGCAGCATGAACAACCTGGCCTCGACGCTCCAAGCCCAGGGCGACCTCGACGGTGCAAAAGCACTCCAAGAGAAAGCGCTCGAGGTGAAAAAAACGGGTTCTGGGCGCGCGCCACCCGGACACAACGCTCAGCCAGTGGAACCTCCTAACAATCGTCGAACAGCAAAAGGACACCACCGCAGCAAACGGCCTGCGCGCCGAGCTCGACTGGCTCCGCACCGCCGACCCGGCGCAGCTCTCCGCCAGCCAAAGAAAAATCCGAACCAACCTAGGCTTCGACAAAAAGTAAGCCCCAGCCCCTCGAGTTGCCCTCCGCATCCCCCCGATAGTTCAAGAATATCGAACGACCCGACGAACGCCTGAACCGGCCATAAACTTTTTTTCACACGCCCGCTTGATGCCACATCCGACCTCGGCTAAGGTGCGACCACCTCATTGCAGGAACAAGTGGATAAGCCTGCTGAACCCAAACCAAGCACCAGGAGGAGAAACTATGGCCGTGTTTCGCAGTGACCGAGGGCGCCGTATGGCTGGCGATCGCATCGTCAGCCGTATTCCTGCCTTCAAGGCCGTCCACAGTGCCGTTGGGGAGGCCGCAGAAAGGTTTGCGGTCACACACAACGAACTTGGAAAACGCATCGACGAACGCATCGCTGAGCAAAGCGACGACGCCTTGGCGCGTGAAACTCGGGATCAGCTCACCGAGAGGGCGATCCAAGTCTACGCCTGGGGCTACACGCGTCTCGATGGTTTGCTTCAGGGCTCCTGGGAGCAACCCTACCAACCCGATCGTGCAGACCGTCTGCGAGGTGAGCTCTTTCCCTTGGGCAACCCAAGCGGGCTGGCCAACGGCTCGCAACTGGCCGTCGACGCCATGAGACACCTCCACCTCGGCCTGCAGCGCAACCCGGACCTCGGCTACAGCGAGGCTTTCGGCGAAGAGGTGGCGCAGCTGTACGGAAAGTTGGAGGTGACGCTCAAACAAGTCGGTATCGAGACCGACGAGACCAAAGCGGCCACTGAGCAAGTCACCGCCGCACGTCAAGTGTGGGACCAACACCGTATGGCGTTGGAAGAGATCACCACGGGGTTCCTGCGCTTCGAAGGACGCGTCGGGGAGATTGACAGCCTCATGTACAGTGTCCGCAAGGGGACAGGCGCGACCCCAAGCGATGAAGAGCTGCTCGACGAAGGGGTTGAGCCGGTGGTCGACGCGCTCGACGAAGCCGAGACGGCGGAGCCCATCGAGTGAATTCTATTGCTGGCCGTTGACCGCCAGACCTCGAAATCGACGTGGTTGGCCGCTGAGAGAAGCCGGACGACCGATTTCCGCGGTACAACGGTTTGAAATGACGCGCAAAATCGGTCGTGGCCAGCGAGGCAACTAATCTACACGTCAGGCCGACGCGCACTCGAGTCGGGTGCGCGTCGAGCCAAAGAGTTGGCTGAATCCTCAGGTGCCGGTCTCGAAGCCGTGCAAGGTGGGACCGGAGGGCTCAGGTGGGTGTCTGCACGGCGTGCAAGGTGGCACCGGAGGGCTCAGGTGCGGGTCTGCACGGCGTGCAAGGTGGTCCCGGAGGGCTCAGGTGGGTGTCTGCACGCGTGCAATGTGGCACGGAGGGCTCAGGTGGGTGTCTGCACGGCGTGCAAGGTGGCACCGGAGGGCTCAGGTGGGTGTCTGCACGTCGTGCAAGGTGGCACCGGAGGGCTCAGGTGGGTGTCTGCACGTCGTGCAAGCACGCTCCAGACGGCCTGCAGTGCGGTCCGGCAGGGCGATTGCCCATTCGACGGTCTCACTCCCATCACGCAGCCAAAAGAAAATGTCCCTGACTGAACAGAAACGGCGCCCCTGCTCCACACGTTGCTGCGTCGTGGCGTAGGAATGACACGAGGCGCTCGCCTCGCAGCAAGTCCATCGATTTGAGGA
>PFUG01000287.1:1368-3584 GCA_002789955.1 Deltaproteobacteria bacterium CG_4_9_14_3_um_filter_63_12 | reverse complement strand
TTTGGTTGCAAGGCGAGGTCGAGCTCGCCCACCTCGTCCAGGAAGATCGAACCTTGGTCGGCCTGCTCGAACACCCCGCGATGAACGCCGACCGCCCCAGTGAAGGCGCCCTTCTCGTGGCCAAAGACCGTGGATTCGGCGAGGTCCTTGGGGATCGAGGAGCAATCGAGCACCACGTAAGGCCCAGTGCTGCGCCGGCTGCAGTCGTGGATCGAACGCGCGAGTCGCTCTTTGCCCGTGCCGGTTTCACCCGAAATCAGGACGGTCAGGTCAGTTGGAGCCACCCGCTCCATGACCGCGAAGATCTCACGCATTCTCACGCAACGACCGGTGACCTGGCCAAACCGGTCCTCCGCAGAAAGCGGGATGTCGATGACGTCCTCGAGAGCGTCGAAGCGGACCGTGTTGTTGCCCACCTGGAAACACAGCCCATCGTGCAAAAAGATCTCACGAACCCGTGTCCCGGCGAAGAACGTCCCGTTCGTGCTGCCCAGATCCTTGAGCAGCGTCCCGTCCTCTGTGACGGTGATCTCTGCGTGGGTCGCGCTCGCCATCGAGTCGGTCAGGGTCAGATCGTTCACCGAGGTTCGACCGATGAAGGTCTTTTGTTTGGTGACAAAGGCTTCGGCGCCTTTGTCGGGTCCATCGACCACGAGCAAATGTGCGCGGCGAAGGTGTCTATGGGTCGGGCGCGCTTGCTCGAAGACGGTCTGCAGACCCAGCGACCGCGAGGGCATAGAGTCGGTCATTGCTAGAAACCGTCGTCATCTATCGGCGTGGCCGATTGAGGTCGATCGTCGGAGTGGGCACCCTTAGGGGCGAGCTTTGCATCCGGTGCCGCAACGTCGCCGGCGCCGTCTACAGGGTCAGGATCCGCAGGCAGCGGTCGTCCCCTCCCAATTTCGCGCATGGTCCAGTCGCCCGGGTCCACTTCTCCTGGTGCGAACGCCGTCTCTTTCGGCACGGTCCCAGGCAGGAACCACTCTTCCCTGGGTTTGGGGGTGTGAGGCCCAGCCAGTTTGCCAGACTGCGGGTCGATACTCGCCTGAATCAGGCCGGACGGGACCGTGAACTGCCGGGGCGGTCGATCGCGATGGACGGCCTTCATGAAGTTTGCCCAGATGGGCAGCGCGGTCTTGGAACCGCCCTCGTGTCCGCCAAGATCTTGTGGCGCATCAAAGCCTACATAGACGCCAGCAACCAGATAGTCCGTGTAGCCCAAGAACCAGGCGTCTCTCGGACCATTCGTGGTGCCGGTCTTGCCAGCAGCCGAGTGCTCCCAACCCAGAAGAGCCTTTCGGGCCGTCCCTTCGGTGACGACCGAGCTCAGCAGGCTGGTGGTCAGGTAGGCCACCTCGGCCGAAATCACTCGGGTTGGGTCGTGCTCGGCGGCGAAGAGAACCTCTCCCCCTCGCTTCTCGACCCGCGTCACAAAGATGGGGTCGGCCAGAAAGCCACCGCTGGCGAACGTCGAAAAAGTGTTGACCATCTCCAGCACCGTCATCTCGGTGGACCCTAACGCCATCGTAAAATTCTCGACCAGGGGACTGGTCACCCCAATTCGCTTCGCATACTCGAGGACAGAATCGATCCCCACGCGCTCCAAAACGTCGACCGCAACGGTGTTTCGACTCAAGGCGATGGCGGTCCGCACGAGCATTGGCCCCTTGAACTTGCCGTCGAAGTTGCGCGGGGACCAGGGCTCGTCCTTGCCTGGAATGTGGAAAACCTTGGGGGCGTCGTCGATGCGGGTCGAGGGGGTGATCACCTTCTTTTCCAAGGCCGCAGAAAAGACGATGGGTTTGAAGCTGGAGCCGGTCTGCCGCCGGGCTTGTGTGGCGCGATTGAACGAGGACAGCGAGTAGTCGTAGCCCCCCACCATGGCCAGCACCTCGCGGCTGTCGGGATCCATGCAGAGCAAGGCCGCGTCGGCTCCCGGTGCGGGCAAGAACGACTCCGGCTTCATCCCCGAGCCTTTTCCCAAGACCACCCTGAACAGTTTCCCCTCTTGGAACACCTGGGGGAGGTCTTTGTCCGACGGGATGATGCGGGACCGTGGGACCAATTCGAGGGGAGCCACATGGTCGCCGACACGCAGCTCGACCGAATCCTTGGTGACGTGGGTGACGACGGCGACATAAGGTCGCTCGGCCACCATCTTGCCGACGTTGTCGTCGGGCTTGAGCTTGCCGGGCTCGAAGACTTGGTAGTCGCCG
>PFUG01000287.1:0-1355 GCA_002789955.1 Deltaproteobacteria bacterium CG_4_9_14_3_um_filter_63_12 | reverse complement strand
ACTCGCGGAGTCCTTGTCGAACGGCGGCCTCGGCCTCGACCTGCACGGTCAGGTCAACGGTCGTGTGCACCTCGAGGCCGCCGGTGTACACGATGTCGCGGCCGTACTCCTCGAGCAGCTGTCGCCGGATCGCTTCGACGAAATGCGAGGCCATCCCCAAGGTGGTCGGCCGTTCGGTGCGAGGTGTGATGGGCTGTTCGAGAGTCGAGGCGTACGCCGCCTCGGTAATGAAACCTTTAGCGCGCATCTGATTGAGGACGTAGTTGCGGCGCTCCAGACAACGCTCCGGATGCTTGAAGGGGGAGAGTCGCTCTGGGCTCTGGACCATACCGGCTAGGGTCGAGGCCTCGTTCAGGTCGAGTTCGGACGTGGACTTGTCGAAGTAGAACCGGGAAGCCTCTTCGATGCCGTAGTTTCGGTGCCCCCAATAGACCTGATTGAGATAGAGCCAAAGGATCTCGTCTTTGGAGAGCACCTCCTCGAGTCGGCGGGCGAGGAGCACCTCCTGAACTTTGCGTTTGACCTCGCGCTCTGGGGTGAGCAAGAGATTCTTGACGACCTGTTGAGTGATGGTGCTCGCGCCCTGGCTGAACCCACCGCGCTGGATGTTCGTATAGGCGGCCCGTAATACGCCCCAATAGTCCAAGCCTTTGTGTTCGTAGAAGCCCGCATCTTCCGCGGCGATCATGGAATAGCGCATGACCTCGGGGATCTCGTCGATGGAGATTACGGTGCGGCGTTCGTCGAAGAGCTCGATGAGGACGTTGCCATCGCGGTCGTAGATGCGAGTGACCTGCTTGGGGTTGTAGTCAGCGGCAGAGAAGATGGGCGGCAAATCGCGCGAGTAGAACCAAAAAATGCCGACGACTCCTGAGGCTCCGAGGAGTGTGAGTGCGATTCCCAGCAAGAGGAGCAAGCGTGCGAGTTTCCACGCCAGCGAACGCTTATTCTTGGCTGCTTTGGCCTTGGGTTTCCTAGGCGTGCCGGTACCTTTCGAGCGCTTCTTTCCCGAGGCCTTGTTGCTCGCGGTCGCTGTCTGAGCTTTCGCCACCTTGTCTCTCCCCCCTCCACGACGGTTGAGTCCGATAGAACCGCAAGCGAGTCAACAGGTTTTTTGTTCCGAGCCCTCACTCCCTGTGTCTCTCGTTCGTGATGGGTCTCGTTCGGCCCCGGTCTTTGTCGCCGCAAAGCAACGGGTCGTCAATCTTCGAGCCGTCGGCAGCAAAAGAGAAAGGGTGTGGCCCTTCTGGGGGAGGCAGGCTCTGCCCAGGCAGGGCTCTGCCCTGACCCGCCGGGGGCCATTGTCCCCCGGACCCCCTTTTGCCTTCTTCTTTCTTGCAGCAACCGAGGTTCTG
>PFUG01000461.1 GCA_002789955.1 Deltaproteobacteria bacterium CG_4_9_14_3_um_filter_63_12 | reverse complement strand
TACCTCCAATTCTCTGCGCCATGCTCGGCGCACCCTCGCTCCTCGGCGTACCGGTGTACGCCTGCGTCGCTCGGTCGTTGGCTCCTTGCACCTGGGGCATTTTCGAACGGGCACTCAAAAGATGTCCATTGGAAAGGACTGCGTGTTTCGCTGAGTTTGGTGGAAAATGCGACCGAACTCTGAATTTCAAGATGGACTCGAGGTAGGGGCTGGCTGACAAGGGCGGACCCATTGGCCAGAAAATATCGACTCCACTCCCTATTTCGTTCGCTATAATGGGGAGCATCTCACCACGAACACAACGCGACTCTTTGGCTCAGGAGGAATCGTGGAACGAAGACGACTACAAAGGCGTCAGCCTTTCACCTACCTCAGAGTCTTTCCGCGCGGCATCACGGATTTGTCGATCGGGGTCGTTGCCGACCTCAACACCGAAGGGTTCTTGCTCGTCTCCGAGACCACCCCGGAACACCAGGGCGTGGTGCCGCTCGACATCGAGATCGAGGACGACGGCGACTGCCACCGGATCACCGTCACCGTCATGAAGCGTTGGACCCGACCCGCCCAAAACCCGTCGCTCTTCGAGTCGGGCTACCAGTTCGTCGACCTCGACTTCTCCACGACTCGGGCCATTCGCGGGGTGATCGGGGCGCTGGCCACCGCAGAATGAGTTCGTAAGGGCGCAGCGTGCTGCGCCCAACCGAGCGCACTGCCCTGCGGCCGAGACGCGGACTCTGCGCGACGAGTTATTGTCCTACGCGCGGCATCGGGACGAATGGGCAGTCGAGTCGGCGAACTTGGCGGCGGGAAAACCACAAAGGGCGCCGTTCGGCGCCCTTTGTGGTTTCATCGACTCAGTTGTGCTCAGCTTTCCCGTGGATCGCGAACATCACGCCCTGAGGATCCATGCACTGCGCGACAACGTCGCCGCCGGGCACATCCATGGGGCCGTTCATCAGCTTGCCCCCCTTGGCCGTGACGCGCTCGATGGTGTCCTTCACGCTGGTGACGTTGATGTAATAGAGCCAGGCCGACATGGGCATCTCGGCGGGGCGATTCATCATGCCGCCGTAGGTCTTCCCGTTCTGGCCGAACATCTGGTAGGTGCCCATGGGGCCCATGTCCATGGAGTCAGTCTTCTCCCAGCCGAAGAGCTTGCTGTAGAACTTGAGCCCGGCCTCTGCATCGGCAGACATGAGCTCGTTCCAAGAGACGCGACCCGGCTCGGGCGCCGGCAGCGGCATGTCACTTGAAGGCTGGAACGCCGAGATGGCGGCGCCCTGGGGATCGATGATGACCGCGAAGCGACCGACTTCCGGGATCTCCATGGGCGGCATGGGGACGGTAGCACCGAGCTTCTTGGCCAGAGAAACGGTGGCGTCGACGTCCGGCGTCCCGACGTAGGCCATCCAGTGCGGCGGCGCACCCATGGCTTGGGCTTGCTCGGGCAGCAGCATCATTCCGCCCATGGGCTGCTCGCCGACCATGAACATCGTGTAGTCGCCATCGCCACCTTGGAAAGGAGCAGTCTTCCAGCCGATCACTTCGGTGTAGAAGGCCTTGGCCGCTTCGATATCGGTGGTCATGAGGTCGTACCAGAGAAAGGTTCCCTTGTTCTTGGACATGTGCCATCTCCCTTTTGTGTGGTTCATTCGCCTGACCTGAACATCGGATCAGTGCTGACGGGTATAGTGAAACGCTGAGTCCGAGGCAAGTGCCCTCGGGCCGGTGTTCTTGGTGGTCGTCCACCGGGATAAAAGTTGGAGCCCTCCTTTCTAGTTCCGCCGTGCAGCGTCCGCAAGAGCAATTCGTTGATATTCACACGATGAGTGTGTTTTGGGGGTCTCGTGCTGCTGAACATCACCGCGCTGACGTTTCGTGGAGAGGGTCTGGGCTTCGCGGCTGGGGATCGGGCGGTGGGCTGGCGAGTCGCCAACACGGTCCCCGGCGACATCGTTGAAGCCGAGCCCTTGGAGACCGAAAGAGGGCCACGACGCGCGCGCTTGCTGCAGGTGCTCGAGCCCTCTCCAGATCGCGTCGCCAGTGCGTGCGAGCAGAGCGAGCGCTGTGGCGGGTGTCAGCTGCGCTGCGTGTCGCTCCCCAGGCAGCACGCCCACAAGATGGAGGCCTGGCGCGACACCCTCGAGCGGCTCGCCGGCATCGCTTTCGCCCCCGCCAGAGTGCATGCGGCGGCAGCGCAAGACGGCGCCCGGGGGAGCGCGGTGCTGCAAGCCCAAGGCTCGGAAAACAGCTGGACTTTAGGGATGCGCCCGCGCGGCTCGCGCGTCGACAAGTCAGAGGCCTCGCTTCGAGAGGGCTCGGTGCCAAGTACCGCGCGAGAATCCGATCAGGGCGGGCCTGCAATTGACCTGGCTCGCTGCCCAGCGCAGACGCCCGACGTCCGGGAACTCATCGCCGAGGTGCGGAGCCGGCTGGCCTTGCTCCCCGACACGCTGCGGTCGCGACTGGGCCTGGTCCGTGTCGAGGGCGCGGAGAGCTTGGTCGGCGGGGCGCGGGTGGTGTTTGGAGTGCGCGGTGAGGGGCTCTCGGAGGACGAGCGCACGAGCCTGGTCACGGCCGCTGGCGAGGGGCGAAGCGTGCTGTGGAAGAAGATGCACGCCTCCCAGCAGGGCTTCGAGGTAGGCGCGGCGCCCCAGGTGCTGAGCGGCAGCGGCGAGCTGTGGGTGCGAGGGCTCGACGGGCTCGAGCTGCGCTACGGAGCGGAGTCCTGGATTCCGAACAGCCTGGAGAACGCGCGCGCGGTGGGTCGGCACTTGCTCACCGTGGTCGACGAGCTCGTCGGGCCGCGCTGCGCCGGCCTGGTCGAGTTCGGTTGCGGCGTAGGGACGCACTCTTTCGAGCTGGCGGAGCGAGCCGAGCGCTTTGTGGGGATCGACCGTTCCCGCTCGGCCATTCGCGACGCCGAGGCCAACGCCGCGCTGCGCCAGAGGACTGGGCTGGTGTTCCGAGTGGGCCGCGCGGAGCGCCTCGTGCGCAAGCTCGCCAGCAGCGGAGTGAGGGCCGAGCTGGCCGTGATGCACAGCATGCGCTTGCCCTTTGGGTGGCAGCTCATTCGTGGGCTGCGGGCGCTGGGAACCCGTTTCGTGGTCCACGTCTCGCCCTCGGCGATGGCGCTGGCGAAGGATGCCGCGGACTTGGCGCGCGAGGGGTTCGTGCTGTCCCGACTGGAGCTGCTCGACACCATGCCCCACACCTACCACTGCATGGGGGTTTCGAGCTTCGAGAGGGTGACTTGAGCACGCAGGACGTTCGCGAGCCAGTGCCGAAAGTGCCGAACAGCCAGCAAGCGCCGAGGTCCGGCAGAGCCGGGAAGCCCTGGGCCCAAGCCTTTGAACCCAGCCGGAGCACCCGATGCCCAAGATTTTCAAGACCGATATCGAATCCGAGGCAGACCTGAAGGTGCTTGAGTGCGACGTTCGCTCCGAGGCCCATCTGGTCTTCTACGAGACCACGAGCATGTGGGAGGCCACCAAGGTTGAGTCCCTCGTAAAAACCTCAAGGCCTGCCCGCCTTCGTTACAAATTCCATCATTATGTAGTCATAGGATCGACATCAATGAAATGATATGA
>PFUG01000651.1 GCA_002789955.1 Deltaproteobacteria bacterium CG_4_9_14_3_um_filter_63_12 | reverse complement strand
GTAGCCGTCGTGGCAGGCGGCGTTGAGGCAGGTGCCGACGCAGGCGTCGGAGTTGCTGGTGTTGCCGTCGTCACACTGTTCGACGCCGGTCTGCAGGAAGCCGTCGTGGCAGGCGGCGTTGAGGCAGGCGCCGACGCAGGCGTCGGTGTTGCTGGTGTTGCCGTCGTCGCACTGCTCGACGCCGACGTGCAGGAAGCCGTCGTGACAGGCGGCGTTGAGGCAGGTGTTGAGGCAAGCGTCGGTGTTGCTGAGGTTGCCATCGTCGCATTGCTCACTTGGAGTGACGATGCCATCTCCGCACACCTCCGAGCAGGTCACGCCATCTCCGCTGTAGCCCGCATTGCATGAGCAATTGAAGCTTCCCGGCGTGTTGGTGCAGGTCGCATTGGTCGAACAGTTGTCCGTGTTGAGGGCGCACTCGTCTTTGTCGGTGCAGATCACGCCGGTGCCGGAGTAGCCGCTGTTGCACGCGCAGGTGAAACCTCCGGCGGTGTTGGTGCAGGCGGCGTTGACCGAGCAGTTGTCGGTGTTGAGCGCACACTCGTCGTTGTCGGTACAGGTCACGCCATCTCCGCTGTAACCCGCGTCGCAGGCGCAGGTGAAGGAGCCAGCGGTGTTGGTGCAGGTGGCGTTGGCCGAACAGTTGTCGGTGCCAAGGGTGCACTCGTTGTCGTCGGTGCAGGTCACGCCGTCGCCGCTGAAGCCCGTGTTGCAGGCGCAGGTGAAGGAGCCCGCCGTGTTGGTGCAGGCAGCGTCGGCCGAGCAGTTGTCGGTGCCGAGCGTGCACTCGTCGTCGTCCGAACAGGTCACGCCGTCGCCGTTGTAGCCCGCGTTGCAAGCACAGGTGAAGGAGCCCGCCGTGTTGGCGCAGGCAGCGTCGGCCGAGCAGTTGTCGGTGCCGAGGGAGCACTCATTGTCGTCGCTGCAGGTGGTCCCGTCGCCGGTGAAACCGCTGTTGCAGGCGCAGGTGAAGCTGCCGACGGTGTTGGTGCAGGTGGCGGCTGCGTCGCAGTTGTTGGTGCCGAGGGTGCACTCGTTGGCGTCAGCGCAGCTGGCGCCGCTGCCGCTGTAGCCCGTGTTGCAGGTGCAGGTGAAGGAGCCCGCCGTGTCGGCGCAGGTGGCATTGGCATCGCAATTGTCGGTGCCCAGCGCACACTCGTCGTTGTTGGCGCAGCTGATGCCGTCGCCAGCGAAGCCGCTCCTGCAGGTGCAGGTGAAGGAGCCGTCGACGTTGGTGCAGGTGGCGTTTTGGTCGCAGGCGGCGGTGCCCTCGGTGCACTCGTCGATGTCGAGGCAGTTGCCGAGGCCGTCGGCCAAGAAGCCAGGGGCGCAGGCGCAGAATCCCGCGGTACACACGCCGGAGGCACAGTCTTCGGGCGCGGAGCAGGGAGAGCCCTCGCCGCAGGTCGGGCAGGTGGTGCCGCAGTCGACACCAGTCTCGCCGCCGTTCATGACGCCGTCGGCGCAGGTCGCAGCGGCGCACAAGGTGGTGGTGCTGTCGCACACACCCTCGGTGCAATCGGTGGCGCTGACGCAGATGGCGCCGACGCCGCAGGGGCCGCAGTCCGGACCGCCGCAGTCGACGTCGGTCTCTTGGGCGTTGAGCTGGTTGTCGGTGCAGCCGGGAGCCACGCAGAGGCCTGAGGTGGGGTCGCAGACACCGCTGGTGCAGTCAGAGTTCTCGAGGCAGTCACTTTGATTGCCACAGTTTGGGCAGTCGGCACCGCCGCAGTCGACGTCGGTCTCGCCGCCATTCATGATGGTGTCGTCGCAGGCCGGCGCGGCGCAAAGGTTGTCGGTGCAGACACCGCTCTGACAGCCCACCGCGGAGGTACACGCGCCGCCATCGCTGCATGGCCCACAAGAACCCCCGCAATCCACGTCGGTCTCGTCCCCGTTGACGACGGCATCGGTGCAGCTTGCAACGGCACACACTCCGTCACCGCAGAAGCCGGTGCCGCAGTCGCTCGCCGCTACGCAGGCGCTTCCTTCAGCACACCCCCCGCAGCTCCCGCCGCAGTCTTTGTCGGTTTCGCTCCCGTTCTTTGTGCCATCTGTGCAGGAAGCGGTGGTGACGTCGCCCTCGGTATCGTTGAGGCTCATCGTGTCGGTTTGACTTCCCCCTGCGCCGTCGACGCAGCTGCCCAACGTGGCTGCCAAGGCGAGGCCCATGGCGATGGAAAGAAATAGCCTAATCCCTTTAGAACCCATCGTTTTTCCCTTTTGTGTTGGTCACCGTTTGCGATTTGCCGTGCGTCCACTTTGCTTCCAAGAGACACAGGTTAGGGTGTTGGGTGCTGGCTTGCTAGCGGATTCGTCAGAGCAAAGGATGGCCTTGCCGGAAGGCTCCATTTTCGTGTTCTTGCCTTGCTTGCCCAGACCGATTGTCGCATCGCAAGGCCGGTCAACCTGGCGATCCGACCACGCACTGCACCTTTGTGCAGGCAGCGCGCTCGCGCCAGCGCGGCGATTGGACCAAGGCGAGCGGGCAACGGGTCTTAGTGCACCGGGGACCGTCGGCGCCAGGAGAGTAAGGCAGAGCCCAGCTCCTCGAGCAGCGCGAAGGCGGCGGTGTTCACCCCGAACGACTTACGCGTTGCACTCCACAGGGCCGGAGGTATTGTGAGCACGACGCTCTAAGCGGCGAATTCATGGAGCCGAACAAATCGAGTGGAATGGTGATGACGAAAAGCAAAGTGCGCAGCACCGCACAGGCGTTCTGGATCGCAATGTTCGCCGCCGCCCTCGCTGCTTGCTCATTGGACTTCGAGAAGCAAGCCATAGTGCTCGAGAGCGATGGAGACGGCAGCATCACTGCCGATGGCCAAAGCGATCTCGAGGACGGGAAAGACCAGGCGGATGACCTCACGACGGACCTCACGATCGACAGCGTCGACACTCCCGATGTCACCGGAGACTTCGCTGACCTGACCGATACCGCAGACCTCATACCGGACCAAGACGCCACCGAAGTGCTCGACGCCACCGACGTTGCAGCCGACACCGAGGCCGACGGCACCGTGGTCGCGAACCCCTGTGCATGGTCTGATGCCACAGATCTGGGGGGACTCGACTGGACAGTTGGCGACGGCGAGGTCATCAGCGGGCGTTATGTGGGCATCGACCATTTCGAGGTGCCAGCGGGCGTGACGGCTGCGGTCGGAGCGTTGGGTAACGACCTCTCGGGAAAGGTGGAACTCTGCGCTCGCATCATCACCATCGACGGCGAAATCAATGCGGCCGGTGCTGGCCCGCCAGGAGGGGTCGGTGGGGCGCTCAACCATGCAGCCGAGCCAGGGTTGGGCGTCGCCCCTGGTGTCGGAGGGCAGACCGGTGACGCGGCGAACGCCACGTGCAGACCTTACGATTCCACACCCCACCAGCGGGGTGGCCCAGGCGAGCTAGGAGCCGGCGCGTATTACAGCGTGCCGGCGGACATCAGCACCGATGACGAGGTCTGGATTGGCTCCGGTGGTGGAGGGGGCGGTCGCGGAGGGAAGGGCGGGGCGGCCACGTGCTGTCAGAGAACGGCGGCTGGAGGCGGTGGGGGCAACGGAGGCGCTGGAGGGCCGGGGGGAGGCGCCGTCGTGCTCGTGGCCACGGAGAGCCTGACGGTGAACGGGGTCATCAAGACCAGCGGCCAGTCCGGACCTCAGGCTCAGCAGGGGCCGCAGGCTCCAGCAGCAATCCGGCCTTCTCGAGCTGTGGGGCGGCGTGTGGGTCGAGCTGCCCAGGATACGACTCTCGCTACGCCTTGTGTGATTCGGCCTGTACCGAGCAGGAGTGCTGCCGGCTCTACAGAGGTGGCACTGGAGGCGCTGGCGGCGCAGGCGGGGCTGGCTCGGCGGGGGGCATCCTCCTACAGGCACCCGCGCTCACTCTCTCGGTCATCAGCACGATCGAGGCGCTCGGAGGCGACCAAGACACGGCCCATGGAGGCACGGTCAAGCTGCGCTACAGAGGGGCGGGGCCCGGACTCTCGACCATCAAGGCAGCGCGGGTCCAAGAGGCCCCATTATTGCCGTGACGAACTCCGTCGCGTGCCTCGTGCACCTTCTCCAAACTCTTGTGTGCCGCAGCTTTTCGCCGCTCTCAAGGACAAGACCACCATGCCCGGACCTCTGCAGCCGTTACTCGACGCCATTCTCGCCGACCCCGAGGACTGGGAGGCTTATCAGGCCTACGCCGCTGCCTTGAAAGCGGCCGGCGATCCGCGCGGCGAGCTCATTCGCTTGCAACTCGAAGCCGAGGAATTGGACCCCGACGACCCAGAGCGCGAAGAGCTGCAGAGCAAGGCGGCGAAGCTCCTCAGAACTCACCGCGCCACTTGGCTCGCCGAGCTGCCGATGCTCCGCAAGGCGCAGTTCCGCCTCGGCTTGGTCTACGCGGTCACCGCCAACGCACAGGCCTTCTTCGATGGAATGCACGAGCTCTTCGCTCGCGCTCCCGTGCGTCGCCTCAAGCTCAACCAGCTCAAGAAGAAGCACTACTCCCTGCTCGCCGAGTTGCTGGCGAGCCGCGCTTTTGAGGCGCTGGACCTGTCTGGAAACAAGCTCGAGGCGCCCGCGCTCGAAGTGATCTTCGCCAAGGCCGACCTGTCGGAGTTGCGGTCACTCGACCTCCTGGACAACCCCATCGGTCCCGCGGGTTGTAAGACCCTGGCGCAGCTGCCCCTAGAGGCCCTCGAGGAGCTGATCCTCGGTGGCAGCGCCGCAGCGGCGTCCAGCCTCGAGGAGACTACCTTCGGCGACGAGGCCCTCTTCGAGTTGCTAAAAAGCACGTCGATGCACAACCTGCGCACCCTGGAGCTGAGCTACTTCGCCGTCGGCCCAGAGGGGGCTGCCGCGCTCGCGGCCTCACCGCTCTTGGCTGGCCTCGAGGTCCTCAACCTTCAGGACAACGCCATCGGCGACGAAGGCGCGGTCGCGCTAGCCACCTCATCTCACGCCCCCAAGTTGCTCGGCCTAAACCTCGGGCGCGCGCAGATCAACACCATTGGCGTAGACGCGCTGGCGGCTTCGCCCATGGTCGAGCACCTCGTGCCCTACGGCGGTGCCGAGTTCAAGCTCGTCCTCTGGGGCAGCCAAGCCAGGCGTGAGTCCCGCAGCCGCCTAGAAGCACGGTTGGGAGGGAAGGGCACGGTCATTTGGTAGCGCGTCGCAGCGCAAGTCGAGACCGGCGGGCAGAAGTCTGTGCCCTCGTCCGTTGAAGCCGGGCAACACCTCAGAGGAAGGACAGCTCGGGCGGAACGATGCAAAGCCACACAACGATTTGGCGCAGACCGCCAGGGTTCGCCGGCATCGTTCACTGCTTACTCCCTAAAAGAAATAGTTATCGGAAGACCCTGCCGGCAACGCCAAGTTCGGGTCGAAGTCGGCCTGCAGCAGCCGACTTTCGAACGCTGTCGCCTTCACCCGCTCCTGCATCAACTGCCGGTAGGCCAAGGCGTGGCGCCGATCGTCGAGGAAAGTGCCGCCAATGATGACGTCGTCTCTGAGCAGCAGCGAGCATGGCGCCGTCCTTCCCCTCGAAGCGCTCCACCTCGTCCTCGCGCTCGAGATCGCCGCTCAACTAAACTGTTGCGGTTGGCTCAACGGACTTCTTATCGAGACTGGATCTCAAGGGTTGCGCGCAGGAAGTGCGCAACGACCTTCAGAGGGAACAATTGCCTTTCCGAAGCCGATCACGGTGGCTAAGCTGCCAAATAACGAAGATTCGAGAGCCCCTCGCTGACCGTTGCACACGCAAGTGTTCCACCTGGCCAAGACGCTGACACGAGGGTTCTCTCGGGCCGCATTGCCAGGCAAAGAGGTCCCAAACAGGCCAACGAGCCCGGAGGGAAGCATGTCCACTCAAGGAAAGCGAGTCGTCCTCGTCGGCGCGACCGGAATGGTCGGAGGCGAGGCCCTGAAGCTCAGCCTCGAGCACGCCGAGGTCTCCAAGGTGACCGTCATCGGCCGCCGAACCACTGGCGTGCAGCACGCGAAGCTGACCGAGGTTCTACACGCCGACTTCTCCGATTGCGACGTCCTCGCCACCGTCCTGGCCGAGCAGGACCTGGCGCTTTACTGTCTGGGCGTCTACAGCCGAGTCGTCCCTGACGCAGAGTTTCGGAAGATCACGTTGGACGCCACTGTCGCCTTCGCGAAGGTGCTGCGGGAGCAGAGCCCCCAGGCCGTGTTTTGCTTCCTCAGCGGGGCCGGCGCCGACCCAACGGAGAGGAGCCGCCTAGCGTTCGCCCGCCACAAGGGCGCCGCCGAGAGGGCGTTGCTCGAGATGAGCTTCCCGCGCCTCCACCTCTTCCGGCCCACGTACATTTACCCCGACCCCCCTCGCAAAGAGCCCAACTTCGGCTACACGGCGAGCCGTTGGAAGTACCCGGTGCTCCGCCACGTATTTCCCGGCCAAGTCATCCCCTCCCGTGACCTCGCTCAGGCCATGCTCCTCGCCGGGCTCTATGGCACCGGGGATCACCTCGATCCGGTCATCGAGAACGACGCCATTCGCGTGCTGGCAAACTAGGCGACCCGGATCAGGTCGGATCGGGTTGAAGACCAGCGAGTAGACCTCCGTGAAAGTGCCGGTGATGGCGGAGCCGAGGCTGCCACTCCGTGACGCCCGCGACGAGGACGACCCTCTAAGGCTGCGGCGCCGCTCACCCCGCTCGCCCGCAGCCCGCCGTCGCCGAGAGAGAAGGTCCGACGAGAAGACTCCGGGCGTCCAAGACCCTCTCGTCACCCCAGGCCGCCACCGTCGCTCCGAGCACACGCGCGGCGTCAACCAAGGCGAGCAGCGGGGAGAGCTCGACCCGCTCGCCGGAGTCTGCGGCAAGGGCAGCCCCAAGAGCCGTTGCGCGGGCGCCACCGCGCGGAGTTAGATGGGCACGCAACCGCTTCGCGTGTGCTATATCCGTCGCTCGGCAACTCGGCCGAAATCCATTTGGATTGCCTTGCTCGCCCACGACCGACTTTCGCGTCATTTTGAAATACGACCTTAGGCGTCGTCCGGGAACAAAATGCGCATTTGGTCGAAGTCAGAGGTGGGAGGGCAAGGAGGTCGATGCAGGCGATGCCGAGCATCGTCGAAGCAGACCGACGCTGCCATCACGTCTCTGGCGATGCTCAAATGGGCAGGTTGTTTCCTGACGACGCCTTAGGAGGGTGTGTGCGCAAACAATGGGCCGAGGCTTTTTCGAAAACCGCGCACGCGTATTGGACGCCAGAGCGCACAGAGCAGCTCAACCGCGGCAAGAACCTGCTCGTCCTGCCGGGCGAAGCGCCTCTACTGCTGCGGGCGTTGGGACTGCTCAACGGCGACGGCAGTTTGCCGTTGAGCCAGGTGCGCAAGTACCACCAGATCAATCACCTCGTCGCGGTGTTGGAGCCGTGCCTGCTCGAGCTTTGCGAGGCCCACCCCACCGTTCACTTTCTCGACGCAGGCTGTGGTCGCAGCTACCTGACCGTGCTCCTCGCCTGGGTCTTCGTCCATCGCTACCAGCACCCAGTCAAGATTCTGGGCGTCGACCGCAACCCAGAGCTCATCGCGTCGTGTCGGCGGCGCACCGAGATGGTGGAGTTCGAGCACGTCCTGCGCTACGAGGCGGTGAACATCCAGGAGCTCGAACTAGACGCGACGTGGCAGCGAGCCTTTTCAGAGTCGAGCGGTGGCGCGGTTGCCTTGCACGGCCTGCTCTCGCTGCACGCCTGCGACACGGCGACCGACGACGCCCTGGCCTTAGGCATCGCACGCGGCGCCACGTTGATTGCGGCCGTGCCCTGTTGCCATGCCGAGCTGGCGTCGGCGTGGACCCGAATGTCGCGGGACGAGGCGACCAAGAACCATGCGCTCGCCCCACTCTGGTCCATTCCGCACCTTCGACAGGCCACCGCGGCGACCCTCACGGACACGCTGCGAACGCTGCTCTTGAACGCTGCGGGTTACCGCACGACGGTGGTCGAGTTCATCGCGGCGGAGCACACGCCCAAAAACACGCTCATCCGGGCCATGATGCGACACGACCCGGAACCGGCGGCGCTGGACCGCTACGTCGCACTGCGACAGGCGATCGGGGACGTGCGCATCGCGCTCGAAGGGCAGATGCCCACGTCGCTGCGACCGGCTTCGTTGGGGCGGGCGATTCCTGCCTGCTCGTCGTCTGGCTAAAACTCGTCTGGCCGCTCGCTGGTCGTGCGCACGGTCCAGATCTCCCGGCCGGTTTTCAGGCGCTGCTTGTCGATGACGACGTCGGCGCTCTCGGCCTCTGCCATGCTGACGATCTCCCGCTCGTCGGCTTCCTCGCCGTCGCAGAAGCCCAGCGGCGTGCTGGACTGTGGCGTCTTGAGCATGACCTGGAAGCCACCTTTGTCCCAGCGGGTTTGGTTTGCGTTGTTGAACTCGTGAATCATTCGCCACCTCCGTGTCTCGAATTTCTTGTGCGGGCTGGGCCCCTCACAGGCCAACATATCGCAGTCCGGATCGGCCGTCATCGCCGTGCCATGACTATGGTTGCCGCGATGCGTCACTTCTGCGTCGAGCCCGCCGACCTCGAAGCTGGCGTCCTCGACGAGAGGATCGCTGTCTTCTACCGTCAGCCGTGGGTCCGTGCTATCCAGCACTCGGCAATTTCTACGGATGGAATCATGCGGAACCCCTACTGGCAAAGAACCCTCATCGCTCTCGTGGCGCTGGTCAATATTGTCCTACCGTCCATATCTCGAGCGGAAGAAGCCGAAGATTCGCGCGTTTTTGTCCAGCTCGTCGGGGACGCTCAGGCGCTCGAGGCGCTCTCCGGCGCCCGCAATCGGTTCGAGTCCGTCATCACTCGTGACTCGGACGTGACGTTCGCGGGGACGGTCGACATGGACGCGACGCTGGCGAGCTGTCGCGAGGAGGTCGGCGTGTCGCCGACCGAGGAGCGCAACTGCAAGCTGCAAGCTGCTCGGCGTCTCTTTGTCAGCGAAGTCATCATCATCGAGATGGTGGCGCTCGAGAAGTCGGCCGACGGCTGGGAGCTGACCTTGGATGCTTGGGACGCGGACTCGAACGTCATGACCTTCTCCACCTTCTTCGAGGCGCCGAAGTCGTCCAGGCTCCAGGCGGCGAAGGCAGGTATGAGCGCGCTGGCCAGTGGTTACCTGTGTTCGCGCGGTGTGCTGCGACACTGCGTCGGAAACGGAGACGCGGGGCTCGTCGAGACCGGCCTCGTCTCGTCCTCGTCGGGCGAGCAGTCTTGCGCTCTAGGGCTGGAGGTCTCGCCGGACACCGCCGGACGCTGCTGTTGGCCCGGTCAGGCGTGGAGCGGCAAGGAGTGCGTGGGCACCCCGTCGACCTGCCCCGCGGGCTACCGCGCCAACCCCTTCGGCCAGACCTGTGAGCTGCCGGGCTGCAAAGAGGGCAGAGGCCGCGCTCAAGATGGTGTCCACTGCTGTTGGCCGGGGCAGGCCTGGTCGGCGAGCAACGCAAAGTGCATCGGCCTCCCCAAGTGTCCAGAGGGCACCTACCAAAACGGCGAGGACTGCACCGTCGACGCCGATGGCGACGGGATCGTCGACGAACAGGACCTCTGCGAGGGAGAGCCCGAAGACCTGGACGGCCTGCTCGACGACGACGGCTGCCCCGAAATCGACGCGGACACCGATGGTATCTTGGACACCAACGATACCTGTCCCTCGGAAGCCGAGGACCTGGACGGGTGGGACGACGGCGACGGCTGCTTCGAGCCCGACAACGCCTGGACCATCGCGGGTTGGGGATTCTTGGGCGCAGGCGGGGCCGTCTTCGCGGTGGCGGGAGTGCACGGGCTCTTGATGCAACAAGACGCGGACCAATATCACGCCGATTTTGACGCCGGGAAGAAGACCGCCCCCGAGATGGTCCAGCGATGGAGCGAGTTGGAGGACACCAAACGGCTCAACACGGTCATCTGGGGCGTCGGCGGTGTGCTCGCCGTCACCGGGGCTCTGCTGGTGGTCTACGCTCGAGATGGCGGGGACAACGGCGGATTCATCCAGCTTGGTCTTGCCGGTCCAGGCGTGGCTGGCCGCATGAGCTTCTGAAACATAGGTGCTAACGCCCTCGCCCCTGGACCCGAGTTTGCGATGTTGAGCAGAACAGGACCTCACATGACCACAGCGAAACAGACCCCACTCTTGCTCGCCTTGGCACTCAGTCTGGCGCTCGCCTCAGGCTGTGACATCGGCGACGAGGGAGACCTCAACGATCACCTCTGGGCCTGCAGCTCGGACGCGGACTGCCTGAACTCGACGGTCTGCTTGCCGCGCGACACCTCCACACCCGACGACCTCATCTGTCGGCCGGCCTGTCCGCAAAACACGGTGCCGCGCTATTCGAAGGACGCCTACACCAACCACGACGAGTACTACTGCACCACTCCAGAAGGCAGAGTCGACGGGCCGTGGGTCGAGTTCTGGGTGAACACCATGGACGACTCCATCGAGCGCCGGACGTGCCAATACAGCCAATGCGACTTGGTCGACGCGTCGAGCGATGTCTACTGCGCCAGTATGCTCGAGCAATGCATGGGACTCGGCCTCTGACCTGGCGTAAGCCCATCGGCGGTCATTCGAGCCGTGAGGTTTTAGCGCACCAACGCAACATCGGGAGCCCCATGAAGACAGCAAACCAGCGCCCTGAGCGCCGCGGCCTGCGCCGAGGGGCGCACGTTGTCGCGGGGCGACGTCGACGCGCGATTCAAGCAGATAAACGGGTAGAACCATGCGCCTAGCCCATTGCCTCGAGGCCGCTATGAAGATCGCTGGGCTCTGGCGGTATGTCGCTGATATTGCTTCGATCTTATCGCAGAGACGCAGAGTGCGGCCGAGGCGCAGAGAGTTTGAGATAAGGAGCTGTTTCTCGTGCGCTTATGGGGTTGGATTGCAGACCCCGAACCTAAGTCACCAAAATTGGGTGTTGACCCATCACCGCGTGCCCGAGCTCCCCGCAGAAGCTGACCGAAGGCCGTTGCATGGCACGCCTCGGCGAAGCCCTAGTGGTAGAAAACCACGCCGCCGGTCTGCACCCCATCACCAAATGGATCGCCCTCCACGTGTCCTTCGATGGCGATGAAGAAGTCGTCGAGCCCATCTCCGTCGACATCGCCAAGCGCCGTAATGTTGCCGCCGAACGAGTCCCAGTCGGGAGACATCGTCGGCGAGCGAAGGAGCTCGGGAGGGTCAGTCGAGAAGGCGGTGCCATCTGGTGTGACGGGAAACACCGCCACTGCGCCCCCCAAGTCGGCGTATCTCATGCCCACTAGGAGTGCACCCTCGCCGTCCGCGTAGTAGTCCGGCGTCCACGCCAGCGAGTCTCCAAAGCCCATCCCCGCCATTCCTGCTGGAGCGTCCAAGCGGCTGGGGCTCTGGGCGAGCTCGGCGTCGGAGCCGATCGGCCAGACGTAGACAGCGCCTGGTGCCATCCCCGGAGTGCAGACAGAGAGGTCCGTGCCGGCCGAGATGCAGTCCATGGTCGCTGGGCATTCGGGGTATCCAGGACCACAAATGACCAGACACATGTCTCGTGTCTCGGTGGTAAGGTCGACGGAGATGCAGGCTTCGTCGGCAGTACAGATCTCTGTGGGGCCACAGGCGTGGGTGCAGATGGGGAACTCGAAGGCATCGTCACAGACCAGCCCAGCGTCGCACGGCTGGTCGACGCGACAGCAGGAGCCCAACGCCCCTGTCCCCTGGCACGGGGAGAAGTTCCCCGCACCGGCCACGAGGAAATCCCCAGCGAGGGTGAACATCCCCCCCATTTGTGTTGGGAAATCCTCTGGTGGTGTCAGAATGAGACTTGGCCCGGCCGACCAGTCGTCCCCCCCCATAAACACCAGGATGCCACCGGTGTGTACGCCGGCTGCATCGGTGCCCTTGATGAGCCCCCACGCTCCGAGCGCCAGATCCTCCGCTCCGTCGCCATTGAGATCGGCCCACAGACTCTCCGCACCAAGATATTGGCGGTTGGCGAGCAATGGGGTGGTCAGAAGTTGGTCAGGGAACTCGGCCAGCCCAGCATCGGAGCCGTGCCAGATGGCGACCAGACCTGTGTCGTTGGCGCCAGCGTTCTGCCCGCCGGCGAGCACATCGCCCCAGCCATCGCCATCTAAATCTGCGCAAAGCACGGTCTGTCCCATGGAGTCGGAGCGGGTTCGCAGGGTGTCGTCGAGTCTCAAAAACTTGGTTCGTTGAACGTCGAAGCCATCGGCGCCGCCCATAAAGACCACCACTCGGCCCGACGCGGAGAGGGCGGCGCTGGGGCCGTACAGATGGTTGCCCACGGGGAGGTCGGGGAAGCCGTCCTTGTCGACGTCACAAGCGGGTCCAAAGTCGAAGCCAAAGCCCCCTTGAGCGGCGCCGTCGGGAGGCTCGAGCACAGCGACGGCTTCCTCCACCTGGAGGGGCCAGGACCCCATACCGAAGAGGTAGACTCGCCCGGCGTCAGCGCCCGAAGCGATTGGGGCGTAGTGCGCGCCGATGGCGAAGACGTCGCCCAATCCCGGCACGGGGCCTAATTGCAGCCCTGAGATCCCGAAGAAGCCCCCTTCGCCCAACAGGACCTCGGCGTGAAAGCGGGTCGCTGGGACTTCGATATCGGTGAGTTGGGCCGTGTCGAAGAGCTCGGCCGTGTCGAGGAGCTCGGCCGTGTCGGGCAGCTCCCCAGGGTTTGTGTCTACGGCATCGGTCGTGTCGGGGGCATCGGTCAGCTCGGCCGCGACGTCTGCAGCGACATCGGATTGCGAGTCAAGGTCCTTCTCTTCGCCCTCGCCTGGGTCGTCGCAGGCGAACGCGAGCAGGGAGAGGGTCAGGAGAATGGCGGCGATAAGTGTTGGCGAGACTGGTCGGGACATGAGTGCGTCCTAAAGTGCGTGGAGCTCCAAATCGGCTCGCGCATAGGGTCTGTTACGGGTCGCAGTGCGGACTCGAAGGATATCAGCCGTGTAGCAAGCCTATCGCCGATTCTGCTGAGTTGGAACAGGAGAATCTCTGTTGGTGTATGGTCTTGGTTGGCGATAGCTTCGGGCAACAGGACCTGAGTGATTTGCGAGTTGTTGCGCGCATCCTGGCTGAAAGCACGTGGAAAGCCCTGACTTCCCCTATTCCAGATGCAGCGCCGCGCCGACAGCGCGCGCCAGCGCGCTTCGATTCTTCTTCGTCAGCCAATCTTTGTGGGCGTAGGTGGCCAGCCAACCGTACGGGTGGTGGTCGACGTCTCGGCCCTCCAAGAACCGCCCGAGCATCTCGAGGTGGTCGCGGTTGTAGGCCCAGAGCTCGACGCCCCCGGCCGCCAGCCGATAAAAGAGCGCCGGCAGCGCCTCGAAGGCCAGCCCGCTCGTCCGGTACGGGCAAGAATCACAGCGAACCTGCCAGTCCGCGACGTCCCAGGTCCCAGCCAGCTCGCTGATGAGCACGCTCTGGCCTTGCTCCGAGTCCTTCGTGGCCAGGGCGCGGCCGTGGCAGCGAGGGCAGCGCACGTGCAGGTCTCGGGCGCGACACCGGTGATCGTAGCGGGCGTGGCTGGGTCCGTTGAGCATGAGACCTCCCAAAACGTCGAGTCTAGAATCCCGCATCCCACACGCAGTCCGCCGCGCTCGTGGGGTGCACGCTCGGGTCGTCCCAGGCGCTGCCCGCGGCCTGCTCGGTGAGGTCGCACCAGCCGTCGTCGTCGAAGTCGATCACGCGCGGGATGGCGCCGGCATCGATGACGCCGGCCCCTTCGAAGGAGGTCGTGAGGAACTGCACCATCATGGCCTGGGTCGCGAGGACGGGCTGCTTCACCCAGATGGGTGGGTCGAGCTCGGGGAAGGCCGGACGGACGCCGTCCTCGAGCTGTACCGGGAAACTGTAGTTGCGTGGATTCCAACGCCGCGCCAAGTTTGCGGAGTGGCTGGCCGAGCCCATGTAGACCAGGCCGCGCGCGGGCTTCCCCGCGGTGCCAGTGACTGGCGAAGGGCTCGTCTCGAGCAACGGGATGGGGCGCGCTGCTGGCACGACCAACGGGATGTTCAGTGCCGCGGCCAGCAGCTCGGTGCTGCGGTTGGGGACGTACTCGTCGTACTCGACCTCGGTCATCAGGATGGCGGGCCCGGCCGGGTCGACGTCCTCGGCGGAGGAGCCCGCGAAGCCAGGTTCGATGGCGCCGAAGGCGATGTTGACGAACGGCGTGAAGCGGGTCAGCTCGACGTCCGAGCCCATGCCGAAGAGGAAGAGAACCACCTCGATCTGGGCGCGGTTGGACGGGGATTGACCTTGCCATTGTAGGGCGTCGCCGTTGCCGACGTTGAGGAAGAAGGCGCGAATGTCGGGCTCGACGGCGAGCAGCGTGGCGCCCGTGAAGGCTCCGAAGGAGGTGCCGACCCAGCCGACTCGCGTCCCGTCGAAGCCAAGCGCTGTGCCGGCTGCGTACTGGTCGGCTGCGCTCGAGAGGTCGAGCGCCGGGTTGGCGACCAGACGCCGCAGCTGGCACCATTCCAGCGCGTACTGCCAGAGGTTGGAGCGATACCGCGCGGCGCTCTTGAGCGTGGCGCTCAGCTCGATGGTGCTGGCTGGCGTGTCGCTGGCGTCGGAGAAGCCGTCGGGGCCCACGTAGGTGCCAGGGAAGTTGTTGGCGTCGTCGGTGCCGTCGGCGGTGCGCACGCCGTGGTAGAGCCCGTCCATGGCCACGGTCGCGATGCCGGCACGGGCGAGCTCGTTGGCGATCGACATGACGCCTTGGCGGTTGCTCGGCGTGCCGTGGGAGTAGATGACCACTGGGTAGCCCGAAGCCGGCGGAGCGGTGGCTGGCAAGATGAGGGTCAACGGGACGACGACCGGCGAGGGCATGGTCTCGGCCTGGCCGTTGACGAAGGAGAAGTTGCCATCAGTGGGGTCTGGGGTGCCGTTCCAGTCGCGCCGGAACTCTGGCGCGGTGAAGGCGCCTTGCACGACGACCCCGATGGCGTCGTGCGGCCAGCCGGTGTCGGCGGGCTCGGGATGTCCCGATTCCCCAGGCGCGCCGGGGACGTCCGAGCCGGACGCATCGCGCAGCGGGATGCCGAGCCACTCGTCGAGGGTCGCGGTGCAGCCGACCTGGGCCTGGGCACAGAAGCGCAGGGTAGGGTAGGGCAAGGTGGCGCTCGCCTCGGTCAAGAGCTGCGGCGCCGGGCCATAGTCGCCGTTCGCCAGGGCGTCGCGCACAGTGCGCAGCTTGCGGTGCTCGGTGTGGGCCGAATAGACGGCCATGCCAGCGATGTGCTCGGCGGACCATGCGGGGATGGCGGCGCTGACGCCGTCGAGGGCCTCACCGAAGAGGGTGGCCTCAGGGGTGCTGCGGGTCCCGGCGAGCAGCTCCGCGAAGGCCGGCGAGGCCGTGACGGGCAGGCCGTCGGTGCTGATGAGCTGGTCGCTGACGACCACCGCATAGCGCCGGCCACCTTGCAGCGGCTGGCCTTCCGGGGCCACGACCAAGACGCCCAGCCGCTCGAAGTAGCCGGCGAAGCAGGGCAGTCGGGTGGGCTGGCTCGGGTCCGTGACGTCGACGATGGCCACGGGCGACGTGGCGGCGAGGCAGGCGGTGCCTGTCTTCGGGAGCGAGGCGACGTCGAGGTCGAGAACCTTGCGAGGGAGGCTAGGGTCGCTCGAGACCAGATCGAGGCGGAAGAGCGCACCCGAGGTGTGTCCGAAGCCATCGAGGCCGGTGTAGGCCTGCTGCAAGACGGCGGATTGTTGGGTGATGCCCGCCAGTTTCCAGTCGGCGAGGGCGTCGGTGACGACTCCGTTGAAGTTGGGGCCATCGCGGTAGAGGTCGCTGGGGAATGGGATCGCCAGCGGCGCGGGCAGGCCCGTTGCGGGGAGCTCGAAGCGGACGTGCGCGGTGAGGGTTGGGGCCACGTCTGCGTCGCTGTCGCTGTCGCTGCTGGTGTTCGCGTCGCTGTCGACATCGACGGCGACGTCCACCGTCGCATCCGCGGTGTCGGTCGGCGTCGTGGGCTTGTCGTCCTCGCAGCCCGCAACCAGGAAGCAGATTGCGCAGAAGAGGACCAGCGTGGGGTGTCGTCCGTAGGGGCGGCCGGCGGCCTCCCTGGATTGTGGCGAAACCTCCGAACAAAACACGGAAGGGGAGCGACGAGCGCAATGACGGACAGTCACGAATATCACCTCTTCACCGTCGGCGGAGAATTAGGATTTGAGCACACGGGTTAGGATGCCCGATTCTTGTGCGTCAGCCAATCGCGAGCGCAGGGACCCGGGGAGGCTCCGCAGGCTCCGAGCATTCTGAACCGCTCTTGACGCCTTCGGCCGAGGCGCCTATGGTCCCCGGCTTGGCGATTCCTGGCTGCGTGGAGTGAAAGGGATCGTTCGGCACGACGCCCGCTCGGGGCATTGGAGAGTTTGGATTGTCGGGCCTATTGTTCATGGTGGCGTGTTACGCCATTGGCATACTGACTTTTCTGCCAGCCAGGTGGGCGCCGCAGGTGACGCTCAGGCTGGGGCACCTGGCAGCGCTCGCCGGTGGGGTCACAGGGAGCGTCGTCTCGCTGGGGGTGCTCACCAACCCGACGGCGCCGCCGCTGCACATCTCGCTGCCGGATCTGTTCCCCTTTGCGCGCATGTCCCTGACAGTCGACGGCCTCTCGGCGTTCTTCCTGTTGGTGGTCTCGCTCGTCGGCGTCGCGGCTGCCCTCTATGGTCCGGCCTACCTCGGCGCGCACCACGGCACCGCGGCGACCCCATCCGCGCGCTCCATGGTGGTCAAGACGGTCGCTCTCAACGCCTTCATCGCCTTCATGGCGCTTTTATGCTGCGCGGGGGACGCCCTCTCGTTCCTGCTCTTCTGGGAGGGCATGACGGTCGCGAGCTACGCGCTCATCGTCGCCGAGGCTGGCTCCCTCGGCAACGCCCGCGCCGCCCTCATCTACCTCGTCATGGCCCACGCCGCGACGGCGCTGCTCATGGTGGTCTTTCTGGTTCTCGTCGAGCGGGGGCAGGGTTTTGATTTCGAGGCGTTGCGGCGCGGCGCCGCCGACCTCCCGGAGGGGGCGCGGACCGCGCTGTTGCTGGCTGCGCTGCTCGGGTTCTCCGTCAAGGCCGGCGTCGTGCCGCTCCACGTGTGGTTGCCTCACGCGCACCCGGCGGCGCCAAGCCACGTTTCAGCCCTGATGTCAGGGGTCATGCTGAAAGTGGCCATCTACGGCATGTTGCGTTTTGCCTTCGACCTTGTCGCGCCGACGTCTGGACCGCTCCCCTCGTCGTGGGG
>PFUG01000143.1:9048-15682 GCA_002789955.1 Deltaproteobacteria bacterium CG_4_9_14_3_um_filter_63_12 | reverse complement strand
TTCCCTGAAAGGCCACGCTCATAAGCACGGACACATGTGAAGCGTTACACTAGAGCCCAACCGCGTGCTCCGTCCGTACCATAAATAAGGTCCGACCTTGCGCGCTGTGAGCGTCGTACCTACAGCGTGCAAAACCCTTTCACGCAACATGTTTGCCGTGGACGCGCCAACGGTCGGCCGCTCCGAGCGCGCTCGACCTTGTACTAACAAGGAGTTCGAGCCATGAAGAGTGTCTTCGCCTCATTGAACCTCGTCGAGCGAAAGCCCGCCAAGGCCAGGCTCGTCGAGTCGGTATTCAAGGCCAACACGCAGCTCGAGGGTGCTGGCGTGCGAGTCCATCGACCCTTTCCCTCTCCACAGCTCAGCCTCCTGGATCCCTTCGTGTTGCTCGACGAGACAGGCCCAAACACCTTCGGCCCTGGCAAGGCCGTCGGTTTTCCGGATCACGCCCATCGAGGCTTCGAGTCGGTGACCTACATCCTGGAGGGTGGGCTGGAGCTGCGGGACTCTCTCGGCAACGAAGGGGCGCTGGAACCCGGCGACTTTCAGTGGCTCACAGTTGGCGCAGGGATGGTGCACAGTGAGATGCCGTTGCCGTCGATTCGCGAGAACGGCGGGACGATGCACGGCGTCCAGCTGTGGGTGAATTTGCCAGCGGCGTCCAAGTGGATTGCGCCTAAGCTAAACATCGTGAGAGCCGGTCATGTGCCGCACTATCGCTCAGAGGACGGCACGCTCGACGTGCGCATCTTGTCGGGTCGCTGCATGGGAAAGCTAGCCCATATCGCGACTCAGGTGCCCATCACCTATCTCCACGTTCGTTTGGCACCTGGCTCCCGACTGGAACAACCGATTCCCCCCGGCGACACGGCTTTTGCCTATGTCCTAGAAGGGAAGGGCGAGTTCGGTGTGGAGCGACGGTCCGCAGAGGCTCACTCGTTGGTGAGCTTCAAAAGGCAGAGCGGCGCGCTGCTGACGGTGCGAGCCAGCGACGACGAGTCTCTGAGCGTGCTCGTGCTCGCGGGTCCTCCCATTGGGGAGAAGGTCGTGCATCAGGGTGCGTTCGTGATGAACACCGACGACGAGCTCACCCAGGCTCTCTGCGACGCGGTGGTGGGACGCATGGGCAGCATCCCTCGTCGCAAGAGCCAGACCTGACCGCTCATCAATGGTCCAATACCTCTCGAACCTTGGTGGATAAGCCGTCGATCGTGAAGGGCTTGTGGATGAAGTTGATGGCGAAGTCATCGACTCCATACAGGTTGATGGCCTCGTCGCTGTAGCCGGACATGAAGAGGACCTTCAGGTCAGGAAGTTGGCGTAGGAGCACCTCGGCGGTCTCCTTGCCGTTGGTGCCTGGCATGATCACGTCAGAGAGGAGGAGGTGAATCTTGTCGGGGTAGCTCAGGCCGATGTCGAGGGCCTCGAGGCTGTTCTTGGCGGCGATGACGCGATAGCCGCGCATCTCCAGGATGCGCACCGCGAGCCGGCGCACCACCTCCTCGTCCTCGACGATGAGGATGGTCTCGTTGCCGTGGTCGGCGAGGCCAATGGGTTTCGACTCGGGTGTGGGGCACGCCTTTTCGTTTGGCAGCAAAATCTCGAACGAGGTGCCCACGCCGGGTTTGCTCTCGACCGAGATGGCGCCACGGCTCTGTCGGACAATGCCGTAGACCGTCGCCAAGCCCAGCCCCGTCCCTTTGCCCGTGGGTTTGGTCGTGAAGAAGGGCTCGAACACCCTCTCCAGCGTCTCCGCGTCCATACCCTCGCCGGTGTCTCGGACGCGCAGCCCCACGTAGTGGCCAGGGGGCAGCTCGGCGGAGCCTCGTAGGTTTGGATTGGGCAGCTCGGCGGTGAAGGTCTCGAGGGTGAGCCGTCCGCCCGCGGGCATGGCGTCGCGGGCGTTGATCACCAGGTTCATTATGACCTGATCGAGCTGGCCACGGTCGGCTTCGACGAGGGCTTCACTGTCGCACGCTCGGGTGACGAGCTCTATGTTCTCGCCGATGAGCCGATGCAACATCCGCTCGAGGTCGCTGACGGCGACGTTGAGGTCGAGGACCTCGGGCTGGAGAACCTGCTTGCGACTGAAGGTGAGGAGTTGGCGAGTGAGTCCAACGGCGCGCAAACCCGCCTCACGGATCTGCTCGATGTCGAGGCTTATGGGGTCAGTCTCGTGAATCTCGTTCGAGATCAGCTCAGCACTGGAGAGAATGACGGTCAGCAGGTTGTTGAAGTCATGGGCCACGCCACCCGCCAGTCGCCCGATGGACTCCATGCGCTGACCTTGTCGGAGCTGCTCCTCGACGTATCGTTTCTTCTCCGTATCGGCGACCGACTTCAAAACCATGGCGGCAGCGTTGGCGAGAAGCTCGATGGCGACCCGCTCTCTGGAGGTGAAGCCGCCCGGACGGTTGGCCAAGGCGATCGCCCCGACCACCGCTTCCCCTTTGCGGATGGGCACGATGAGGAGCGCATCGATGACGCTGATGGTGTTCGACAGCGAGGAGTAATGATTGGTCAGGACGACACGGCGTCGCAAGACCTCCGACATTATGGCCTCAGGCACGAGCCCCCGAAGGTGGTCATCGTTCGCTCGCTCGTCTGGGTCCTTCCCTGACGAGGTGGGAGCAAAATGGGCCAGAACCCGGACTTCGCCTTTGTCGTCGAGATTGAGCAAGAACCCGAACTCGGCGTCGGTGAGCAGCACAGCCTGCTCGGCGACGATCTCGGCAGTGCGGCGCAGGTCGTCGCTCTCGAGGAAGCGAATCGACGACTCCGCGACGGCCAAGTTAAGGGCGACCGCGTGGCGCTGGGCCTCCTCGATTTGGAACTTGCGGAGTGAGATCGAAGCGAGCTCGGCATAGGCGGCTGCGAGTCGGACGTCGTCATCGTCGAACGACGTGGGCTTACCAGTGAAGGCCAGATGGCCCATGGGGACGTTGCCTGAGCGCAGGGGGACTATGAGGGTCTCTTCACTGTCCGGGGCGCCCTCTGGAGAATGCTGGAAGCAGGCCGTTCCCCTCTCGTAGGCACGTCGCATGAAGTCGGTGACCGGGAGGCTCTCTGGGACCTCGAGACCGTCCTGCACGATGAGGACATCGAGCTGCCGCTCGCGATCGAGGCGCGTCATGTACCCGGCTGTAGCACCAATGGATTGTTTGCAAAGGTCGAAGATCTCCTTGGCGGTCTGCTCGAAGTCGTCGCCGCCGAGAATGGCCTTTGAGGCTTTGACGAGCTGGTCGGACTCGTCTCGCGCCCGCACGGCTCGGACCAAAGCGTGGGCGGTCTCGCTCTCGGCTGAGCTGCGGCGCACGGCTTGGCCCAAGATATCGGCCAACGCTTGCACGAATTGGATTTGGTCGCCTTGGAGGGGGGCCTTGGAGTTTCGATAGCCAATGATCAGGCCCCACAGGCTCGAAGCGGAGCCGATCAGAATGGAGAGCCCTCGGCCAGCGGCGAGGTCCATCTCGACGACCCGCTCGACCTGGGGAGCTTCCCGCGCCCAGCGGACTGAGGTGCGCTCCAATTCCTTCGAGAAGGAGCCAACGCTGACGATGGTCGTCCAGGTGTCGTCCAGGCGCTGCAAGACCACGATAGTTTCGAGCTGAAGTTGGCTCTCGAGGCAGAGCGCAACGTGATGGCTAAGCTCGTCGAGTCGCTGACCAGTGAGCGCACGTTGGCTCGTTTCATTGAGCAACTGCTGCTGCAGGGTATGTCGCTCGGCCAAGGCCTGGGCGTGCTTGCGCTCCGTGATGTTCATGGTCGTGCCGATGACGACCGGGTGGTCGCCCACCACGACCCACTCGGCGTCAGTGTGGACCCAGATCACCTCCCCATTTTGCGTCACCATGCGGTGTTCGAATTCGACCCCGTTGTCGGACTCGATGACCGCGTACAACCGGTCGCGAACCGCACGGCGATCGTCAGGATGAATCAGCTCGAACAAGTCTTGCTCACCTGACTTGGGTTCGAAGCCAGCCATCTTGCAGAGCTCTGGCGAGCAGTAGGCGTTGGTCGAGTCCAGATTCCACTCGAAGAAGCCGATGCGAGCGACTCGCTGCGCACTTCTGAGTCTCTCGACGTGGCTTTGCAGGTATTGCTCGGCCCGGCGCTCTTCGCTGACGTCGCGCCAAATGGAGATGATCGCCTCCGGAACCCCTGTCTGAACGGGCTTCGAGAGCGAGGCGCTGACGCTGAAGTGCCTCGTCACGTCGCCAAATTGGGCGCTGATCGCTGCGCCCGGACAGCGTCCCTCGACCAGCAGTCGACGCTCGAGGTCCGCCCAGGCGCTCGCGGCCAGTCGGCCCATCCGGCAAATCCAATCGGCGAGGGGGGTGTTGACGAGCGCCGCATTGTCCTGACCAAAGAACTGAGCGAAGGCCTTGTTGGCAATGATGACCGTGCCCGACACCTCAGTGACCAACACCCCGTCCATCGACGTGCTCAACAATGACTCGATGAACGACTCGTCGGTGAGGTGCACGGCGCTGTTCGAACGTTTGCGCACAGGAGCCGAGCTGAGGACCGGGCACGTGTGCCGGTGGGCGTCCTCGGGGGCCGAGACAACAGTTTGGTCCCGACAGAACTTGCCAGCGTTCCGTGCGCTGTAGCGCTCGAGCGCATCGCTCGCCTCGCTTCTATCTCCAGTTTCGCCAAACACCAGGCGGCCCGAGCTCGTTCCGAAAACGAGTCGGCCTCCCTGCCCACACCGGCAACACGGAGAAGCCTCCCATTTGAGGCTCATAAAACCTCGACAAGATGGCGCCGTACCTGGGCGGGACGACGATGAGGAAGGGCGGATGGGGAGCGCCGGCAAAGACGTGTTCCGGAACCGACGAGACCCCTTGCGTTCACGGCAACGAACGAGTCCGCCTCCTTCTTCCATCTTCTTCGCCAACGATTTGCTCTGCCCGCCGGCCGCAGGTCCCAGCTTCTCGGCCATCGGACAGCTCACGCTCGAGCGCCAACGCCGAGGGCTGGGAAGCGAGCGAGAGTCGCTCGCACGTAAGCACGCCAGCTGACTCGCTTCGATTCAGCTCGGTGCCGAGTGGCGCGCGAAAATCCGAGTGTCTCAGACGCCGAGAATCCCTCGCACCATCGCCTCAAGGGAGCCCATCCCCGCCGCGAGCCCCAGCTGCACGCCTCCTCGGCGGGAACGGCTTTGCGCTCGGCTAGTTACAACGCCCAGGAAGCACCCGCGGAGATTACGTTCGACATCTGTCTATCCCGATTATTGCCCAACAAGGTGAACAGGGACGCAAACTGGGCTAAGCTGCGCGCTGCGCAGGACCTCGAGAGCACGCTGGCAGGAGTGACCGCGGACGCCTCGATACCACGGAGTTCCCAATGAGCCTATTCGGTCAGGCCCGAAAACTGCGGCACGCCATGCAGGAGGCACAGACCTATGACGACTGGTTTGCCGCCGCTGAGGCCCTCGACCGGGTCGGGCACAACGACATCTGGCGCGAAGACCCCACCTCGAAGCTCTACCACTATGAGCTCCTCGCCGAGCACCTTGCCAAGTTGCGCGACCTCCGCGAGACCGCACAGGTCGGCCCGTTGGCTCGCACCATCCAGGAGAGCCTCCACCGCCATCTGGGCGAGATCAGCAGCCCAGACCTCTACTCTCACGCGCACACCGGCACCAAACGCCTGATCGGCGCCTACCTCGAAGAGGTCGAGCGCGCCATGCGCTTCATCTGCGAGCACGACACTCCGTCTCTGCCGCTCGAGGAGAAGCTCCAAAACTTCCAGCAAGCGGCCCACAACTTCGGCGGCACCGCGCTCATCCTCAGCGGTGGGCTCGCCTTCGGCATCTACCACATGGGCGTCATCAAGGCGCTCTGGGAGCAGCGACTGCTCCCGACCGTCATCTCGGGCTCCAGCATGGGTGCCATCGTCGCCGCCGTGACCTGCACCCGCACCGATGCAGAACTCGCCGAACTCTTTGCCCACCCCGAGCGCATTCACGTCGACGCCCTGAAGCTGGCCAGCCCTGCGGAGATTATCAGGGAGCGCAAGCTCCTCAACTCGAGTCCGACGCATGCTGTCCAACCCCGATCTCGAGCGGCTGAAGCTCTACATCCACTTGGGCGAGCAGGCCACCTGGCCGCAAATCGCCATCATCCGCGATCAGACCCGGCTGAGCCGGGCCTTCGAAGAGGTGATCGCTGAGTTGACCCAGCGCGTGGCCGAGGGGGCGTAGATCCCCAGCTTCCTTACAAATTCATTCGGGGAGCAGGGCTCTGCCCTGACCCGCCGGGGGACTTTGTCCCCCGGACCCCCTTTGGCTTTCTTCTTGGATTCGGGTGGAGTTTTTCCGCAATGCGTTGCCGACCCATGACACGATGGATACACTGCTTTGGTCAAGAACCCCCACAGGCAGGAACTCCCATGAAAGCATCGACGCTTCTGAATGCTGTGCTCATCCCGCTCGCTTTGTTCACCCTTGGCTGCGACGACTCCTCCTCATCCTCCTCCAACACCTGTCTGGTCAGCGGCAGCCAGTGCGCCTTTGGCTGCGAAGGCACCCTGGGGTGTGTCGAGTGCCGGGACAACAACGACTGCGGTGGCGGCAAACCCGCCTGCGTCCAAGGCCGCTGCGAAGAGTGCGGCGTGAACGGCCGCTGCG
>PFUG01000143.1:7977-9029 GCA_002789955.1 Deltaproteobacteria bacterium CG_4_9_14_3_um_filter_63_12 | reverse complement strand
CCCGCGAGACTTCAAGTGCCACCCCGCCTGCGCCGCCAATGGGGACTGCAACAAGGACCAAGAATTCTGCGACACCGACACTGGGCAGTGCATCGGGTGTGTGTCGAACAACGACTGCACCGACTCCCAGAAGCCCGTCTGCGAGCCCACCCACGCCCAATGTTCAGAGTGCGCCAGCAACAACAACTGCCCGCTGGCCAACCCCGTCTGCGACCTGCAGGAGGGCAAGTGCCAAGAGTGCCTCATCGACAGCCACTGCGGCGCTGGCGAAGTGTGCGAGGGCGATCACAAGTGCCATGAAGCCTGTGACTCCAACAGCCAGTGCGTCACGAGCGACCACCCCTTCTGCGATCTCGACCGCGCCAAATGCGTCGAGTGCCTCGACAACGACCACTGCGGCGCCGCAGCGCCCGTCTGTAAGGACGACGGCAAATGCGTGGGCTGCGTCGTGAGCTCGGACTGCGGCGGAAACACTCCGGTCTGCAAGGGTGAGACCTGCGTTGGGTGTGACACGAGCGCCGACTGCACAGACGTCAACTCGCCGGTCTGTAAGGACCAACTCTGCGTCCAATGCGACAAGAACGAGGATTGCACAGACCCGCTGCTGCCCGTCTGTTCGAACCGGTTCTGCGTCGCCAACTGAATACCAGCGAGGCCGAGACGCCGGGGGTTGAAACCCCCGGCGCCAGGGGTTTCAAGCCCTGGGTTCGGGTGGCCCGATCGCCGCTTCGCGGCGTCGCTCGATGGGGTGCCGAAGCGGCCCGCCATGCGGGCCAACGGTCATAGCCAGGGGTTGGACATACCCGCTTCGCGGGGCCGTCGGAGGCTATCGCGCCGCGCGCCCGCCCGTGGTACTGTTGTCTTGCGTTCGCCGGTCCAGCGGACGCCCGGCGAGGCCACTCCCCCGAATTCCCCGTATAATTGATAGCGCGCGATTGCTGGTGAACGGGCGGCCCCGGTCGATGAGAAGAGGCGGTGGCCATGCGCCGCCCGCCATCCGCTCCCCGCCATCCGCTCCCCGCCATCCGCTCCCCGCCATCCGCTCCCCGCCA
>PFUG01000143.1:0-7881 GCA_002789955.1 Deltaproteobacteria bacterium CG_4_9_14_3_um_filter_63_12 | reverse complement strand
GCTCCTCGCCACCCGCGCACGCCACCCGCGCACGCCATCCGCTCCCGCCATCCGCGCACGCCATCCGCCATCCGCTCATCCGCGCACGCCATCCGCGCACGCCCTGTCAGCTCCTTGACCTGGTGGAGAGGGCCATCGGCAAGGCCATCGCCGGCCGGGACGCGGACGAGGTGGTCGAGGCGTTTGGGGGGCCGCTTACATGAAAGACCAAGGGTCGGTTTGCTGAGCCTCGAGGCTCACCATGAAAGACCACAGGTCGGCCTGCTGAGCGTCGAAGCTCACCATGAAAGACCACGGGTCGGGTTTGCTGAGCCTCAAAGCCCACCATGAAAGACCGAGAGTCGGTTTGCTGAGCCTCGAAGCTCACCATGAAAGACCACGGGTCGGGTTTGCTGAGCCTCGAAGCCCCCCATGAAAGACCGAGAGTTGGTTTGCTGAGCCTCGACCCTCAAAACGAGCGGCCGAGGGAGGGACTTTTTGTCGAATTACGAGTCAAGACGCCATCACAGACCCCAAGTCGACCACGAAAGCTGGACTCCCCCTCGCCCACGAAGTGGGAGAGGGGGTTGGGGGGTGAGGGCCAAGGTCTACTCGACCAGCTCAGTGACCTCACCCGTTTCCGGGTTCACATCGGTCGCGGTGCGTCTCGATTTGTAGGTCGCGGCGATGGCGCGCTGTTGCGCGGTCAGCGGTTCGAGCAGGAGGCCGCGCTTGGTGACGCTGTCGTCGTCGTCCAGCGGGAACGTGCCCAAGACCACGGCGACGAGCTGACGGGCGCGAGTCTGAATCGCCGCCCGGGCGGCTCGAATCTGGTCAAAAGTGGGCCCGTCGACCTTCGGGGTCTTTTTCAGCTCGGCGCCGAACGCCGTGTGCGTCTTCGCCAACTTTGCCACGAAGGGTTGAAGCGAGAGCCGGGCCACCGCACCGGCCAAATCGCCATTGCCTTGCAGCCGGGGCAGAAGCTTGCCGACCTCCTCCCACTCCTCGGGGAAGGACATGAGCGTGATGTGGGTCACGCCACGGGGGAAGGCCTCGCGGGCGAGGAGATTGTAGGCGTCGGTTAGCTCCGGCTCAGTGTCGGCGCTGTTGGCAAGGTCTTCGTAATTGCCAATGGCACGGTCGAAAGCGCCGAGCCCTCGGTCGAGCTCGTTGTCGAGCTTCGTGGCGAGCGGGCCATATTGGGGTTGAACCTTTGCCGTGCGGTAGCTGAACTCTAGGTTGTGGGCGTCGTTGGCCACGTCAAAGAAGACCTCGGCGGGGACCTCGATGAGAGGCAGGTTGAGGTCCCGCGCAATGGCCTGGACCTGACGAGCGGCGTAGAGCGCGCGGCCGCAAGGCAGAGTGTAGAGGTTGATGAAGTCAGAGAGCTGGACAGTCACGGGGCACCCTCCTGGTTCGGGTTTTGGGACGAGCGAACCGTAGCAAAAGGAGGCTGTGGATGTCACGGGTGCGGGGGCATTTTTTTGAAATCTTGTTCCCAGACTCTCGAAGTTTCATTCGGGCGGGCAGGAAGGCGTGACCGGGGTGGCCTGTGGTCACCCGCTCCCTCGGTTCGGCTCGGGGCGCCGACGACGGCTTCGGTTCCCGTCCGTCCAAGCCCCAAGCCATCGGCAGGGCTCGAGGTCGGCGACTGCGAAGCGGCCGTCGGCGTCGCTGTAGACTTGGCGCTCGAGCTCCCCACAGCTGAGCACGACGGCCATTCCGGCCAGCGGTTCGCGGCGTCCGCGGGCGAGCACCTGGCCATCGAGGGCGCCGGGGGCGGTGTGGTCTTGGGCGAGCGCGACACTGGGCAGGAGCGCCAGCAGCAGAAAGGTGGCGAGGAGTGGCCGGAATCCAAAGGACACTTTACTGTCCAGTGTCGTGGTCTCGCTGGGACTGGCGTTGACGATGCGGTGCACGTCTCACCGGTAGGCGATCCGGACGGAGTTGGCAACCTGTCAGGGGGGGCGATGGTGAGTCGGGTTGCCGCTTGGGGCTTGGACGCCGGGCGCGCCATGCGCTCGCGCCAAGTGGCACGAGGTCGGGCGAGGTGCATCTTGGCCGCCAGGCGGTCGAATTTCGTCAGCTTGAACTGAGGCCGCGGCCGGTCTACTGTCTGGGCACTGTGAATCGAACAACGCGACTGAGGTCTCGGGGGGGAGAGATGCGGGTTTCATTCTGCGTTCGTGTGCTCATCGCCCTGACGTTCGCCGGATGCGCCAGCGCGCCCAGCCGCGCACCGGACCACAACGTGCTCTATCGGATCTCGTCTCCGTCGAAGGCCGAGCCGGTGGCGTGGCTGTTGAGCAGCCCTGCGGTGGAGTTCGCCGCACCAGAGGTCGACGCAGAGGTGGCCCTCGCCTTCGCGGCGTCGAGCTCTCTGGCCCTCGAGGTGGATCTCGGCGCGACGCCGCTGCTGGAGCTGGTTGAGGTCGACCGACGCAACGGGCTCTACTCCGATGGAAGCCTCTTGGTCGAGCACATCGGCGAGGACGACTTGGCGCGGGTCCAGTCCTGGCTCGATGTCTTGGGGGCTGAGACAACGGATCTTAGCCACAGCCGTGCGGCGACGGTGTTCCTCCTGCTGATGCAGGCCTTCGGGGTGAACGCGGATGAGCTCGAAAAGGCGAGCGGCTCGCTCTATTTCGTCGCGGTCTCGCGAGGAACGCGCCCGGTCCATGCGCTCATGACTTTCGACGAACATCAGGCGGCCATGAACACCGTCGACGTCGAAGTGGAGGTGGACCTGCTTCGGGGCACGCTGAGCGAGCTCGAGCGCAGCTACTCGCCGGGTGCGGAGCATGTCGACCTGCTCTTCTCGGCGTGCTCGAAGGAAGGGTCTTGCCCTCAGACCGCCCTCCAGCAGAAATTCGACGAGTACTCCGCCCTCGTGAACGCGACCCGATATGGGGTGTTGGCGAGCCGCCTCGACGCGCTGCTCGAGACCGGAGAGCGGCCCTTCGTGGTGATCGATGAGCCCCATTTCGAAGGAGAGCACTCCCTCCCGGCCCAACTTCGTCGACTTGGCTACACGGTAGAGCGGGTCCCGTTGGCGGACGAGCTCGTGGTGCTCGAGCCGCCGCCAGAGTGGGCGATGCTCCCAACCTCGAAGGTCACGAAGTACACGGTCGACTGGCCGGTCGAGCCCGAATGGCAGACCGTCTCGGACCAGGGCTACAGTCAAGCGATGCGGGTGGCGACCACCCGAGACGGCAGTTACGTCGTGATGGAGCAGCCGGTTCCAGTGGCGATATTGCCAATACCGTCGAGCCCCGGGAGCCGCATCGACGCCTTATTCGATGCCCAGCTCGCCACTCCCGACCAGGAAACGGGCAGCCCAGTGGTGAACTCGAGCGTCGTTGAAATTGCATCGTTTCCTGGCCGACGCTATCGCCTATCGCAGGTTGGGGGAGAGCAAAGTGGCTTCTTGGTGTGGGCAGACTCCGTCCAATACGCTGTTGTTGCCGTGGTGCCTAGTGGTGCATCACCCGAGGCCGTCGCAAAGCAAGAAGGGTTCTTGGACTCCTTCCAGCTGCAGACCTACTCGCCAGAGGACGCCAAGCGCAGTCGCGAGCTTGCACTCGAGCGGCTCGAAGACGAACCCGAGTGGCTCTTTCCCTACGAGTCCTGCCCGCTCGAGCAGACCCGACAGGCCAAGACCCTCACGGACTCCGACGAAAATCCCTGTAGCCCTGACGTGGACGCCTGCCTCGACGCCTGTCGGGAGGGCGACGCGTTGTCGTGTCTAGGCGCTGCGGAGGCGCTCAAAGGCGCAGGCGCGAGCCCCGACGGCTACTCGGCCTTGGCCGTGCGCGCCTGTGGGTTGGGGCTGGTCGAAGGGTGTTCGGGGCAGGCGAGCGGGCTCCTCTTCGAATCCGACAGCGAGCGCCAGGCGTGTGGAGCCGACCTCGCCGAGGTGGCCTGCGCCGCTGGAGAGCCGTGGGGCTGTCTGCTGCATGGGGTCGCGCTGGCGCAGGGGATAAGAGGCACCAAAGCGCAGCCTGCGGCCACCGTCAGGGCGCCGCTGGCCAAGGTCTGCCGGCTGGCGTCCCAGCGAGAGGTCTGCAAGATTGCGAGGCTGTTCTTGTTGACGCTCGAGGCGACCAGCGGGGCGGCCGAGCGCGTCGCGGACGCCGCCAACCCACTTCGAACGAGCAAACAGCTCGAAGCGACCGCGACCTGTGCGGTCTCGTGTGCGCCGAATGTTCCCTGCCTCAATGGAGTTTGCGGAGACGTCGTCCAGCTCGTCGCTGGGATGGGGCCGACCTGTGCGCTGCTCGCCTCGGGCAGTGTGCTCTGCTGGGGAAATATCGGAGACGGCGAGGCTCACGAGTCGCCCGTCCCAGTACCCAACCTCACCGACGCGGTGGAGCTCGCGGCGGGCGGGCGACAGGTTTGTGCCCGCCGCGCGGATGAGACGGTCGTGTGCTGGGGTGACCAGCACTTCGGGGAGTTCGGAGGGAGCAAGCTGACCCCGCAGACGCCCGTGCCTGTTGCGGGGCTCGACGACGCCGTTCAGGTCGTCGTCGGGAGTCGACACGCTTGTGTGCTTCACCGCGACACCGGGGTCTCATGCTGGGGCGACAACGGCTTCGGACAGCTCGGGATGGTCGGCACGCAGGAGCGCTACGCGACCCCGCAGCGATTGGCCTGGCTCTCGGATGTGGTGGAGCTCTCCACCAGCGGCTCCCACACCTGTGCCCGCGTCTCCACGGGGGAGGTCGTTTGCTGGGGTTGGAACGCCAGCGGACAGCTCGGCGACGGCACGTTCACCGACCGCCGAGAACCTGTGCAGGTCTTTGGGTTGGAGGACGCGGTCCAGATCGAAGCTGGCGATATGCACACCTGTGCGCGAAAAGGGGATGGCTCGGTGGTGTGTTGGGGCAACCGAAGTCGGCCTCGCGGCGACGCCAAAGAGACCCCTGGGAGCGTGTTGGTCCCCATCGGATTGGGTGCTCAGGCCACCGACCTCTCTACAGGGTTCAGCAACGCCTGCGCGCTCCTCGCCGACGGGAGCGCCGCTTGCTGGGGACGCGTGAGCAGTGGGAGCGAGGGAAGCTCAGCGACTGCTCTCCCTGTCGAGGGTCTGAATGACATCGTCGAGATTGTCGCGGGGTTCAAACGAACCTACGCTCGGGTCGCCGATGGCCGTGTGTTCTATTGGGGAGAGCAGGTCGAGAGCAAAGAGCGGAGCATGCTCCCCGTCCAAGTGAAGGAGCTCGACTCGGCGACCGAGCTCTACAGCGGCGCGAACTGGACCTGCGCAAGACAGGCCGCGGGCGAAACCTTGTGCTGGGGCGAGAACTACTTCGGCGGGCCAGAGGCCGTCGGCAACGAAAATCGCTTCGTTCCCGTGCCATTCCCAATGTTCGACCCGTTCACCGAGGTCGCCGCAGGCTATTGGCACGCGTGCGCTCGAGACCCCTCGAACGCGGTCGTTTGTTGGGGACCGGAGAACCAGAGCGGCATCGTCAGGTTGGATAAGACGGCCCCGACGCCAATCCCCGACCTCGGCGAGGTCGTCGAGCTCTCGTCTGGGGGGTATAGCTCCTGCGCACGACTCTCCTCTGGGCACGTCAAGTGTTGGGGAGCAAACTACTACGGGCAGCTCGGCGACGGAAGCACAGAGCCACGAACAGGTCCCGTCGAGGTCGTGGGTCTCGACGATGCGGTCCGATTGGCTGCGGGGGAGTCCCATGTCTGCGCCGTGCGCTCAAAGGGCACGGTCGAGTGTTGGGGACAAAACAGCGCAGGTCAGCTCGGGATTGGAAGCTTCGAACCCACAGCCTCGCCCACCCCAGTGGCCGGGATTAATGACGCGGTCGATATCGTCGCAAGCTGGGGCCATACCTGCGCCTTGCGGGCTCGTGGCGAGGTGTCCTGTTGGGGCGATGGCACGGATGGTCAGCTCGGCAACGGTGGCTGGGAGGTGGAATCTTCTCCCACCGCCGCGTTCGTGACCGACGCGGTCCAGCTCGTTGCAGGCACTCGACATACTTGTGCCAGACTGCGCAGCGGGGACGTCGTTTGCTGGGGTTCGAACAGTGACGGGCAGCTCGGCGATGGGATCCAAGCGCTGCGTCAGAAACCGGTCCGCGTCACCGGAATTGACAACGCCGTCGAGCTCGTCTCTGGATTCGATCACACCTGTGCTCGGCTCGCCAGCGGCGAAGTGCGCTGCTGGGGAGCCGACTATTCGGGCCAGCTGGGCAACGGAGATTCCGACGAGAAGCCAACGCCCGTCGAGGTCCTCGGGCTCGCCAGCCGACGCTGCGGCGACGGAGTGCTCCTCGCCGAAGAGCGCTGCGACGACGGCAACGAGGTCGCTGGCGACGGCTGCTCGGCGGCCTGCGAGGTGGAGCCCGGCTCGAAGTGCAGCGGAGTGCCCTCGTGGTGCCGAGCTCCCTTCGACGGAGAGGACTGCGCCGATCCGATCCGCATCGAGCTTCCCGCCAAGGTCGAGGGGAGCTTCGCGGACCGAGTCAACGGCCTCGACCCGACTTGGCGCAGCTGCACCGCCAGTTTCGCGACCGGGGCGGAGGTGGTCTTCGCGGTCATGGTGCCGGCCGGACGGCTCGTTGACGTGAAGGCGGCCAGCGCCAATGCCGACCTGATCCTCTACGCCACGACCGAATGCACCAAGCTCGCCCGCAATTGTGTCGCGGGGAGCGACCAGACGGCGACAGGCAAGGAGTCGATCGTGCTCGCCAACCTCAGGGGCACGGAGCCGTTGGAGCTCTTCGTGGTGGTGGACAGCTACGTGCAGTCGGAGGGGACGTTCGAGGTGGAGTTTGGGGCGCCTCGGGTGCTGAAGGTGGCGATGGGGTCCGCAACCAAAGCGAAGCCTGCGATGGACCGGACCTGGGAGGCCCCCATAGGTTTGATTGTTCAAGCTGCGAGCTATGAGGGGGGAGATGAGAAAGCTGATTCAGATGAGCCTGTTGGTGTTCGTGTGTGTGCTGGGCGCTTGTGATAATGAACCGTCGACACTGAGCGCTGACACGAGCACGAGAGCCGATACGAGCGCTGATACAAGTACATGCGTCACCGAGACGGCCCCCGAGGGATTCGCCATCACCCGGACCTACGATGCCAACGGGAACGAGGTCAGGGAAACATTCAATGGGGAAGTCACCCTCACCCTCACCTACACCTACGACGCCGATGGCAACGTGCTCACCAAGACAGACTCTCTTGGGACATCCACCACCTACACCTACGACGCCGACGGCAACAAACTCACCGAGACATACTCCAATGGGGAAGTCACCACCTACACCTACGACGCCGAAGGCAACATGCTCACCGAGACAGGCCCCGACGGGAGCACCTACACCTACGACGCCGACGGCAATAAGCTCACCTGGGCAGACTCCTATGGGTATGTCACCTGGACCTACACCTACGACGCCGACGGCAACATGCTCACCGAGACATACTACAATGGGGATGTCACCACCCACACGTACGACGCCAACGGCAACATGCTCACCGAGACATACTCCGACGGGACATCCAGGACCTACACCTACGGCGCTGATGGCAACATGCTCACCGAGACCGACCCCGAGGGGCGCACCACCACCTACACGTACGGGTGTCCATAGATGCCCCATGCTCTCAGTCGAGGCTTGTCTGGGCGCAGCACGCTGCGCCCCCTGGAGTTTGTACAGATCTTCCTGCTACGCAGCCGCTAATAATGCTGTGTCGGCGCTCCGCGCCTCGAGCGAGGGGGCTACCGTACCCCCGGCAGCAAGCTGCCGGGGGCTAATGCTGTGTCGGCGCTCCGCGCCGGGGGCCTCTCCCACGAAGTGGTAGAGGGCTGGAGTTTGTACACATCTCGTCGATCTTCATCGTCGAGGTGTGAACCTAGCGTTTCTTCTGGCGGTCGAGCGCGAATCA
>PFUG01000220.1 GCA_002789955.1 Deltaproteobacteria bacterium CG_4_9_14_3_um_filter_63_12 | reverse complement strand
GAGGAGGAGGTTGAGGTCGAAGCGGCTCACGGAGCGGGGTTGAACGTGTCGGTGGACTCGGCCCCAGCGGTGACTTCGGCGCGGTCGAAGAGGAGCTTCGACGGGGTTCTGGAGAGCCAGAGGAGCATCAGATCGCCCCAGTGGGGGGAGTCGTAGGCGAGGTTTTGACCGCCGGGGAGCTGGAACCAGGAGTTGATGCCGGTGCCGGTGAACTCGTTGACCATGCGCAGGGAGGGACCGTGCCCGAAGGTGAAGTCTCGGCCAGGGTGGGCGACGTCGAGGGTGCCCGCCCCGCCGCCTGAAATGAAGGGGCCATTGTTGTAGGCGGCGAGGCCGAAGTTTTGGAAGATGGAGGCGAGGGAGACGGTGTGGACTCGTCCCCAGCGCCACTCGTTGGTGTCGGCACCGAGGAGCGGCGTACAAGGGCTCGGGCCATCCGGCAGACAGGGTAGCTCGGCGAGCTGGGTGCCGGCGACGTCCATGGCGGCGGCGATGAGCTCGTCCTTGGTCTCGACGGTCCCCGCGGTGTCGACGTCATCCCAGAGGGTGTCTCCGGTGAGCAGGACCTGCGGGGTGGCCAGGGCATGGGTCAAGACGACCATGGTCTGGGTGCCAGAGAGGTTGTCGGAGCTCAGGCCGACTGCCTGCAGCTCGTCGTCGTAGGCTGCGTCTTTGAGGGCGAAGGTGAGGGCGTGGAAGGCGAGGCAGCCAATGGAGGAGGCTGCAACGGCGGGGTCGGGGTCCAGCGTGGCGGTTTTGGGATCGACGCCGATGAGGCCGGTGGGGCACTCGTAGTCCCAGGCTTGCAAGGCGTCGGCGATCTTCTGGCCGTTGGCGGTGAGGGTCTGGCTGCCAGCGGCGGCGAGGATGGGCGGCACGATGGTCTCGCCCCAGAGCGAGTATTTGTCGTGTTGCATGTCCATCATGGTCTGCGGGGTGTGGGCGTTTCCGCCGGCCTCGACGAGGTCTACGAGTCGTTGTCCGCGGTAGCCGGCGGCGGCGCCGTTTTGCCAGTAGGGGTGGGTCTCGTTGGTGGGGTCGCCGTCCATGGCGCTGTTGTCGAAGGCGTGGTTGGCGGTGCCGATGAAGCCGTTGGGCGGGTTGAGCATGCTGGGCAGGTCGGCGTCGGCGACCCAACCACTCCACTCGGCCGTTCCGTCGCCGGGCAGTGGAAGCCAGGGAGCGACGGTGGACGAGGCCCAAGGGCGCTGCGGCAGATGGATGTGCGGAGCCCAGGCGATGTTGTCGCTGGTGTCGGCGACGACGAAGTTCTGGTTTACGCACTGGATCTTCGAGAAGGCGACGATGGCCTCATCGACGTTGGCGGCGGTGTTGAGCTCCTGGAAGGCGTCGATGTCCGAGCAGCCGTCGAAGGCGACCCACCGCACGGTAACGGCGGTGTGGTTCACGAGGTCTTTGGAGAGTACGGGGCCGTGCGCCGGAACCCACTCGAGGGTCTCGACGACAGAAGGCTTCTTGCTGACTTGGAAGGTGTGTTCCTTGGTCAGGATGGGGATCTCGGCGCCGTTGACGATGACCGCGTCGTTGGTGTCGTTGAGTTGCTCGATGTAGACGTCGGTGAGGTCGTAGTTGGCGACGGTCTCGCCCCAGGCGATGGTCTCGTTGTGTCCGAGGAGAATGAACGGTGCGGCGGGAATGGAGGCGCCGACGACGTGGAGGGAGCCTGTGCCGTTGGTCTTGGAGTCGAGCTCCATGAAGAACCAGATGGCGGGATTGGAGAGGCCGAGGTGGGGGTCGTTGGCCAGCAGCGCATGTCCCGTGCTGGTTCGACTGGTCGAGAGGGCCCAGTTGTTGGAGCCGAGCTGATGTTGCTGGTGGCTGGGGCGTCCGGGAATGCTGTCGACCCATTGGCGCGCCATGGCCAGGGCGGTGCGGGCGGGGGCGAGGCGTTTTTGCACGTCACGCAGGCCTTCGATGTCGAAGAGCTCAGGGCGTTGGGTGCCGATGCCGGAAGCTGGCAGGATCGCGGCGCTGGTGGCGGGGCTGAGCCCGAAGAGGTCCCAGTTGGCCTCGGCGCTGAGGGTCGCGGCGGCTTCCCCGCGCAGCGTGTCGAGATCGTCGTCGAGAGAGAGCATGGCGAACATATTGAGCGCTAGCGCCATGGTGTCGGTGGGCTCCCAGTCGGGGATGACCTCGCGGTCGATCAACAGGAAGAAGTATTCGCGCGTCAGAGCCGCGCCGTTGCGGTTGGCGCGCATGTCGGCAAGCCAGGCGTTGACGCCGCGGGTGTAGGCCAAGACGAGCTGCTTGGTGCTTGGGCTGGAGTCGTTCCATAACTTCTCTTCGAGAGGCTCGCCGTCGCGAGTCGACATGAGCTGGCGATAGTACTTGTCGCTCTTGAGGCCGAGCTCGCCGATGACGGTCGAGAGCCGCCCGGTGGTCTGGCGACGGGCCAAGTCCATGGTGAAGAAGCGTTGCTGGGCGTGCACGTAGCCTTGAGCGGCGATGCAGTCGTCGTCGGTCTGGCAAGTCAGGTGAACGACCCCCAGCGTGTCGGTTTCCATCTTCACTGAGGCGCTCAGGCCCGGAATGCGCAGGTCGACCCCCTCGACGAGGTCTTCGGTGAGCTCGGCATCGGCTTCGGTGCCATCGAGCTCGACAACCTCTGCGACGACGTCCTGCCCGATCGTCGCGTCGGTTGTGGTGTCGGTTTCGACTTTCTTTTTGGGGTCGTCGTCGCAGCCCAGCGCCCCGAGCGCGATGAAACAAAAGGACAGACAACCGATGATTCGACGGTTCATGGAATCCTCCTCTGAACGTGGATGCGGCCCTTTGTAGCGGATGTTTGACTGAGGTCAAGCCCTACCTTCGTTTCTGTATGGCGACGGGCAGAATTGGATTGTGGCATGGATTGGGTGATAATCGGGCTCTTCGCGGTGCCCAATGGTGCCCCGGCCTCTGCGCCGCAGAGGTCCCCAAACGCTGAGATCGGCTCACTCGCCGAGCAACCCGCGCAGCGCGACCCGCGTCGGAGCCCCGTCCAGAAGGACCTGCAACGTCGCCAGCCGTCCTTCCACCTCCCCTAGGGTCCAACAGTCCTCCTCGGGCAGCGCGCTCAACGCCACGTGGGCGTTGAGCTCGCAGATGTCGCGCAGCTCGAGCTGCTCGACCCAGCGCAAAGGCAGACCTTGGGTGCGGCAGACGTAGGGGCGGCGCTCATAGACTCGGCAAGCGTTGTGTTCGTCAAGGAACGCACAGGCCCCAACAGGCCCAGCGCTCCACGTGGCGAATTGGGCGCCATATCGGTCTTGAATAGCCAACGCCTCGAGGCGAAAGACGGTCAGTTCATCGAGGCAACAGCCGGCACAGCCAGACGCGCAGGTGAGCTTCGGCAGCCGCTCGACCAACTTGGCGGTCTGGGCGTCCACCTCGGCGTGGAGGGCCAGGAGCTTGGCTAGGACCTGGGCGGCATCGGGGCGTTTGCGGGTGGGGATCTTGAACATTGGGGCTCCTCTTCAAGCGCACAGAACGAGCCTACATCGTCGCCAAGAAAATCTCCCCCACTAGTGTAACGCTTCACATGTGTCCGTGCTTATGAGCGTGGCCTTTCAGGGAAGCAGGGCTCTGCCCTGACCCGCCGGGGGACTTTGTCC
>PFUG01000378.1:429-3562 GCA_002789955.1 Deltaproteobacteria bacterium CG_4_9_14_3_um_filter_63_12 | reverse complement strand
GGTGGCGCTCGACCGGGGTTTTCTCGACGGCAAGCTGCTCTGGGCGATCGAGCAGGACGGCATCCAGATCTACATCCCGGCCAAGTCCAACATGACCCTCACCAAGGAAGCGCGTGAAATGGCCCGACGCGCAGTCGCCGAAGCCGCGCAGGGTCGCACGCTCGATGGCTGCGTCGTGCGCGAGCGACACCAGAAGGTCACGCGCGGCGCGGGCAAGAACGCGACCGAGCAGACGCTCACGACCACCGTGGTCGGCATCCGCGAGTTGCCCTGCGACTGGTGGACCGAGCAGGGCAGTACCTCAGCAGCCAACTCCAAGACCTTCCAGTCCAAGCTCCTGCGCGCCACCGTGGTGCTGCGATGGGATGGCGCGCCCAAGGGCGCCGACAAGGAGGTGGTACTGCTCACCACCGACCCGGCCAACGACCCGTTCGTGGCGTTCGACAAGTACGACGACCGAAGCCTCATCGAGAACTCGTGCAACCGCGAGGCCAAGGAGCACTGGTTCCTCGAGCATCACCCCAAGCGCAGCGAGGCGGGCGTGCGCGTGCACGCCTACTTCGTCTTTCTCTGCATGGCGCTCGTAGCCGCCTTCCGGTTGCACAAGGCCAAGACCGACGATGCCGAGCGGCGGGGACAGGAGACCGGCATCACGCGCTACCGCCGCAAGCTCGAGATGCTCAATCGCGACAAACTCGTCGTCTTCTGCGGTGAGAGCTTCGGCATCTTCCGCAGCTGGGAGTTTATCCTGCTGCTCGGCGTCACGGTGCGCGAGCGCGCCGTCATGGGCGAGACGGCGCAGACCGTGCTGCGCCGGTACGGCGTCGAGCTGCCAGACCCGGGCTCGTAGCGGTCGCCGCAGCTCTCCGTGGTGTGATCGTGCTCTGGACCAAGGCTCGGGCAGCGGGGCGGTTGTTGCTGCACTAGGAGCGTGTCGGGGAAAAAAGAGGCGTCGACGAGCGGGCTGAGCGGCTATGGTGGTCCGCCTTCCCGCTCCCGCTCCCGCTCCCGCTCCCGATGATTCACCGATGCCTTTCGACCATGAGCGCCTCGAAGTGTACCAGGTGGCGCTCGAGTTCTTTGATCTCGCCGACGAGGTGGTGGAGCATCTGCCTCGCGGGCGAGGCCATCTCTCCGATCAGCTGACGCGGGCATCCTTGTCGATCGTGAACAACATCGCAGAGGGGGCCGGGAAGTTCTCCAAGGGCGACAAGCGACGCTACTACTTGTCGGCGATGGGCTCCTCGACCGAGTCCGCCGCGATGCTCGATGTCTGCCTGCGCCGCAAGCTGATCAGCGACGAGACGCATCGGCAGGGCAAGCAGCTGCTCGACCGCATCGTGGCCATGCTGACCAAGCTCGCAAAGATGCTCCAAGACGCCTGACGAGAATAGTCGGGAGCGGGAGCGGGAGCGGGAGCGGGCAGAAAAAGCTCGCGGCAGGGATCGACAATGGCCGGATGGAACTTACCTTGTGCCGCATGGCGCATGGATACTTGCCGTACGACATCGATCAGCGCTTGCTGTTGCCACCCGACATGCGGGCTTGGCTGCCGCAGGGGCACCTGGCGCTGTTCATTCTGGACGTGGTGGGGGAGCTGGACCTGTCGCCGATCTACGCTGTCTACGACGCGAAGGACGAGCGCGGGCGGGCCGGCTACCACCCGGCGATGATGGTGGCGCTGCTGATCTACGGGTACTGCACAGGACGGCCGTCTTCGCGGCGCATCGAGCGAGCGACGCACGAGGACGTTGCGTTCCGCGTGATCGCTGGCGACCGACACCCCGACCACGACTGCATCGCAGCGTTGCGCAAGCTGCACCTGGATGCGCTTGCGGGGCTGTTCATGCAGGTGTTGCAGCTGTGCCAGAAGGCCGGGCTGGTCAAGTTGGGGCACATCGCGATCGACGGCACCAAGATCAAGGCGAACGCGTCCAAGCACAAGGCGATGAGCTACGAGCGGATGGGGGAGGCGGAGAAGAAGCTCCAAGACGAGGTGCAGCGGCTGCTGGCCGAGGCGGAGCGCATCGATGCCGAGGAAGATGGACAGCACGGCAAGGGGCGCCGCGGAGACGAACTACCCAAGGAGCTTGCACGTCGCGAGAGCCGGCTGGCCAAGATACGCGAAGCGAAAGCCGCTCTCGAAGCCGAAGCAAAAGCAAAAGCGAAAGCGAAAGCAAAGGCGGAGGCGGACGCGAGCGCCGAGCAAGCGAAAGCTAAGAGCCAGGAGCGCGACGCCGAAACGGGCCCGACGCCACCGGAGGCGGCACCGAAGGCGCCCGATCCCCAGGAGGCGAAGCCGGCACCGAAGGCGCAGCGCAACTTCACCGACCCCGAGTCCCGCATCATGCCCGACGGAGCGAACAAGGGCGCCTTCGTGCAGGGCTACAACGCGCAGATCGCGGTGGATGCCGAGGCTCAGATCATCGTCGCCGCCGACGTAGTGCAGGCGCCCAACGACGTGCGTCAGTTGGTGCCGATGGCCGAAGCGATCGTGGCCAACGTGGGCGCGCTGGCGGAGACGACCTCAGCGGACGCCGGTTACTTCAGCAAGGAAAACGTCGAGCATCCGGCTCTCGCGACGACCAATCTGCTGGTGCCGCCGTCGCGTCTGAAGCACGGGCAGGCCCCGTCGCCCGGATCCGACAACCCTGCCGCGTCGCCAGCCGATCGCATGCGCCACAAGCTCGCGAGCGACGAAGGCCGCGCGCTCTACAAGATGCGCAAGGCGATCGTCGAGCCTGTGTTCGGACAGCTCAAGGCGGTGCGCTCCCTGCGTCAGTTTCTCATGCGCGGGCTCGCCGCCGCCCGAGGCGAGTTCGCGCTGATGGCCCTCACGCACAACCTGCTCAAGTTGTTCCGCAGCGGTGTGCGCGCGCTCGCCCCGATCGCTGGCTAAAGACAGGCGCCGGAGCCAACTGACGGCCTTCGGCGCCGTTTTTCCGCATCCCTCGCGCTATCGGCCGCCTCAGCGCCGCGCCGCAGCGCTCGGCCACGAGCCTCCGAGCCCGCAGTCAGCCAGAACGCTGGCCTATTGCCCGACACACTCCTAGCTTTGCCGTGCACCCTGCCTCCGAAGCCCCACCGCCGACCACCGCGCCGCCGGGGCACGCTGCTGGTCACGACGACGTTT
>PFUG01000378.1:0-387 GCA_002789955.1 Deltaproteobacteria bacterium CG_4_9_14_3_um_filter_63_12 | reverse complement strand
GCACGGCGTACCGAGACGGGACCGGGCAGCAACACGGCGTACTCCGAATCTCAGTCAACGTCAACGTCAACGTCAGCGTCAGCGTCAACGTCAACGTCAACGTCAGCGTCAGCGTCAGCGTCAGCGTCAACGAGTACTTCGGCGAGCAGGCTCTCGGCGACGGCGCCGTCGGCCACGTTGCCGGCGGTCACCTCAGTCGCCACGATGATCTCCGAGTCCGGATCGATCGAGATGTGGCCCTTGTAGCCGTCGAAGCCACGTGCTGAGGTCTTGTGCCCGTGACGCGCCTCGGGAGCGACTGTCGAGATGATGCGATTTTTGGCCACACGTCGTGCAATACGAAACAGCCCGTCGTCGCCCTGCTCGAGATCCTGCCCGACGACGGTG
>PFUG01000441.1:1344-3283 GCA_002789955.1 Deltaproteobacteria bacterium CG_4_9_14_3_um_filter_63_12 | reverse complement strand
ATAGTGATTACAATATCACCACGCTGGGCACCGCGATCAACAGCCTCGACGCGACGTTCGTGAATTGGAACCCGAGGAAGGCAGCGAGCGACCAAAGTAAGTCCGTAAAGGACGCAGCAGGTCTATTGACGACTGCTGGTCCGATAGCAGATCGTGTCCTTGCCGACCCGCGCATAGTCGTCGGTGAACTCGCGGAGCAGAAGCCACAGATTTTTGGTGATAGGAAGTGCGTTGAGTGTGCGAAGGAGATCGAGAGCGCCCTCAATGATGCTGGGCTTTCGGGTAAACGTTATCGAATGACCAGCGCGGGCGGAATTGGGCGTGATGGTGTCAACGACGGCAAGCGCATCGAAGACACCGGAGTTCATGAGTGGGTGGTGTCAGATGGAGTGGCATTCGACAACTGGAGTTCTGAGGGACTCAGCGAAGAGGCGTACAAGGGGTCGCTGGTCACAACGAGCAGCGAATACAAGATCGAAGTCGTAAGCGAGTTTTGAGACCAAATCGTACAATGATCAGAGTTGTAGACATGCGCGAGGCGCCGTTGGGTTTGCACTTCGTGGCCACGACGCGGGAGGCTCGGGGCTGCGAGTTCGTGGACTGGCTGCTTCAAGACTACGTACCGGTGGATGCTCTGCTTTCACGTGCAGCGATCGTTCTGAAGGCGCCCAATGTGCTCAGCGTTGCCGATGATGGCGACATCGCGTTCACCACAGAACGCGATCTATGGGACAGCGAAGCGCCGATTCGGCGATGTTCTCGATCTTCCAGAAGTCATCTACCAATGCTTTGGTCATGGTGTCGGTCTGTGGACCTGCTTTCCGAGAGTCTCAGCGTACACCGCGGTTGCGCCCAACCCTTGATGAGCAGGTCCAGCCGTGGCTATCCATCCAGACTATCCTTGTTGCTCGACTCCACGCAGTTCGAGATAGGACGGTCTACTCACTTTCATACAGCTGCAAGGTTACGCATCTTGGCAGCAGCAAAGCCGGGAGTGCGATTCTCGCTTCGCGCTGCCTTCGGTCTGCCTGGGCGCAGCTATCGGTATCCCAGAGGTTTGGCAGACCTCCTGACTGAGATTGGCGCTGGTCAACCTGTGCCATCCGCACGATTCACAGCGTCGTACGATGCTGAGGCTGTTCGCGTACAGCTAATAGCAGACGTATCTCACGCAACTGAGAGCAACGCTGTAGCTATTCTGGACGGCCGGGAGGTGAACGAGACTGCAGGGCTCGCTGAGGCTGTGGTACGTGGTCTTGGTCCGCGCATGCCACGAGGTTGCGCGGTTCGTGTCTGCGTGAGTTTTGAGCAGAGTCGCCTTCTTGGGAGTTGGGTTCACCATCCGAACATACGCGACCGACCTGAGCTTCTTGAGGTTGCGGAAGCCGCGGCACAAACGGCGATCACAATGAAGCACTGAGGTCGTGTATGATGGGAGCCTCGTACCCTTGCCCCAGAGGGCACAACCGCAGATCCAAACAAGCTTGGACGTACAGAGTCCCTACGAGGAGAGGATTCCTTGAAGCAGGTGAAGAAGCTTCAAGAGTTGATGGAGAAGGTCCGCAACGGGGAGATGGCGACGAAGCACATCTTCGCGGGCGGGACGCGTGTGGCGAGCGTGCGGTCACACTAACAGCCACAGCATCATGGGCTTGCCAACGGCCCCATTCGGCTCGAGTATACCTGGGACGTGAATTGGGAGCTGCAAAAACAGTTGAACCCAGCGATTGGCCCCACTGTCGATATCTTTGAAGCCGTTGAATGGCTCGGGAGTGACGATGACGGTGGCGAATGGACCATCGATTCATTCAGTCCAATTCATCAACTGAATCAGGGGGTGCAACAAGCTTGAGACGGGATTCGAGCGTCGAGATGCTAAGGCGACAGCGGAAGGGATTCACAATAGCGAGAAGGGTTTCTTGGCGACCGCGATGCTGTT
>PFUG01000441.1:0-1303 GCA_002789955.1 Deltaproteobacteria bacterium CG_4_9_14_3_um_filter_63_12 | reverse complement strand
TCGCCCGACCGAAGGGTGTCCCAGCGGACTGGGTAGCCAAGCCATCCAAGACAGGCGGCGGCACGCGGTTCGTGGATCCTGCGAACCCACACAACTCGGTGCGGGTCATGCCCGGCGACCCCAAGAGTCCGTTCCCCAACTCGCAGCGACCATACGTGAGGCATCTGAAGGACGGGCAGTCGTTGGATGTGAACGGCAACGTCGTTCCCAAGAACACGCCCGAAGCGCACATCCCTCTCGAGGACTTCGTTTGGCCATTCTAATGGCCATGGCGAGACCGGACCGACAATGAAGGCACAAGTCTGGCGCGCTGGCTTCATCCAATCGCTGGAGGAGGCATCCGACATCGGCGGGCAAAGGGCTGCGTGGGTTGATCGCACATACACCCATTTCCCGGCACCGGCTGAACTTATCTGTCAGATCTTCGACGATAGTGGGGTCGATGATCTCCTTGCCGAGGGCGTCGTCTTCTCTGAAACGACCGATGCCGCGGTGAGGCGGCTCAGCACACTCGCAGCGGGACTGGACCTGGATGAAGAGCCGGGACGACTCGTGTCGAGCGAGGGATGGATCGAGTTCGCGCGCGAGGCGGCACGAGTGCTCGCCTCGGTGAGAGAAGACCTCGCAGAGTAGCCGCCCTTCCACCGTTTGCTGCTTTGCATGCGTCGCGCATCCCCCTTGCCATCCCGCCCCACCCGAGCCTCACTGTGCTGAAGGAGGCTCTGCGCCATGACCGCCTATGCCGACGCCATCGCCACACCTGCACAAGGCGCAGGTGCAGCAAACACCGCGAGCCACCGAGGACGCTGACGGAGCTGGAGCAGAAGCTCATTTTGAAGACCACGGGCGAGCATCGCGACGGCTTTCGCGATCATGTCATCATCTCCCTCGCCCTCGGCACGGGCCTGCGCGAGCACGAGCTCCTGGCCCTGGACTGCGAAGACGTCTTCGACGACGGCCGGGCCAGGCGCAGGGTCACGCTCCGCGTGTTCAAGCGCAGCGCCGACGAGCCGGCGATCCAGGAGGTCGTGCTGCCCGACCTCGTCCGCGCCAAGCTCGAGAAGCTGCGGGCCTGGAAGAAGGGCAGGGGCCAAAGCCTGGCTGCAGACGCGCCGCTCTTCGTCAGCCGCCTCGGGCGGCGGCTCTCGGCGCGGCAGCTCAGGCACGCCTTCGCCCTGTGGCAGGAGCGTGCCGGGTTCGAGCGCCGGCTGTCGTTTCACAGCGTACGCCATGCCGCATGTACGAATCTCTACCGCCGCACCAAGGACATCCGGCTCACGCAGCGGTTCGCCCGGCACAAGTC
>PFUG01000223.1 GCA_002789955.1 Deltaproteobacteria bacterium CG_4_9_14_3_um_filter_63_12 | reverse complement strand
CTTGGGCAACCGACGCCCGCCCGCGCGATCCCACAAGTGTACAAACTCCAGGGAAGTGTACAAACTCCAGAGCCCAAGGTGTAACCTTGGGCTGCGCGCGCGAAGCGCGCGGATCAACCCGAGCAATCTTCTCGCTCCTTGGGCTGCGCGCGAAGCGCGCGGATCAACCCGAGCAATCTTCTCGCTCCTTGGGCTGCGCGCGAAGCGCGCGGATCAACCCGAGCAATCTTCTCGCTCTTTGCGCCTTCGCCTCTTCGTGTCTTTGCGTTAAGACGAGCTCCCTTACGCACCTAGAGGAGGGCGAAGATGCGCGTCGCATTCGTAACCGCAGGAGACGTCGGAGCCGGTCACGTCGCGCATGCCTATGCGATTCACCAGGGGCTGCGGCGAGCGGGTTCGAGAGTGGAGTTTCGTGCGTTCGGCCCGGCGGCGCCGTTTCCGTTCGTGGCGCACCTGCCGTTCATTTACGAGCCCATCGCCATCGACTTTCGGCCCTTCCTCGAGCGGGAGACGGCGCTGCAGACGCCGTTGGCGCTGGCGCTGGCGCTCTACGCTCCGGACTTGGTCCTGGTGGATCTCTTTTGGGCGCCGCTGCTCTATATTTTCGAGACGCTGCAGGCGTCGAAGTGGCTGTTGGCGCGCAAATGTCCCGACGCCTGGTGGAAAGGCACGCCGCGCCTGCGGTTCGAGCCTCGTCAATACGATCGCATCATCGTGACCGAGCCGGTGGAGCACCCCAACGAGACGCACCGCATCGCCCCCTTGGTGGTGGCCAACCGCGACGAGCTCGAGCCAGTCGGGGCGTTGCGGGCAGCGCTGGGTGTGTCGCTCGACGAACAGCTCGTCGTCGTGGCCCACGCCGGGGTCGTCGGCGAGGCGGAGCGTCTTGATCCGGGCTACGATCAGGTCCGCAGCGTGCGTTTCGATGCGTACGAGACCCAGTTCCCTTTCCCTTTGGCTCGCTGGCTCAACGACGCCGACGTGATCTTCGCGGGGGGGGGCTACAACACGGTGTGGGAGTCCTTGTGGCTCGGTTACCACGACCGTGTGCACTTCACGGGGTTCCCGCGCAACGTTGACGACCAGCAGTGGCGGATCGAGTGCGCACGCACCACCACCACCATGAAAGAGAACGGCGCCGACCCACTCGCCAGATGGATCCTGGCCGGCGGCTAGTGCTAGTGCAGCTCTTCGCGGCCTTTGGGGAGAAGGACCCGCGCAATCGCCGGTCCGACGCAAGGAATGCTGTCCCTCCTGTACATTGCGGCGAGTCGTTGCTACTAAGACCTCTAGATCTGTGCATCGTGGCTCGAAGTTCAGCGACAGGAGCGAGAGCCTCGTGTCGAGCGCCTTCTGGTGCGCGGTTCGGCGGTTCCGGCACGGTCGAGAGCCTCGAGTTGGGCGTTCGAATTGCCGGCTGGAAACCCGATTTTTCGCACCGCAACTCCTCGAAATGCGGGGGAAATCGGTTAGACGAATGATGCGGCTGACTCGCGCGCGCGGCTGTGTTGCCGGGCACCGAGGAGGGGACGGGACGTATGAGACACCAGAGCCCAGTCACTGCCTTTGTTTTTCTCGCGCTCCTCGCGCTCTTTGCGGCCAGCTGTGACGATTCACCTTCGACGCCACCCAAAGAGGACGCGTTGCTCGAGGTGACAGACGTCCAAGAACTGCAGGAGGATGTCGCCGTCCTTTGTGGCGGTGTGACCTGTGAAGAGGGATTTGCCTGTTGTGATGAGCTGTGTGTCGACACCAGGAGCAACCGCGAGCACTGCGGTGGCTGCGCCATTCCTTGCGAGGGTGGTGAGAGCTGCGAGCAGGGAGCCTGTCTGTGTACGGGACGTTTGGGGATGCAGAGCCTTTGCCGCGACACCGAGACCTGTTGTCCTAGCGAGGGCTGCCTCGATTTGAGCACGGATCCCATGAACTGCGGTGGCTGTGCAGTGAGCTGTGGCTTGGGAGAGACCTGCAAAGACGCGCAGTGCACCTGCGGCGACGTCTCGACGCAGGGTGGGCGGCTCTGTGCGAGCGACGAAGCCTGCTGCGGTTCGACTCCGACCTGCACGACGGTCGCGGCGCCGGTGTGCAGCTGTGGCGGCGTGCCCTGCGGGATCGGGCAGGTCTGTTGCGATGAGAGCTGTGTCCGCGTCGACCGGGACGAGGAGAACTGCGGGGCCTGCGGGCAGGCGTGCGGCATCGGCCAGCTCTGCTCTGGCGCGCGTTGCGTGTGCCAGTCGGGTTTTTCGGACTGCGACGGCGACCCGGCGACCGGCTGTGAGACGCAGCTCTCTGCGGACGTCCAGAATTGCGGAGCCTGTGGCCACCTATGCGATCCAGGTGAGGTCTGCTCGCGCGGCTCGTGCGTCACTTCCTGTCAGGTTGGGCGCGCCGATTGTGACGGTTCGTGCGTCGACGTGTTGAGCGACCGCGCGAACTGTGGTGCGTGCGGCAACGAATGTCCTGCAGGCGAGGTCTGTTCGGCTGGTTTCTGCGCGATCGGTTGCCAGAACGGGCTGCAGAACTGTGCTGGGCTCTGCGTCAACATCGACATCGATCGGGCCCACTGCGGGGCCTGCGGTCGAGAGTGCCCTGCGGGCGAGGTGTGCTGGGCTGGCTACTGTGCGGTCTCTTGCCCGGTCGGCATGGCCACCTGCAACGAGACCTGCATCGACACCGAGAGTGACCGCGGCAATTGTGGTGGCTGTGGCAACGTCTGCCCGGCCGCGCAGTCCTGTGCGTTAGGACACTGTGTTCAGCGCTGCCCCAGCGGCCTCACCGACTGCGCTGGCAACTGCGTCGATCTGGACACCAACCGCAGCCACTGTGGTGCTTGTCAGAACCGCTGTGGCTTAGGCGACATCTGCGGCGATGGCTACTGCACGGAGAACTGCCCGGCAGGACAGCTGCCCTGTGGCGGTCAATGCATCGACCCCATGAGCAATCCGGTCTTCTGCGGCGCCACCAACTGTAGCAATGGCGCCATTTGCGCAGAGAACGAGACCTGCAACCAGGGCACTTGCGGTTGCACAGCCGACTTCGCCGACTGCAACAACTCCTTGGTCGATGGCTGCGAAGCGCACACCCCGACTGACGAGGCTCACTGCGGCGCCTGCTTCGCGCCCTGCATCGCTGGCGACACCTGCTGCAGCAGCACCTGCGTCGACCGTGAGACCGACCCCACCAATTGCGGGGCTTGCACCGTGGTGTGTCCCTCGGTGCCTGGCGCCGCGCCCACGTGCGAGGTCGGGCTCTGCTCCTTCGCCTGCAACACCGGCTTGGGGGACTGCAACCACAACCCAGCCGACGGCTGTGAATTCGACGTCAGCTCCGATCTCGCCAACTGCGGAGCCTGCGGCCGCCTGTGTTCCGGCGCTGGCGGGTCGGCGACCTGTGTTGGCGGCCAATGCCAGCTCGCCTGCAGTGCTGGCTTCGCAGACTGCAACTTCAACCCCACGGACGGGTGTGAGACTCGCCTGGGTACCCTATCCAACTGCAGCAGCTGCGGCAATGTGTGCTCGAACAACGGCAGGTTTGCTTTGAGATCTCGGACCGAGACCCTCACGGCGGCTTGTTCGGGGAGTTTACACAGGAGTGACTGGAAA
>PFUG01000090.1:15872-19368 GCA_002789955.1 Deltaproteobacteria bacterium CG_4_9_14_3_um_filter_63_12 | reverse complement strand
TGTGGGCGAGCTGTGTGATGGAGGGCGCTTGGCTGCTCAGGCTGTCGACATAAGACTGAGTGACTTGCTGAACACGCCCCGTGGGGTCGCGCTGGTAGTCGGTCCAGGCCACTTGCCCGACGTACTGTTGCCACTTCTCTTCGCGCACGACTCGGTGAGCGACGTCGTAGAGCCACCGGTGGATGACGCCCTCTGGGTCTCGACTGCTGACGACACGCCCGAAGCCGTCGTAGAGCTTGAGCGAGGTGAGCTTCTCGCTCGTCGCCGTCGACCAGAGGTGGCTCTGATAGGGCGCGCCAAAGACGTCGAGCGAGACGCTCGAGAGGCGCTGGCTGGGGTCTGTCCCGACCGGATCGTACTGGGTGGTGGACAAGACAGGACCCCACGGATGGTAGCTCAGCGCCGTTGCCCGCAGCTCTGGCGAGACGGTCTCGACCACCCGTGACTCACCGTCGAGCGCATGGGTTGTGACGAGGCTGGATGGGTTGCCTTGAGCGCGGGTGGCGAGCAGCTCTTCGAGGGTGCCTTCGCAGGCATCGCTGTCGGTGGACTCACAGGTGGCGAGGGTCGCGCCTCCGGTGGAGCGGAGGATTCGCTGGTCACTGAGTTCTTGAAGTCCTCCTGAGGACGTGCCAACCCCCAAGGTTCGACGCCGGGTCAAGCGTCCTACTCCATCGTAGCTGTCCGATAGGGCGAGCCCGTCGGGCGTGGTCGTCTGGTCGACTTGATAGAAGCCGTCGTAAGAGAAGATTGTGCTGTTCCCGCCAAAATTTCCATCGTGGAGTACTTCGCTGAGTCGCCCGTCGGGTCCGCCATAACGATAGGCTGTCGTGTGGTAAACAAGGGGATCCGGTCTCTGGAACTCTGTGCTTGACGCGGAGAAATCGGTGGTTTCGGTCGTCGTAAGCAAGGGCCCACCCTCGATCAGCACGGCCTGTGGTGGGGCGACATAGGTTGGAATCAACGAATCGGGGCCGACAAACAACATTCCTGTGGGCATATAGGTCTGAGACACCGTGTGTCCAGCACGCTCGATAGCAGCCGGCTGACCGAAGCCGTTGTAGCGGAGGGTCGTCGTCACCGAGGTGGGGCCTGCCGTGGATTCGAACGTGGGCTCGATGACGGCGATGGCCAGCGGGCGGTTGTAGCTCGTGCTGCCGTCGCCATTGAGGTCGCCGGTCGTTCCAGCGATGGGCACTCGGTCGATGGCGCTGCCGTCGAGGCCGAAGAACTCGAGCATGTTTTTGCTGCTCTCCTTGGCCTCGGCGCTCTCTTGGAACTCGTAAATCCAACGCGTCTGCGCCCCTGCTGGGTCGGTCATGGAGAGGAGGCCGTTGGCGAGAGGCTCGTAGGAATAGAGTGTCGTGCGTGGGCTCGCGCCGCCAGCGGGCAGAGTACTTTCTCCGTGCAGCGCGCCAGGGAGTTCGGTGACCTTTAGGAGGTTGAGGGTCTCGAGGGGATTGGGGTTTTGCTCGTCGTACTCGAAGAGCGTCCGAGGGCCTCTGTGCTGCGGCTGGCTGACGACTTCGCGGGGGAGGCCATCGGCGTTGTAGCGAGTCAGCGTGACCAATGAGTCCTCCAGGTCACCGCTGACTCTGCCCTGCTTGAGCTCGATGACCGACAGCCCCATGAAATTGAGGCCGTTGTAGGTCACCACTCCGCTTCGGTCGGTCGTTTTGACGACCTCGCAGACCCGCTTCAGGCCATAGCGCACGCGGTTCTCTTTCGCGTCGAGGAGGGCCTGGCGCGTCGCTTCCCAGGTGGGTTCGTCGACGGGCGCGTACTGGCCGTACACCAAGATCTTGTGGGTTTTGAAGGGAGGATAGGCGCGCGCATTTCTCTCGCAGGTCGTGCCGACCACCTCCAGCCCAGGCACCGTCTCGCCGTCGTGCTCTGGGAACACGCCGAAGGCGACACCGTCGGAGTCGGTCATGGCCGCCATGGCCTCAAGCTTCGGCAGCTCGGAGAAGAGATTTGCGTCCACATACTCGAAGTCGAACTGCGGTAGGGCGGTACTCCAGTCGTCCGTGAGGGCGTCGCCATCGGGGCTGGGGTTCATCGGGTGCGTGGTCTCTGTGGCGCTCACCTCGACATCGTTGCCCCAGCGTTGGGCGAGCACACGGCCGAATGAGTAGGATTCGGGGTGCCAGTCGTAGCGGTTCTCCAGCTCGACGACCCAATAGTCGCCGGACGCGCCTGTTGGCATTTGGGAGTCGCTGAGGATCGCGGAGCTGTCGATTTCGGGCGCTCCTTCCACAAGCTCGGCGGGAGTCAAACGGCGATCGACCCTCGTGATTCGACCCAGCAGCGAGAGCAAATCGCGGCTGTAGAGCATCACGACCTGTGGGCCTTGCAAGCTGGTGCAGGCCTCGGGGGTGCCGGGCTCAGGAGTCGGTGGATCCCAGAAATGGAGGGCGAAGAGATCCTGGAACTCCCACGAGTAGGGCACCTCCGAGTACTCGTAGCGGGTCACCACGGCCTCGGCCGGGACGCCGAACGACGACAACACGTCGCTGGGTATCTCGCGCACCTCGCGCAGGAAGGCCACAGCCCGGTTGGCGTCCGCTCGCCGGTTGTTCTCTCGAAAGAAGGGATCTGCGGGGTCGTTGGGATCTGGAGGCGCCGACGTGCTGAGGAGCGCATCCGCCGCTTCGACTCGGGCCCGCAGCGGGTCGGGCCAGACCTCGTCTCCTTCGATGCCCACGCACCGGAGCAGGCCGTCGACGCAGGATTCGAGGTCCTGCGAACCATGGGGCAGGCAACCAGCAACGAGCGTGTTGCTGTCATGGGCGCATTCGAGGATCGCCGCTGTCTCTCGACCGGAAGGCATGGCAGTGGTCAGGCGAGTACAGCTCGGCATGGGGCCGTAGCGGAGCTCCAGTTCTTGCTGCATCAGCGCAGGGTTATTGGCAAAAACGCCGAAGCGGGGGACGACCGCCAGATCGTAGCAGTAGTCGACCCTGCGGCCTCCATTGGACAGATCTTGGGCGGAGGCGGGCAGGCCCCACCAGCCGTAGCGGAACTCAAAGCCGTGGCCTCGTTCATCTTGGACGCTTCGTAGCCGGCCACTGTCGAAGTATTCGTATCTCCAGATGGGGCCTTGCGGGAAGAGCTTGCGCAGGAGGCGTCCACCAGTATCGAACTCGCTGATGGTCCCGTCAGCCTAACGCAGCGCGAAGAGTGCCGGAATGACGATGTCGGCATAACGATCTCTGAAAGTGTCGTGGAACCTGAGGACGCCGTTGTTGCCCCACTCGGGGAGGTAGGTGCCAATGGGACGTGTCGGGTCCATGAGGTAGAGGTCTCCACCGCCATCGCCCCGGTTGTGGTAGACGCAGGTGATCAGCGGCTGGAACTCGTAGCACCACTGGGGGAAGGAGCCGTCGCGGTGCTGGTTGTCGACGATGACCAGGTTCTCGTCGAAATTGTGTTCCCAGTTTCGGCCGATGGAGGACGCGTGCGAGTCCGTGGAGCGGTAGGTGCGCTCAAGCGATAG
>PFUG01000090.1:15169-15832 GCA_002789955.1 Deltaproteobacteria bacterium CG_4_9_14_3_um_filter_63_12 | reverse complement strand
GTGACCTCGATCTCCCCCTTCCTGACCGTCTTCTCTGCGCCAGCAGACTTGTCGAGCTCTACGAACACGGGGTCCACGCCCGACTCCTTCTTGTCTTTGTCGGGGCAGTCCGCTCCAGTGCAGGGTTCGGGCGGGCAATCTGTCGTGCATACGGGCGGAGGATCCCGAGGGTCTTTGTTGGTGAACACTAGCCCCACTTCGCCTTGCCAGCAGTAGTCCAATCCCGCAGCGCATTCCTCGCCCGCGGACAACACCTCTCCATCACAATTACCACTCGTTTCACCGCAGGAAACTTCCGTTGCCACGGCAAGAGGATTGGCAGGGTTCGCCGTCTCAAAGCAGTGGCCAAAAGCATCACAGCTCAGGCACGGGCCGCTCACCCCTTTACAAAACGTCCGGCGCTGCTCCTGAAGACAAATCCCCGGCAAAGCTGCACACACATCGGGATTGGCCTGCCACAGGCCGATGGTCTCGAGGCGGCCTATGCCGCCAGCATGGCAGTCCGCGCCGTACTCGCCATCCCAGAGGCCGAGGAGACAGGCTGGGGAGAGGAAGTCTCCCTGGTCGAACCCTGGCTGACCTCCGAGCCATTTGGCGTTCACCATGCTGTCGACTCCTTGTGGGGGATCGTAGATGAGCGGATCGACCCAGTCGGAACCGAAC
>PFUG01000090.1:0-15156 GCA_002789955.1 Deltaproteobacteria bacterium CG_4_9_14_3_um_filter_63_12 | reverse complement strand
TCCCCCTACAAAAATTGTCGCCTCCGGGCGGGTCGAGCTGCGGATCGCCATCAACTTCGCCCTCGAGCGCGTAGCCGCAGGCACCAGTCAAGATGTCCTTGCAGAACGGCTCGCACGTCCCACCATTGATGCCGATGGGTGGAGGTGCGCCGCCCCCTTCATCGGGGCAGCTTGGGTCGGCGCCGCTTCCCGCACTCCCGACTCCGACTTGGCCCTTGAGGCGTCCGATGAGCCCGGTGTCGAAGAAAAGCCCGGTGGGCGTGACGAACTCGCTTTGAGTTGCGTATTTGACGACCGGTTCGAGAACGGGTGTCGTCTGTAAGTCCGCCAGTCTAAACGTCTCAAACCCGCAGAAGAGCGCTGTGTTTGCGAGGCGCAAGAAGTCGGTTCTTGCAAACGCGGCTTCGCCGCAAATTGGGCTGCAGCACCCCTGGAACGGGTTGCTCGTCCCAGTACTGATGCCAAGCGAGGTCCATTCGGCGTGATGGGTCAGAAGTGCCATCGAGAACCCAGGACTCGCGCCAGGCTCGTAGATAATGGCGTCCTTCAGCAGGTCTACATTCACGAGTCGAACGCTGGCGTTCGTCACCATGTACATCTCCGAGCCCGTCCTGATGTCCCCAGTGACAGGGGTCACGGACCGGACCACGATGAAGTCGCTCAGGACGATGGTGTCGACGTGTTCACGTACGGCGAGCAGACGCATCTCTGGGTCTTGGACGACCAGTGCGAGCTCCTCGAACGTCATCGGATTCTTGCTGGACTGGCCCCCGGCAGAGCCAATGGGCGAATCCGGCGTCAGCGGGCCTTGCAGCCAAACCGCATTCTCGAGTGCGGCCTCTGGCACGACGTAGCGCGGCAAATAGAGGAGCTTTCCCTCATCTGGGTAGAGGTGGGGCCTCAGTGCGTCGCCGATGGTGCTGGCCTCCGACTTCGATTCGGACAGACTCAGCGTCGCGCGCTGCAGCCGTGGGTCAACGAGGACTTGCGGCAGATAGCGCGCGTTGGAGATCACGGCCAAAGGCAGCTCGGCGTCGCCGCAGCGCTGCGTGGCCAGCGCTCTAGCCTGATCCGTTGTGACCATGACCGAAGGGTCGAGTTCGGCGAACGCAGCGGGCGGCGGGTAGGCTTTCTCGAGCAGCATCCGAAGCTGCGTCTGTGTCTCGAGGGCCACCGTGATGCGCGGCTCTGGCGTGTGCGTGCCCACGTGCAGCGCCCTGGCCTGGGAGATCGCCCAGTCGAGGGCTTGTCCATGGGGCCGCTGGTGGTCTTCGTCCATCAGGCGGACGCGGACCCTGTAGAGCACGTCGCCTTCGAGGGCCGGCATGCCCTGGTCGTCGAGGCCATCCCAAGTGACGGTGAGCGGCCGCCGGCCGCGGCGGTTGTCCAACTCAACTCGGTTGGCGAGGGTGCGAACGGGCTGCAACGACACCGCGTCGACGATTTCGAAGGCAACGCGAAGCTCCAGGTCGTTGCTGTGGCTTGGTCGAGCGAGGTTCCTGGGAGGATGCAGCGCCAACATAGCGGACAGCACTACTTGCGTGTTGGGCTCCAGGGTCGCGTGGGTCGAGAGCGGCGTCTCAACACTGAACCACCCTTCTTCGCTCACCGTCGAGTCACCCCGAAGCTCGCCCTGCCGCACGAACGCCCTGCCGCGGCCATGTTGCACCGAGAAATCCAACGCGTGCTCGCCCGGCATCAGCGTAATCAGGCCACGTTGGACGACCAAGCCGTCACAGGCTTCTAGAGCGTCACCCTCATTGTCTTCATCATCACCAGAGTCGTGCTCGTCCCCTCGCTCGTCGCCTTGCTCGTCGCCTTGCTCGTCGCCTTGCTCGTCGCCTTGCTCGTCCTCATCGGAATCATCGGAATCATCGGAATCATCGGAATCAGAATCATCGGAATCATCGGAATCATCCGAATCATCGTTGTCGTCTCGCCCGCCGCCTTGGCCGCCCTGGCCGCCCAACAGCACCACAGCGTCGAGAACGCCGCACTCGGCGGGCTCCATCACCAGCTCCATTCCATCGACGCTCGACGTGGAGCTCGCCCCAGGTGTCGTCCAGGTCTCGACGCAAACCACTGCGGGTTCTTGGGTTCGGAACTCCGCCGTCTTGGTGCGTGCGCGTCCAGCTCCTTGAGCGCTGACGCTCGCCTCGCGGATGGGCTCGGTGTTGCAGGGCATCTCGAGCAGTTCGGGCTCGGCAGCCAACTCGAAGCCCACGAAGCCTGTGGAGAAGTGCGAAACTTTCGCGATGGCGACGTTCGCGATCACTTCCGTGTTCAGCACATCGTAGCCTGGGCCAGCCGGTTTGGACCAAAACAGGTGTGCCCATTCGCCCGAACCGGCGAAGCTCATCTCCACTTCGACGGGCTTCAAGAACGTCAAACCCTCAGGCGAGAACTGATAGCTCGGCGACTGCAGACGATAGCCCCAAGCAACGGAGCCATGCCGCTCGATCTGAATGCCCACGTCCTCGCTCAGCGCCCCTTCGGGTACCCTCAGAATCACGCCGTCGATGGCGACCACGCCGCCCGCCGGACCGATGGTGATTCCGCCCACGGAAGGAATTGCGCCAGCGTCAACGGATGCGTCGACCAACGCGTCGTCGTTGCGGCCCGCAGGCGCGGGGTCCTCGAGGCAACCGGACGCGAAGAGGCTCACACTCAGGAGCAGCGCAACGACTGTCCGAGGATGCATGTGGGACGCTGGCGACATGGGAATGTCGCGCGAAAAGAGCCGGCGGTGAACACCTTGAGTGTCATCTGGACGCGTTATGCCCCCCCCCCAAGATCGACATCAGCGAATACTCTTGGTCCTTCATTGAATCCTCCAGTCAGAGGTCGCGCGCTTTGGCACCCAACAACGTGCCCATGCGCGACTTCACTTCTTGCACCCTCTCTCCCCACTTCAGAATTCGAAGTGTGCCTGAACGGGACACCGCTGTCTGTGGTGCAACGCACCACAAAAGACGATTTCTCTGCAGATTTATTAGGCTGAGTGTGGGGTCTGGTCGTGAAAGGTCGCCTTTTGTCGGACATGTGGTCCGAACGACCTCAACGGAGAAGTGGAAGTGCAAGACGACGTGAACGCGCTGGCTTCTACCCTGCCATCGTGTTGAATGGGGGAACTCCTGCTTCCCAGATGCGTGTGGCTTTTGGGGGGAAGAGAAGAGCGGGCTTCGCCCGCACCCGTAACCCCGCTTCCTTCCGTGTCATCGGACAAGGAATTCCCTCGAAAGATAGACACCTTGGAGCTCTTCAGAAAAAAGAAAGGAAGTGGGGGTCCGGGGGACAAAGTCCCCCGGCTCCGGGGGACAAAGTCCCCCGGCTCAGGGCTTAAGCCCTGCCTCCCTAAAGGAGCTCACTGCTCGCTCGCCCACTCCCAGAACAGCTCGAGGCCGGCGGCGCCACGGCTGCCGAGCCGTGGACCGAACCCGACGATGTTGCGGTCGTTGCCCCCGAAGAGCCAATCAAACTGCAGCTCTGCACGGCTGCGCCCAGCTTGGCGTGGGCGCGCGACGGTGCGCACGCGGGTCGTGCCGTCGTCGCTGTAGACCTCGCCTTCGAAGTTCTCGGTGTGGCTATAGGAGTCCGGCGTGACGTAGGGATCAGCCCAGACTTTCGCGCGGTCGAGGAACATGAGGTGGGGAAGGTTGGTCATGACGAAGGTTTGGACCAACGGCCGGTCGGTGTTGAGGTGTTGAACCGTCTCGGCGGCTGGCAGAGCTGGGCCCGAGGTCCAGCGGGTGGTGCCGGAGTTGTCGAGGGCCATGACGTCGACGATGTTGGGGCCGGAGAAGCCGGAGAGATCGAGCTCGTTTGCGGTGATGGGACCGTGGAAATAGAGCACGGACTCGTCGCCCTGGGCGAGGCTCAGATCGCGCAACGCCTCCTGGCCGGGCGCGTGCTTGAGATAGAACTCGAAGCCGCCTGCTGGGTACTTCTCGTTGAAGAGCACCGAACCGTGGTCCAACTCGAAGTAGTTGCCGAGGAACTGCATGGTGCCTTCCTGCATTACGAGCTCGCCGTTCACCTTCAGCTTCTCTTTGACGTCGATGTCCACCTGACCAATCGCCCACATGTTGAACGGACCTGCGATGAGGTGAATGCGGTTGGGGAAGAGCAGGTGGATCTCGGCGCCGCCCGTCGAGGGCGCAGCAGGGGCGGCTTCGGCGGGGGCCGCCGTGGCGACCACTGGCTCGGAGGTGGGCAGCTGGCCGACGCGCACGTTCACTTCGTCGAGCCAGACGATGTCAGTCTCGCCGATGGCCAGAATGGCATGTCCACGCTCGTAGCGATCGGGCTTTTCGAAAGTGAGCGAGTCGAAGGTGACGTTGACGAGCTTGATGGGCTGAGTCAGGTCGGCGTCGACCGCAGCTTTCGCCGAGACGACGCCATCGGGGGCCTTAGCGGGGCCGATGGCCAGCCACTCGTCGAGCTCGAGGGAGAGTGCCGCCTTGCCGGGCTCGAGCCCGTCGAGCTCGACCTCTCCTGAGGCCTTGATGAAGCGATCCGACTGCTGCAGGTCAGTCTCGTGGACCTCGAGTCGCTCCAAGGCGATGGCCGTTGGGAGCGCCTTCAGGACGAACTGAACGTCATGGAAGCTGCGGCCCGTGCCGGGCAGCCCGATGACGCCGTCTTGCAGCCCGATGCCACCGCTGAACCTGGCGTCGGCGAGCTTGGGCTTGCGGCTGCCGTCGAGCTCGGATTCGACCATCAGCATGGCGAGGGTGCCGCCGAGGTCGAGGTTGAGGTTGCCGTCGGCCTCCAGCACGCCGGTGTCGAGCGCGAAGTTGGGGACGAGGCGCTTCAGGGGGACCTTCGAGGCGTGGGTGCTGAGGGTGACGTCGAAGCCCTCGCCCGTGCCGGTCAAGGCGGTGAGCAGGCTGCGGCGATTCAAGTCGACGCTGATGCCGACGGGGGCGACGTCCGAGCTGGAGTGCGCGCCGAGGGCCACGTCGAGACCGATGGTTTCGAGGCCTGCGTCGATGAGCACGGCCACCTGACCGGGGTCGCCGTCCAGCGCAGTGAAGCCCTCGTAGGTGAGGCCGCCGAGCAGCGTCGGTTCTTTCACCACTCCGCCGACTTGGAACTGACCGCCAAGGGAGCCCGGGAACTTGTCGAGCCCAGGCGCCAGGCTCGCCAGCTCTTTGAGCGTGTGTCGAGGCAGCTCGAGCGTGAAGGCGAGCTTGGCGCGGTCTAGGTCCGCGCGGAACTGTTCCTTTTTCTTGACGCGCGACAGCAGCCCTTTGCCGCCGAGGCCGAGCTCGCCGGCGAGCCTGACCATGTCCAGGCTCACCGCCCCGACGTCCCTCCCGCCGAGCGCCAGGTCGACATTGGCGCCGAGCGCCTCATCTTGCAGGTTCAGGTGGGCGCCGAGGTCGGCGAGGGGCTTGTCGGGCAAGGAGATCTTTTGCGCGCTGAGGTCGATGGTTCCGAGCACGTCGGAGAGATCGCCGCGCAAGTCGGCGTTGAGCTCGAGGGTCCCGCCGACCTTAGGCGCGCCAGCCGGGAGCGGCAGGTCGCCGAGAATCAACGGGCCCACGTCGAGCACCGCCGTCCAGCTGGAGATCTGGGGTTTCTTGGTGAGCAGCGGCGAGCGGGCGAAGAGCACGCCCACATCGGCCTTCAAGGTGCGGCCTGCTTTGCTGTCGTGCCAGACCTCGAGGTCGGCTTCGAGGCGGGTCTTGTGGTTCTCGGCGGAGAGCTTGCCAGAGAGGGCGACGTGCTGCTCGGTGCTCCCGAAGCTCTCGACGAAGGCGCCTGCGAGGGGCCCGGCGACGTCGAGGGAGAAGGTGCCCTCAGGGCGGCTCGGGGAGCCGGAGAGGTCGGCGTGCAGCTCGACGGCCGAGTCGAGGTCGACCTTTTCGGGGATCATCGAGGAGGGGATGATGCTGGTGAGCGCCCGCAAGCGCGTGCGCGGGAGATCGGCAGAGACCTGCAGCGTGCCCGAGGAGGCCAGCCCAGGCGTCTCGCCGGTGGTGAGGGGCGCGGAGACGTCGAGGGTGAGGAAGGGGTGACTGGGGTCGTTGGCGTTGGCCAGACGAGTGTCGAGCTGCAGGCGCTTGCGTTCGACGTTGCCCGTGACGCGCAGATCGATGGAGTCCGCGGCGGAGACGCCGCTCTTGCGGTCGCGCAGTTTGGCCTTGATGTCGAGGTTAACGCCGACCTTGGGGTCTTGGGGTGTGCCGAGGAGGTCGACTCTGCCACTGATTGAGCCAGACACGGGGATGCTCTTGCCGGCCAAGGCCGCGGCTTTCTCGAGGCGAACGCCGGAGAGATTGATCGAGGCGTCCATGTACTGCAGGTCGTAGCCCTCTTCGCCGGTTGCCTTGGGCGCGATCTTGAACTGGCCGCCGACGCCGACGGTGCCCCCCGCCAGCGCCAGGGTGATCTGGGGGATGGAGAGGTCGGTGGGGCCGATGATTTTGGAGGCGGGCAGGCGCAGGGTCACGGGGTCGACGAGCTCGGTGCTGGCGCTGCCGCGCCGCAGCTTGAGGCGCTGAAGGTCGATGACGATCTCCTGACGTTCTTTGTCCAGGCGAGCGTTGGCATTGAGTTCGACGGCGGGCCCCTGTCCGTCGTCGCCGATGATGTCGACGGTGAGTGTGTCGCCGTCCAAGGCAAGACTGCCGTCGACGGTCTTGAACTTGAGGTCTCCGTTCTCGAGGTTGGCGATGGAGAAGCCGATGGTGCCTTTGGGGATGGTGCCTTCGAGGCTGAGGTCGAGGGCGGTCGTCAGGGAGCCGATGGAGAGCTTGCCCGCCACCAACTGATTGAGGGCTAAGGTGCCCTTGATGGCGGCTTGTGAGACGGGCAGCTTGGCGGCGAGCTCTGCGGGGATGATGCTGTCGGCGGTCTCGGGCGGCGGCGCATTGGGGTCTTTGGCTTTGGCGCTGACCGCCAGGTCGATGTCGAGGGTGCCAAAGCTAAACGGCAGGTTCTCGGGGACCGGCAGGCCCGCGGCCCGCACTCTCTCCAGCGCGCCGGCAATGTCGAGGCTGGTGCGGATGTTGAGCGCGGCGCTCTGCTCGATGGAGTCGGCGACGCCGTCGACGTTGAGCTCGTGCTCGAAGAGCTCGAGGAGGAACTTCTTGATGGTCAGGTGTCCGCGGTCGATGCGGGCGACGAGCGTGAGTCCCTCGATGGGGATGACGTTGATCTCGGTCGGTCCGACGACCAAGGTGAGGTCGGCCTCGATGTCCTCTTTAGTGGCGCCAGCGCCCACGATGTCGAGGGCGAGGCTGGAGTGAATCTTGGGGATGGCCATCGCGACCAGGTCTTCGGTGCGGATCTCCTTGCCCTCGAGGTGCAAGGAGTAGGCGGGCCGCTCGAGCTTCGTGATGTCCCAGAGCCCGGTGAGGGCCAAGTCGCCGCCGTCGGTGCCGACGTTGCCGGTGAGCGCCAGGGCGTTTGGGGGGCCCATCAGGGAGACGTCGACGGTGACGTCGGTCGCCAGCAGGTCTCTCCCGAGGAGGGAGTTGAGCGCCTTGGCGTGAATCGCCAGCCCGTCCAGCACCATGCGCTGTTCGCCCTTGATGACGCCATCTTTGGGCAAGGCGCCCTCGACCTGGAACGACTTCATGCTGAAGGCCGCCACGGTGAGGCCCGAGAGCTCGGCGGCGACGTGGCCATTGGCGATGTTGGCTTTGGCGACCGCCATCGAGAGCTTGGTGTGGATGGGTTTGTCGGCATCGGGGAGCTGAACGGTGACGTTGGCGTCGAAGGCGCTCAAGGCGGCGTCGAGGTCGCCACCGCCCGCCTTGACGCGCAGCGCGGTCTCGAGCTTGGCGAGGGTGATGTGCTTGCCGTCGGGCAGCTTGGCGTCGAGTCCCAGCGCGATCTTTTGCAGATCGACGTCGAGGTTGGCGGTCGGGAGCGCGACGGAGAGCGCGCCTTTGAGGGCCAGGTCGGTGAGGGCGATGTGGGTGCCGTCGAGCTTGTCGACGGTCACGTCGATGCCAGAGATGTCGAGGTCTTTGATGGCCAGGGCGAACTCGAGCTTGTCCTCGTTGGGTTTGAAGAGGTTGGTGAGGTTGGTCTTGCCCGGCTCGAGCTCGAGGAGTTGGACTTGGACGCCCGCGATCCGAAACACATCAATAACGATTTCGTCGTCGAAGAGGGAGCCCCAGTCGAGGGCAACCTCGAGGTCGTCGAGCCCGATCGCGTCGGCGCCACTCTCGTCTTGGATGGTCAGGCCGCGCAGCGCGATGTCGCCAAAGAGGGCGAACTCGACGGCGTCAATGGTCACCTTGCCGTTGACCTTCTGGCCGAGCTTGTCCTCGACGACGCCGGTGATGAAGTCCTGGCCAGGGCTGGTGTGCAGCAGGGCGATGGCCAGCCCGACGAGGATGAGGAGTCCGAGGAAGGTGTAGAGGGCGTATTTGAGGAAGCGCCTGAGGAGGGACTTCTTGCGAGGCTGGGTGGGCTCGTTCATCAGAAGGACTCTCCGATGCGGAAGAAGAACTGGAAGTGATCGAGGGCATCGGTGCGGTCGTCGTCCAGGATTCTATAGCTGAAGTCGACGGCGACCGGGACGTACCACGTGCGGATGCGCAGCCCGAGCCCAGCGGTCAAGGAGACTCCCTGCTCGAAGGGATTCGAGCCGTCGCCCACCCCTCCGGCATCGGCAAAGACGACGGCGCCGAAGGGCTTGCGGTAGGGCAACCAACGCAGCTCGAGGGAGCCCAGGCCCGAGCTCATGCCTCCGACGGCAAAGCCACGGCAGACCCCGCTGGCGTCGCAGCTGCCGGCCGTGCTGGCGAGCTGTTGCACGCCAGCGCCTCGGTTGCCGAAGGCGCCACCGTCGAAGAAGCGCACGCTGGGCGGCACCCCCTCTTCACCCTCGGCGACGAGCCAGCCGCCGAAGGCACGCAAGCCGACGAAGAGGGCGTCGGTGATCGGACGGAAGATGCGCGCGTCGGCCGAGAGCTTCAGGTAGCGCGCGTCGCCCACGGCACCGCCAGGCGCGTAGGCGGCGCGCAGGATGAGAGACTGTCCGTCGATGGCCTCGAGACCATCGGGGAAGCGGCCGTCGAGGATGAGGCTGGTCGACAGCTCGAGGCCCTGGAACTGGTCGGAGCCGTAGAGGGTCAGCGCGTTCAGAGTGTCGGCCGAGAACGGGCCGTAGTCCGACAGGGTTCCGAAGAGGTAGAGGGCGTCGAAGTCGAAGAAGATGTCCTCGGTCAGCGTGCTTCTGAAGCCGGGGCCGCCGCCATACTCTCGAATATGAAAGTCGGGGAAAAGTCGGTCTTCGAATCGGGCGGTGAGCCGCAGGTCGATGAGGCGCGCGATGAAGGAAGGTTGGACATAGCGCACGAGCGCAGAACCGTAGAGGCCGAGCGGCTCGTCGGTGGTTGAGCGCCAGAGCCAACCGTAGCCAGCCATCCCTTCGACGACGAGGTGGTGGAAGGGCCCGAAGAGGTTGCGGACCGTCAGGTCGGCTGTGGCTTGGGCGTCGATTCGGGCGAGGTCCGCTTGTCCGTTGGCGCCCACGCGGGTTTGGGCGGCGGGAGCGTCGACGACGTGTAACGTCGTGTTCAAACCGCCGTTCAGCGCTCGCGGAATCATCTCGCCTCGAGCGTCGATGCGGTCAGGCGTCAGCACCCCTCCGTTGTCCGGTGGCAGAGGCAAGATCAGGTCCTCGACGTCGGCGTCGGTCTCGACGAAGACGATGGAGAACGCGCCCGAATCGAGCAGATCGATCTCGGCCTTGCGCTTGTCGACGTCGCTCAAGGGGCTGCCCACTTGCAGACCACTGCGAGCGCGGATCATGTCTTCGGGGATGTTGTCGGCGCCGACGACTTGCAGGGTTCCCACAGTGGTGAGCGGGCCCTCGTCGACCATGTAGACCCAATGGACCTCGTGGGTCTTGCGGTTGATGAAGGCGCGGCTGTAGACCGTGGCGTGGGCGTAGCCCTCGTCGCGCAGCACCTGCGCCATGGCGTGCCGGACGCGTCGGTACACCTCGAGGTCGATGGGGTCGCCGACGGAGAACGGGATGAGCGCACGCAGCTCGCCCTCGAGCTCTGGCGGGCTCTGCTTCAGGTCGCTCGAGGCGACGAGGGAAGGCTCACCCTCGACGACGGTCCAGGTGATGTCGACGGCTTTGGCCTGGTCGTCGATGACGACCACAGGGTCGGGGACCTGCACGTCGAAGTAGCCGGCGTTCTCCCACCAGGCCACCACGCGCCTCTGGTCGTCGACGAGTCGGAAGCGATTGTAGGGCTGACCCGGGATGAGCAAGTTGCCCACCCGCACCCCGAGCTTCGTGTCGAGCTCACCGAGGGCGACGTGCTCCGCCCCCTCGATATTGAGCGAGCGTACGGTGTAGTCCGTATCCCCGGGCAGGACGAGCTTGGGTTTAGCGCATCCAGCGAAGAACAGGGCGGCGACGAAGAAGCAGAGCGTGACGGTACGGTACACTAACGATCCTCTCGTGCGAAAAAGGTTCGCCAAAGTAGCACGACCGCGGTGGCCTTCCTATAGGGATGCGCCCATTGCACCCATTGCATCACGAGCCAACATGATTAGGCGCGAGCGGCGCAGAGGTCAGGAGATCATGCGGCTCATTTCCCGCGCGGTCGTGTTGCGGGGATCGAGCTCCAAGACCCGCTTGACGGTGTCGGCGAATTCCTCGCGCTCGTTGCGCATCTGCGCGAACTCGGCGCGCTCGAGGTAGATGTCGACCATGGCTTCGACCTGCATGGTTCCAACGGCCTTCTCGCGGCATTTGCGGCGCGCCTCTTTGTCGCTCAGGAGGGCGCCAGCGGCCTCGATTCGCTGGATCGCCTTGTCGAGCTCATCGGCCAGCGCGTCGCGCACAGCCGACTCGAACTTGGCGCGGTCGAACTCGGCCAGGCGAGCCTTGTAGGCGTCGAGCAGGCACTCTGGGTAGGCGCTCCAATGCACGCCCAACACCTCGAACTCGTTGCCCTCGAGGATCGCCTTCAAGCGGCGCTGGAGATTGGCGGTCTTGGCTTTCAAGGGGTCGACGGCGGGCGGCGTCGCCCGCTTGGCCACACTCTCCGAGACGACTGGGCGGTTCATCTTCAAAGTGCCGGCAGCGAGCGCGGTCGGCGTTGTGAAGGAGAGCACGCCGAGCGTCTGCAAGGCGAGGAGCACCGCCAACGTCTCCCGCGGCGGCCGGCTGATGGCCCGCGCGATCTCGGCAGCCGACATCTGATTCTTGCCGGCCAGCTCGAGCAACGGGTTGTTCGCGCCGAACTTCTGCAGCCGATGGAGCGGGAAAGCGTCGGGGTTTTGCACGCTGACGACGCAAGTCGCGTCCAGACCCAATTCCTTCTTTTGCAAGCCCACATCGACCAGCTCGCCGAACACGAAGTTCGGCAGGTCGATGGGAGGAAAGACCTTCGGAGGGTCGTTGAGCGGCGCCCAAGACAGCCGGCCACGTCCGAGGCGAATCAAATCTCGGAGCACCTCTCCGGCGTGGACTCGCTTGGCGGCGAGGAGCTCGTCGCTGGAGAGGACTGCGAGCTTGACCAGGGCGACCTCGAAGTCGGCGCCAGCAGCTTCGGCCCGCGCGCTGAGCTCACTGGCCTGTTCGAGGGCCAAGCGACCCTGCGTGACCAAAAAATCCTTGGCGCCCACGAGTCCGTTCTCGGTCTCTTTCTCTGCGGCCACCACGTTGAGTCGGGCGACGACGAGCCTCAGGGCTCGGTCGCCTTCGGTGGCTTCGAGCACGAAGTCGCAGTTTTTGGCCATCAAGGCGCGCAGGTCGGTCAAGAGCCCGGCCTCGAAAACTCTAGAGACAGCGTCTGAGCTTTGCTCCAGCAAGCCCTTCAGTGAGACGAAAGACGGCAGCCCGATGGGGGTCCTCGAGCTCAACGCCGAGCGGAAACGTCGGACAGGGCGCTTCGAGACCATCGATGAAGGCTGAGCGACTTGGGATTGCGACCCCTCGGTAGAGGGGATGGGGCGTATCAGGGTCGCTGGAGCTGGGGCAACCAGATTGGTTGCGGAGGAGGGGACGACTTTCGGGATGGCGTGATGCGAGGGCAAGGCAACCTCTTGGGTCGGTACCACGACCAGCGCACAGCCGCCGTCGGAGACCGAGACCACACGGCACGTGTATTTCGCCATCACGCGGTTGGCGGACTCGAGGTGCAAGATGACCTGCTCGTTGAGTTGCAAGTCGGCGTCTGGCTTCGCGAAGACGGCTTGCAGCTTGTCGATCTCGAGCCTGTCGGCGTCGAGGGCTTGGGTCGTGGTGTACGTCGCGAGGCCGAAGACACGCTCTCCCCGTCGGCTGAGGTTGATGGGCAAGATCTTGGGGCCAGCGTCCTTGGGCTTGGGCGGGAGCCCGAGCTCCATGTGCCACTGGATGTCTCCCGAAGGGCTCGCGACGAGCTCCACCGCGGCTCCCGAGACGCCGACGTGGACGATTCGTCCGACGTACCAGCGGCGCTCGCTGTGGTTCTGGACGGTGATGCAGACCTCCAGCCGCTCGTTGAGCTGGAAGAGGAAGTTGGGCGGCACCATAATGCCGCCCACCTGAGCGATCTCTCGGTCGATCTTCGCGAACCCTTCTGGGCTCTTGAGCTCGCAAAGGAGCAAAGACCGCTGACCACGTCTGAGAAGTTCAGTCCGCATTTCTAGTCAATGAGACGCACTCATCGCAGCGTGCGTCGGCAACGAGTCGAGTTTAACATTCGGCCACAGGCCCCCCTACCGAAAAACTCAATATCACTTCGAGAGCTTCACGCAAATCTGCAGCACCGCCAAAGACAGACCCCCGACTGCAGGACCAGAGGCGCTCCTTCACAGTTCCCGGCAATGTGCGCGGGCCGCTCTCACCAGGGATAGGGCGTCCCGTCCCACTGCACGAAGCTCCCCGTATCTTCGAGGGCCAAGGACTGCACGTGCTCCAAGATCGACGCCGCCGAGTCTTGTGGCGCCAGCGAGGCCGCCGGACCGCCCATGGCCGTGCGCATCCAACCAGGGTTGACCATGACGACGATGATTCCGTACAGCGCCAGGTCTAGGGCGAGGGTGCGGCCGAGCATGTTGAGCGCCGCCTTGCTGGCGCAGTAGCCGTAGTTGCCGCCGCGGATTTTTTGACCGATCGAGCCCAGCCACGACGAGATGTTGACAACCTTCGGCGCACGGCCAAGGCGCAGCAGGTGCACCAGCTCTTGCGCCACGAAGATCGGCCCCAGGGCGTTGACGGACAGCATCTTGAGCATGCCACTGGGCTCCAGCGTGCCGAACTCCACGTTGCGTTCCCCGCCGGACATGGAGCTGGAGTTGATGCCGGCGTTGTTGATCAGCAGATCGAGGCGCTCGATGCGTCCGGCCAAGGCCTGGTGCAGCCCCCGGATGGACGCGGGCAGCGAAAGGTCCAAACGCAAGGGGATGAGGCGCTCTGAATACTGAACCTCCAACGCCTTGAGAGCGTCGCTGCGCGAGGGCTCCCTCGCCGTCACCACGACGCTCGCGCCGCCCTCCAGGAGAACCTTGGTCAGCTCGAGGCCGAGGCCTCTGGAGCCCCCCGTCACCATCGCAATCTTGTCTTTCCAGTCAGTCATTCGTTCGCGCCATGTCTTTGGGACCTGAATCAGTACCGAATAATGGAGAACGGCGACATCTCTTGCAAGCCAAACGCCTTCATCCTACAAACGCCCCGCGCCAAACCCAACGGTCAACTGCCCGCAAGACCCCGCGAGGATCGCACGAGGACTATGAGCAACGAAGAGCTTCTGAAGCGAACCCTCCGCAAGAGCGGCGTCGTCCTGCACCCCACGAGCCTGCCCGGGCCCCACGGCATGGGCTCCCTCGGGCGGCATGCCCGCGAGTTCGTCGACTTCCTCGCCCGCGCCGAACAGAAGGTCTGGCAGGTCCTGCCGCTGGGCCCCACTGGCCTGGGCAACAGCCCCTATATGTGCACCAGCGCCTTCGCCGGAAACCCCCTGCTGATCGATCTCGAGACCTTGGTCGACGACGGCCTGCTCGACGCCGACGCCGTCGTTGGAGGCCCCGACCGCCGAGACCACATCGACTTCGCCCTGACCATCGCCTTCAAGGAGGAGCGCCTGGCGTGGGCCTGCGCACGCTTCCGCGCCCATGCCTCCGACGACGACCGGGCGGCCTTCGCGGCCTTCAAACAAGAACACAGCGACTGGCTCGACGACTTTTGCCTCTTCACCGCGCTCTCGCGCGCCCAGCAATTCGCGCCCTGGAACCGCTGGCCCAAGCCGCTCAAGACCCGGCAGCCCGAGGCCCTGCAGGCCGCGCGACAGGAGCACGCCGAGGCCATCGACACCATCGCCGTCGAGCAGTTCCTCTTCCGCCGGCAGTGGATGGCGTTGCTGGACTTCGCGCACCAGAACCAGGTGATGCTGGTTGGCGACGTGCCTATCTTCGTCGCCGCCAACAGCGCCGACGTCTGGGCCAACCCGGACATCTACTGGCTCGATGACGACGGCGAGCAGATCTATGAGGCCGGCGTCCCCCCCGATTACTTCAGCCCCACGGGGCAGCTCTGGGGCAACCCCATCTACCGCTGGGACGTCTTGGCCCACCGCGGTTACGACTGGTGGATCCAGCGCTTCAAGCGCACGCTGGAGACCGTCGACCTCATCCGCATCGACCATTTCCGAGGCTTTGCCGACTACTGGCAGGTCGAGGCCGGACAGCCCAACGCCATCAACGGCAAGTGGGTCCCGGGCCCGGGCCGCGACTTGTTCGACGCGGTGCACCAAGCCTTGGGTCAAATCCCCGTCATCGCCGAGGACTTGGGCATCATTACGCCGCGCGTCGAGGAGCTGCGCGACGCCCTCGAGCTGCCCGGCATGAAGGTCCTGCAGTTCGCCTTCGGCGGCGACTCGGCCAACCCGCACCTGCCCCACTGCCACATCCCGCGCTGCGTCGTCTACCCTGGCACCCACGACAACGACACCACCGTCGGCTGGTACGCGGGCGCCGACGCGGAGGTCCTGGACCACGTCCGCAGCTATTTGCGCATCGACGGCAACGACATCGCCTGGCAGTTCATCGGTGTCGCCTGGCAGTCGCCCGCCGAGCTCGCCGTCGTCGTCTGCCAGGATTTGCTCTCGCTGGACAGCTCGGCGCGCATGAACACGCCCGGCGTCGCCGACGGGAACTGGAGCTGGCGCCTGCTCGAGGGGCAGCTGC
>PFUG01000205.1:6793-20446 GCA_002789955.1 Deltaproteobacteria bacterium CG_4_9_14_3_um_filter_63_12 | reverse complement strand
CCGCCTGCCACCCCTTCGAGAGCCTCGACGATCCCTTCGCTGGAGTCGACCTCAACACCGACACCCAAGGGGCCAACGAGGACATTACGGTCGACATCACCCCCCCCGACCTGACGCCGGACCTGACCGAGGACTTCGATGCCGAGACCGGCGAGCTGCCCGCCTCCTTGCTGATCGATGCCCAGCCGGACAGCTCGCTCCCTCCGGGGCGATCGGTAACGCTCTCGGTACTGATCTTGGAGCCCAAGCCCGAGCCGGTCGACTTCACCGTGACTTGGCGTCAGCTCTCGGGTCCACAGGACCTCACACTCAGCTCGACGCGCGAGCTGCTGGTCAAGGTCCCACCTAACACTGAGCCCGGCTCGATCTTCGGCTTCGAGGCCACGGCCTGTTTGCCTAACGGCGAGTGCGCCACAGACACCGTTTTCGTCACCGCGACGCCAGCGCTCGAGACCGACCTGTTCGTCGCCGATTTCGGAGACGATGAAACAGGGGACGGGACCCCCAGCGCTCCTTTCCGAACCTTCGCGCGGGCCATCCCCGCCATTGTCAGGGAGGGACACGCGCGGATTCACGTCGCAGACGGGCTGTATGGAGAGACCTTCCAGGTGGACCGTAGGGACCTCGAGCTCCTAGGCAGTCACGATCCCTATTCGTGGAGCTACGCCCCGGCGAGGCGTGCCTCGAAGATCACCGGCGTAGTCAGCACCAGCGTCAAACCAGGCGAGCTTTGGATGGCTGGGTTCAAAGTCCATCCCAACACCACACCGGACAGTCTCTGCGGGGTGCTGCTCCAAAGCGTCACGGTCCATTTGAGCGAATGCACGTTCATGGCCCCCAGTCCAGAGGTCAACAAAGAGTCGACGTCGCTCTGCCTCCAGGGGAGCCAGGCGATCCTCGAGGCGATCACCTTCGGCGGCAGCCCGACAACGCGCGCCTCCTCCGTGAGCCTAAGCATCTCCCTGAAATCCACCGTCGAGGCCACCAACATCGTGGTGGCCCCGACATCCCTCACACGCAGGACTCACATGGGAGTCCTGGTCGACGACTCGACCCTCACCCTGACCGACTCGAGCATCCAACTGCCCGCAGCCGCCGACGCCTTACCCCCGATCGGAGACCCTGAAGGGCACCTCGGGCTCGGAGCCGTTAACAGCGCGGTTCTTGCCCTCGTGAGGACCGAGGTTTCCGTTCTAGGGGGGGCTACCGATGTCCAGGGTGTCTTGCTCGACGACGCGTCCGCCACCATCAGCGAATCGACAATCCTCGCCGGAGCGACAGCGACCGTCGCAGGCGATGGGGTTCGCCTGCACAGCATCGGGATCGGGAGCAACAACCTTCTGAGCGTCGAGAGCTCGCAGATCAGCAGCGGATTGGTGCCGTACAGTGGGCTGGTGGACACTGAAGGAAACATCTCCGTGGGGTTGCTCTGTGAATTCTGCGAGCTCGAGCTCAACAGGGGCGCTGGACCGTCGAGCCTGGTCACCATCGACGCCGCTGGCGGCGACTACGGTGTTGCGCTCGCGCTCAACGAACCCAGCCACGCCGAGCTGCGGCAACTCTCTCTCAACCAGGCAGAGCCTGGCTGCCAAGGGGCCGGCTGCTTCGGTTTGACGATCGCGGGCGCGGCGAGCACCGATCGCAACGCTCCGCTCATGCCGACGCCCCATCGCAGTTGCTGCAACCCGGCCAGCTTTGCCGTCGTGCTCGAAGACAGCGACATCAGGGGCGGCACCGAAGTGCTGGTCTACTCCGCAGCGGTGGTCGTCGAGGCCAGCGAGGTGGGGGGCACTGAAGCCAGCGCCTGCTTGAACGACGTCCGGCTGGATGGAGGCGTGTCCGCCGACACGAGCGCCGGACTGAGCGTCGCGGGGGCTCCGAACTTTATGCTGCAGAACAGCGTCGTCTTCGCTGGCAATGGCGTCTTCAACATCGCCCTCAAGACCACGAACGCCGCCGGTGTGAACATCGCGAACAACATCATTCGAGCGGTCGGATTGGAAGCGGAGATTCTATCGAAGGGGATCATCCTCGAGACGAGCGGCAGCGCCGAGGGGGCCAGCTTCTACAACAACATCATCCAGGGAGGGTGGGGACCGACTAGCCTCGCCGCCGCCTTTTCGAACGACGCCAACCTCGCCCCCAGAGCCTTCTTCAACAACAACCTCGTCGGCAACGGACAAGGTGCGCTGCAGCAGCTCTCGGTCAGCCTCCTCAACGCCGCGACCTGGGCCGGCGACAACGACAGCGTTCCCGGTTGCCTAGGGGCCGCACCAGCGAGCGCGGCACGGTTTGTTCTCCCGAACCGGTCGGAGTGCTTGGGGACTGGATTGGAGCGCAACCGCTGCGAGTTCGAAGGGCCCCAGTTCTGCGAGACCCCATGGCTCGACCAGGATGGCGAAGCGCGAGTGGATTCCCAGGCGTTCACAACCTGCGCCCCCAACGCCCCACTCACTGAGGGGCCGGGTCGCAACGACGTTGGGCCCGACCAGCCCTGACCGCCAATTGCTCACCGTGCCGTTGTTGCTTGCGCCAACCAGACGCGGAGTGCATTCTCCGCGTCGGCGACGCCCCGAGAAGCGGTGGCGCCACACGCACAGGCCTGCATGGGGGGGTAATGAGAGCCGAAGAACGTCGCAGGCAGGTGTTGGCTCGCGCCGCCGAGTTGTTCGCCGAGCGCGGCTACCACAAGACGACCATCGACGACATCGTCCAACGTGCTGGCGTCGCGCGAGGGACCTTCTACCTCTATTTCCGCGACAAGCGCTCGATCTTTGATGAGCTCCTCGACAGCTTCATCCACGACATCGACGAGCGCATCATCCGCATCGATCCCGCATTGGGCACCGCCGAGTGCTTGCGCCTCATGCGCAGAAACATCGAGATCTCCATCGAAGCCAGTCTGAGTCAGCCCTACCTGACCAAGATCCTCCTCTCTGACGCGGTCGGTCTCGACCCGGACTTCGACCAGAAGCTGCTCGCCTTCTACCAAGACGTGCTCGAGCTGATCGAGAGCAGCCTGACGCTCGGCCAGGAGATGGGAGTCGTGCGCAAATGCGACGTCCGCGTGGTCGCGGTCAGCATCCTCGGTGCGGTCAAAGAGATCATGTACCAGGTGACCATGCGCGGCGTGCACCTCGACGACATCGTCGGCGAGCTGCTCCAGCTCTATCTCAACGGCCTCTTTGTCTTGCCTGAAGGTGCTCGGAGCTCCTAACTCGCTGTGGTCTCGCCGCCGCTCGAAAAGAAATCCGAGCCAGGTCGTTGCGCATTTTCTGCGCGCAACCCTTCGGGTTTACGCGACACTCTGCCATCCCTGGTTACGAGTTCTCGTCCGCAGACCGGAAAGCACTGGAATCGGTCCTCGATCCTGTGATAGAGCGGGCCAACAGGGTGACTCGACGTAGGGGAGTGAAGCAATGGGAGCGGAAAGACCCAAGATCGTCGTCGTTGGGTGTGGTGGAATCGGAGGCGTCCTCGCCGCGCGTCTCGCCGCGGCAGGGGCGGATGTGAGCGCCATTACCCACAATCCGGACGTGGCAAAGAGCATCGCGGCACGAGGGCTGGTCGCGGTTTGGGATGGCGAGTTCCACAACCACGCAGTGCCCGCATGGGCGACTCTGGAAACCCGCCAGGACTCAGGTGAGAGTTCGCTCTTCGACCTCGTCTTGTTGGCCACACCTCCAGACGCGGCCGTCGCCGCCGTACACGCCATCGAGCCCGCTCTCACCGTGGAAGCGCCCATTGTCGTGCTGCAGAACGGTTTGCTCGAGGAGCGCTTGAGCCGCACTTTCGACGCGGAACGGGTCATCGGTGGTGTGGTCGCGTTTGGCGCCTCGATGGAAGACCCAGGCAAGGTCCAGCAGACCTCGAACGGCGGCATCACCCTCGGCCGCCTCGTGCATCAAGACGAAGACCCGGTGTTGGAGTGGGTCGAGTCACTCCTGTCGGTGGCCATCCCCATCAAGCGCAGCCAGAACCTGCGCGGGTCGCGCTGGAGCAAGCTGGCGATCAACTGCACCATCTCCGCTTGTGGAGCCATCACGGGGGAAACTCTAGGCTCGATGCTGCGCGCCCGCTTTGTGCGCCGCTTGGCCTTGGAGACCATGACCGAGGTCGTGCAAGTCGCCCTCGCCGAGGGCGTGCAGCTCGAGAAAGTGTCGGGCACCCTCGATTTGGAATGGCTGGCCATGGACGCCGACGAAAGGCTTCGCGGCGGCTCACCCTCCCTGATGGCCAAGCACGGCGTACTCCTCGCCGTCGGAGCGAAGTATCGGCGGTTGCGCTCCTCGTTACGCCGCGCCATCGAGCGCGGTCGAACTCCATCGGTGGTCGACCTCAACGGTGAGATCGTCGAACGAGGCAAGCGCCACAACATCCCCACGCCCATCAACGAGGCGTTGATGGATGCGGTGTTCAGCGTGGCCCGCGGAGAAAGAAAAGCCAACATGCAGACGCTCGAGACCGTCTACGAAGACACTCGAAAGGTCTTGAGGAACCTCAGGCTCGTCGCCTGAACCTCGGCCACCTTCGCTGCGCTTAGGCGTCGTCCGGGAACAAAATGCGCATTTGGGCGAAGTCAGAGGTGGGAGGGCAAGGAGGTCGATGCAGGCGATGCCCAGCATCGTCGAAGCAGACCGACGCTGCCATCACGCCTCTGGCGATGCTCAAATGGGCAGGTTGTTTCCTGACGACGCCTTAGGCCCCACAGAACATGCCCGTCGGCTATTCCTTCTTCGATGGATTGGGCGGAGGGGAGGGGGGAGGCTCGTCGAGCGCGATCACGAGCGAGGGATCGATGATCTGCACCGTAGTTGCGGCGCGACGACGGGACTGTTTCTTAATGGAAAGTGTCTTGCTCGTCATCTTCGGGGCTCCGTTTCTATACTCGAAGTGAGTCCTCGAGGTGCGCCGACTGTTTCGAAACGAAACAGGGGGCTGTCCACTGCCAGACAGCATTGCTTGGACCTCATTTGTTGAGTACGTGGCGCACCGCGCCGGGAATCTTGATGTTGACCGTGGGCTGCCCTTCCTTGCTGAAGCCAGTCCGCAACGGTGCGAGCACCGAGCGCGCCGTGGCTTGCGCCGAACCCTCTTCGGTTTGGGACTCGAGCAGGGCATAGCACTCGCCATTGGTCGACGCCGTCCGCAGGATGGTCAGGCCATTGTGGAGGCACCACACATCGAGGTCGTTGGCGAATCCCCAATGGTCGGCGAGGACTTCGACGCGCAGCTTGCGGCCGGCGAGCTGGCTCAAGACCGACCTCAGCTTCACCAAAGGGTGCGGAGAAGGAAGACCTCGGCAGTCGAGGGTGATGGAATTGGCCGACGAAAATCTCTTGGTCTTTGGGCTGGTAAGCATGTCCGTTTCCTCAGTGGCAAAGAGCGAGCTTGACCACTGCACCTCGCAACAGCTGTGCCAGCGGCGCGATCGGGTCTTCGCGCGCTAACCGGCACCGAGCTGACAAGTTCACGCCGGCCATGATGCCGGTGACCGCTGGGAAGATGATGGCGAAGATCAACCAGAAGTCGCGATCGTCCGACGAAAGTGTTGTTGGCGAGTCGTGGCATCAGAATGCGACCTTTTGAATTCTTTTTTCAATTGCGAGTTGCAAATGGTTTTCAAAATCATCTGGGCGCGCTATGCTCCATTCAGTCGACGACAGTTTCGTCGGCAAGAGTTTTCAGCGAAGGCGAGCCTGCCGAGCTAAGTTGCTGCTGGAACGATGCGGAGCGACGAACACGAAGATGATGAAATACACCCCGCTCCCGACACCGACAGTGACCTCGAACGAGCCCATCGAGCTCTCGAGCCTCAGCGTTGGCGACGCCGCGGTCATCACGTCGGTCATTCAGGACTCGACGATGAGGCGACTGCAGGCCTTGGGGTTTGTGCCGGGGACTGCGATTCGCGTTATCCGCAGGGCGCCGTTGGGCGACCCGACTGAATATGAGCTGCGCGGCACCCGGATCAGTCTGCGCAAGAACGAGGCTCGTCGCATTCGAATCCAACTCAGCGCCTAAGCCGTACTCAGGTTCAGGCCGCGGACCCCTGCGAGCCAGCGCGCAGCATAGGCTGACGTGTTCGAGCGCGTGCGTCTTCCACCATGCACAGAACCACCGAAGACATCTCGGAGCCCCTCAAGACCCCAAAAACCTTTCGGGTTGCCCTCGTGGGCTCTCCCAACTCGGGCAAGACGACCCTCTTCAACGCTCTGACGGGGCTTCATCGCAAGGTCGCCAACTTCCCCGGCGTCACGGTTGACCACGTCGAAGGCAGCCTGCAGGCCGGCGGTCGCACCATTCAACTCATCGACCTGCCCGGTACCTACTCCCTCGACCCCCTGAGCGTCGACGAGGCCGTCACGCTGCAGGTCATTGATGGTCGGATGCCCGGCTGCCTCTCGCCTGACGCCATTCTGGTGGTCAGCGACTCGACCACAGCCAGCCGCTCGCTGGCCATGGTCGCGGAGGTCCTGGAGCTCGGCCTCCCGACCGCATTAGCGCTGACCATGGTCGACGAGCTCAAGGCCCGCGGCGGGGCTGTCGACGTGCCAGCCCTCGAGAGGACGCTCGGCATCCCGGTCGTCGGCGTGGTGGGCAACAAGGGCATCGGTCTGGGCGACCTCCAGGCGTTGCTCGGCGACGCCAGCCGATGGACCGCCCCCCCCAGCCGCCTCCAACTCGCCAAGCCCATCGATCTCACCCGCCCCTCCGCGCGCCTGGTCGCCGTCAACGAGGATGAAAGCGCTATCGCTCAACGCTTCGCCTGGGTCGACACTCTGCTCAAACGCAGCTTCACCCTGCCCAACAGCGAGCGCACCCTGACCGATCGCGTCGACGCCGTCCTGCTCCACCCCGTCTTTGGGTTGTTCGCATTCGCGCTCATCATGCTGGCCTTCTTCCAGGTCATCTTCGTGGTCGCCGCCCCCCTCCAAGAGGCCTTCGAAGGCGCCGTGACCGGCCTCGGCGAGCTGCTGAGAGTTTGGCTCCCCGCAGGCCACGCTCAGAACCTCCTCATCGACGGCGTCATCGGCGGCGTCGGTTCGGTGATTGTCTTTCTGCCTCAGATCGCGCTGCTGCTCCTCATGGTGCAGCTCCTCGAGGGCGTCGGTTACATGGCCCGCGCCGCCTTCCTCGTCGACCGCGTCATGGGCTGGGTAGGACTGGAGGGCCGGGCTTTCGTGGCGCTGCTCTCGTCGTTTGCCTGTGCCGTGCCGGGCATCATGGCCACACGCGTCATTCCCGACCCCAAGAGCCGCCTGACGACCATCCTGGTCGCGCCCTTCATGACCTGCTCGGCGCGCCTGCCGGTCTACGGCTTGCTCATCGCCGCCTTTATCCCGGCGGCACGAATCGGCGGCATCCTAAATCTGCAAGGCTTGACCCTCTTCGGCCTCTATCTGCTAGGCGCCCTCTCCGCCTTTCTGGCCGCCGCCGTCTTTCGCCGAGGCCTGCTGCGGGACAAAACCTATCCGTTCTACATGGAGCTACCGCCCTACCGTTTCCCCACGCCCATGGTCGTGCTGCAGCAAGCGTGGCGCGGCGTCTGGATGTTCGTGCGCAAGGCCGGCACTGTGATCCTCGCCGTCTCGGTCATTTTGTGGGCGCTGCTGACCCTGCCTCTGAGCGACGAAGAGGCCGAAGCCACCAAAGACCTGCCCGCAGCCGAGGCCCGCGCCGCTCACCTCGAGCAGAGCTACGCCGCCGACGTCGGGCGCTTCCTCGAGCCCGCCATCGCGCCGCTGGGCTTCGACTGGCGCATCGGCGTCGGCCTGCTGGCCAGCCTCGCCGCCCGCGAGGTTATCGTCGCCACCCTCGGTCAAATCTACGCCTTCTCCGGCGACGAAGACGATCTGACTGGTCTGGGCGACCGCCTCGTCCAGAGCGAGGATGCCGAAGGCCATCGGCGCTACTCCTTGGCCACAGCGCTGAGCCTGCTGGTCTTCTTCGTCTACTCCCTGCAGTGCATCTCGACGCTGGCGGCGATCCGCCGCGAGACCAACAGCTGGCGCTGGCCTGCGTTTGCCTTCAGCTACATGCTCGCGGTGGCCTACGTGGCGAGCTTGGCGACGTATCAGGTGGCTTCGGCGCTGATTTAGGCAGGTGCGTTCTGTCCAGGAGCCCGTTTGGGGCTTGTGCGCCGTGGACGCGAGAGGAGTCGGGGCGGCTGTTGTCGACCAGGCCTCGCTCGCTGAGCGCGGCAAACCACTCTCCATTACTCACCGCGACTTTTGCCGAGCAGGTTGACGATAGAAGGGTTAGTAGGGTAGAGTCCGGCCACCCTTGTCGCGCTGACGTTTCCTCCTTCATTGATAGGTACCAATTAGGCTTGGAGTTTCCAATGACCTCGTCCCCTCGTCCCCTCGTCCCCTCGTCCCCTCGTCCCCTCGTCCCCTCGTCCCCTCGTCCCCTCGTCCCTCGTCCCCTCTCGCTATAACATAATAGTTGACCTTTTTGCTGTCTGTCTTGTCCACATGCTCGTCAGCGCAGGCTGTGCGGAGCCTCTTCAAGAGACTGCAGAGGTGGGATCCACGGGTGACGCCGAACATTCGCTTTTCTTCCATGAAGAGCCGGTTTGGAACACGATCACATCGGGGGCGTGGGTTGGTGCCCAGCTTCCTGCTGTCCAATACGCCAAGGCAACAGGAAGGATGGCGAATGGAACGGCGTTTCTGTTCGGTGACAGCGCAATTGGTACGGTTGATCACTCGAACTGGAGCGCGACTTGGGCCGAATTTGGCAGCTACCGCCCCGACCCCAACATTGATCAGCTTCATGAGCTGTTTCCAGGCTCGATCTCCTATGCCAGAAGGCGTCTTCGCTCGCTCGGCATGTCTGACTACAATGCGGCAAATGTGTCGGCGACTCTCCTCACAAGGTTCTACTGCTACGCGACCCACCTCTACAACGACTACGATTTCCGAGACGGACAGTGCACACCCAACTACCTTCCAGAGCTTGGGTGGGTGTATCCCGGCGATATTTGGGGTCACTACTATCTGCACTATGTGAACCCCGAAATCGGCGTGGGCGAGCACTCACAGGCTGTCCTCAATACAATAAACAGAAGGACGAACGGGGCGACATATCGCGAGGTCTTGTACGCACCGCTTGGTAGCGTGCCAGACTCTGTGGATTCGTGCGTTATCGGAGAGGGGTACAGCTTTTGTTTCGAACACACCGCTAGTGGTCAAGCTGGTTCATCGGGCTCGCCCATTTTCGCCACCAATGGCAACAATGCTTTTGATGTGTTTGGTGTATATCACGGTTGCTACGCCTGGGATGATCCAGACTGTGCAACATGGGACGAGTTCTTTGCTTGGGGCTACTTCACCTACACCAACTACGGGGCATATGTTCCCAACGTCATAGCTGGACCCATCGGGGGGCACCTCACTCTTCCTCCCCTAACATCTGGCGAGTGGACCGAATGGCTTGGAGGGTATGGGGGGAGTTCGAAATTTCTCTATTGCCCTGCGAACGAGGTCGCTGTTGGTGTTATCGGGACCACGGAGAGTCCAACTCCTCATCGAGTTGCGAATTTCGGACTCGTCTGTTCACCTCTGGAGTCTTACTCGAGTGGTAGTCGTCACAACCAAGATATGCACGTCGTTGTTGGCGGTTCGTCGAACACCGGCTTTGTCACGGGTGTCTTCAAGTTCAATGAATATCTAAATGAGACACTCGAGGATGGGGTTCTTGCTCACGTCAACAGGCAGCAGGAGTTCTTCCTCTGCGACAAGGGCCAGTGGATGACTGGAATTCGCGCGCGGAGTGACGGTTCCATTATCCAGTCCGTGCAGCGAATCTACTGCAAGGACAACGCGGGCGGGGCGTCGCTGCCAACGCCCGTGACTCCAATCGGAACCAGTACCAACGGGGTGTTTGAGATCTCAGACTGCAACAATGCAAGTAACGCGGTCACTGGTCTCTTTATCCGGTCCGGTTGGCTGACCGATGGCTTCCGGCTCTACTGTCGAAATATCTGACTAACACTAGATCCAACAACTCTTGTTTTGGAGGCCGTCATGCACAAGCTAGCAGCAATACTCTCGTTGGTCGTCGGCATCAGCCTCACTGGCTGTGGATTGACCGAGGAAACGCCACATCGCACTGAGGTCAGCGCGGCTGGAATCACAGACGAGCCCGCCTCGAATCTCGTGTCGTTCGCCAACACCTATCCAGAGGAGGTCTGCAAGATCAACGCGAGATGTGACATGGCGATGTTTTCTTCCGATATTGCACAATGTCTTGAAGAGTTCCCGATGCCGCTACCGGACAGCCCCGCGTTGTCCTTTGACAAAGCAGCCGCCAAGAGCTGCCTCGAGTTTCTGAGAAACTTCGACTGCGCCGACTCAAACTTGGTCGCACAACGCGATCCGTCATTGTTGGTCGAACGTTGCGGGAGAGTGATCCAAGGCACCGTCCCTGTTGGTGAACAGTGCTATGGATTCTTTGAGTGCGTCGACGGAAGCGCGTGTTCGTTGCGCGGATGTCCAGGCGTTTGCGTCGCTACTCGAATGAGCACGTGTGGTGTCTGTGGCGCTGATGAGTATTGTGACCCAGTGGGTTCCGTCTGCATGCCAAGCTTGAGCGTTGGCGAGACGTGTGCATCAAGGTCTGAGTGCCAATACGGGCTCCGATGTTACGAAGGGGTTTGTGTCGTGGGTGGAACCGATGGTCAGTCCTGCGACCCAGCTCCGTGCGCGGAGGGGTGGACGTGCGTCGAGGGCGCGAACCGAACTTGTGAGAAGTTCGTTTTCGGACGGCAGGAAGGCGAGACGTGTGGCGGAGTCTACCTTTGCGGGAACGACCTGAGATGTGATTCCATAACCTGGACCTGTGTTGCAACCACTCCAGCGCCAAAGCATGAGCCAATCACGTGCACGCGAGTTGTGCCGTGAGACCTCTCATCATTGCTGTCTTGTTCCTCGGACTCCTCGCTGTGAGCACACCAGGGCACGCCCAGCCAGTTCCCACCTCAGGCGCGCAATGGGCTGGAACTTCGGATGGCGAGACGAGCGAAACCGGGGGTGCGAAACGGGCAGGCGAAGAGCGTGGAAAGTGTCCGATCCCTTGCGAGCCGGAAGGGGAATGGGCGGCTCCGCCCACTGCCGAGGAGATCAACGATAAGCTGTTCGCCATCGGCGGTGGGCTCGGAGTGTCGACCACGATCTTCGTCGCCGCCAGCCTCACCTTCAAGTGGGTGAGCCTCGACGTGGCCGTCGGCACCTTGTTCAACATCGGCCTGAACACTCACTACGGCGTGACAGGCCGCGTCCCATTCGTTAACGAGAGCCTCGCCGCGTTGCTCTATGTCTCTGCTGGCCGCGACTGGGGTGGCACTTCCTGTCTTGGCCTCGAGGGGCATTACTGTGTCCCCCCTGAGGTGGAGAACACTGTCGAGGCGGCCCTGGGGGCTGGCTATCGGTGGCCCGACTTCGAGTTGAGGGCGCTTCTCGGCGCAAAGTACCGCTGGGGCAAGCGCGAGAACGAGTGGCGTGCGCCGATTGACAGTCCCTACACCCCCGTTGTGAGAGTGGTGGCCTTGTTCCGTGTGTGGTAGCCGAGATTTTCCGGCCTGCTGCTCATCCTGTTGATGCCAAACGGACTCAGTCACAAACCCCCAAATCCGTCGCCCCAAACGCGTCCAAACAGATTGCAGCGGGATTGCTGCAGTCGGGGTGGGCGCTGCTCCCAAACGCGCCGTTGGAAGTCAAGCAGAACTCGCGGCACTCGAGCCCGACGGTGACGCCGGTCAAATCGACGCAGGCACCGCCTGGGCGACAGAAGGACCACTCGGTGCCGACGGGGCAGGTGGCGCCTTCGGCGAGGGGAGGAGCCGTGAACGCGGCGTTATAGCTGCTCTGGCAGTAGTCGAAGAGGGTGCCCGCGAGCTCGCCCGGCTGACAGATCTCGGAGCCAGGGCAGGGGATCGTCGGGTTGAAGCGGTCGCCGTGGACAAACTCGCAGCTCGGGACACACATGCCGATGGCGAGGTCGATGTCGACGCCGCCTCGGTTGAGGACGAGCCCGGAGCACCCCATACCAACGCCGCACTGACCCGGCTCGGCCCCCGTTGCGGCGGGATCACAGAGGGTCTCGCAGGTGCCGCCGACACAGAGGAGCCCTTGCTCGCAGGTGGTGGCAGGGGTGTTGTTGTCGCAGGCCTCGGAGAGCAGAGCCAGACCCGTCGAAGGGGCGCCACACGCACCGATGCCGCGTGTATACCAATCGGGGTCACAGACCTCGGTGCTCAGGCAGCCAGCAGCGACCGGGTCGGAGAGCCAGGGAGCGCAATCCGCCAAGCAGATTCCCCAATCCAGTGCATTGCCGGTGCCATCGACCACACCGCCACAGTGCTCGCCCACAGCGCAGGCGCCGAGTCCTGTGGTGGCCGAGTCGGGATCGCACCTGGTGACGCACTCGTCCTGGGTGCCCGTGTTGATGCAGACGGCGCTGTCGACGCAGGTCGTGGCGGCGTTGGCGTTGGTGCAGAGGGTGCCAGGTTGGGCCGTGCCGCCGCCACTCTGAGCGCAGGCGCCCATGATCTCTCCGGTCCCCACATCGCGCGTGCCGGGGTCACAGAACTGGCCGGCAGGACAGACGGAGGAGTCGAAGGCCAGACAGGTGTTGTCGCAGATGCCCACATCGACGGGATCGGAGCCGATCCACCAGCCGGCACAGTTGCCCGTGGCACAGGTCTCCATGGAGCTCAGGGCGGTGCAGTTGGGGGCGGTGCAGACCGAGCCGACGCAGAGCAGGCCGAAGTCGCAGTCGGAGTGCGAGGTGCAGGCGCTGCCTTCGGCCCCGTAGCCGGCGGTGAAGCAGAAGTAGGCGTCGTTGCCCACGGGGACACACTTATCGCTCAAGCCGCAGTCGTCGTAGAAGAAGTGGGTGCAGTCCGAGGGCTCACAGACACTGCTGAGGCAGACCGAGCCTGGTGTGCAGCTGTCTCCACCCACGGTGGTGCAGCTCTCGGCGCAGGTGCCACCGAAGAAGCCGTCATCCACACAGGTCCAGCCCGAGGGCTGGCTGGCAAACGGGTCACAGACCTCGCCCACAACGGTGCAGACGGGGTCCTCGCACTGGCAGGAGGTGGTGTTGCAGTCCTGACCCCAGAAGGAGCACTCGGCTTGGGTGCAGCAGGCCGGCGCCTCGCACTGGCACGTCGATGTGTTGCAGGTCTGGCCGCTGGCCTGGCATTGGGCTTGGGTGCAGCAGGCCGGCGTCTCGCACTGGCAGGTGGTCGTGTTGCAGTTCTTGCCGGTCGCTTGGCATTGGGCTTGGGTGCAGCAGGCCGGCGTCTCACACAAGCAGGTGGTGGTGTTGCAGGTCTGGCTGATGGCTGAACACTCCGCTTGAGTGCAGCAGGCTGGGGTCTCACACAAGCAGGTGGTGGTGTTGCAGGTCTGGCTGATGGCTGAACACTCCGCTTGAGTGCAGCAGGGGGCGGACTCGCACAAGCAGGTGGTGGTGTTGCAGGTCTTTCCAGTGGCTTGGCATTGGGCCTGGGTACAGCACGGTGCCGCTTCGCACTGGCAGGTGGCGGTGTTGCAGATCTGGCCAAAGCTCTGGCAGAGGGCTTGGGTGCAGCAGCTCACTTCGGTCTCGGCGAGGTCGTTGCCGGTGTCCTGAGTGTCTTGCGGG
>PFUG01000205.1:0-6703 GCA_002789955.1 Deltaproteobacteria bacterium CG_4_9_14_3_um_filter_63_12 | reverse complement strand
TAGCCGCCGCTGCCGCACTTCGAGGTCCCCTCGCGGCCGTCGAAACAGGTGCACGGCGTCGTCTCACCGCCCGGACAGATCGACGACTTTACGGTATCATCGCCGCATCCGGCGAGCGTCAGCGCGAAGACTAGTGGGGTAGCAAATCTCGAGATGGCTTTCATGTCTCTTCCCTATTTCACACTTTCGATAGACAGGAGCGCGATCCTAGTAGGTGGGCGGTGGGGGTGCAACCGAGAAGGCGACCAGGCAATCACTGAGGCGGACCCCGTCGCGAAACCCTCCACTGAGGTCATTGAGTCAGGGCCAACCGGCCTAGGAGTACCCCGGGCCAAACCACGGCAAACAAGCCATCGGCGGCCGCGTCGAGTACGAACTCCAGCAGCAGGGGAGCCCGAGCCTACGCTCGAGCCCCTGCGTCTGCCAGGGTTTATTGCCAACTCACTTGGGTGGGTCAGCAGGCTTCTGCGACTCGAAGGTGATCGAACGGAAGAGCGCTCGCAGCGTACGTTCCGTGTCCGACTGTTGCAGCGAGAGCTCGGCGATTCGCGTCGCCCGCTGGGCGATGTCGCTCTCGATGCTGCTCGCCCGCTTCACGAGCTGGTCCCGCAACGCCTTGGCCGAGGACTCGTTGATGTCCTTGATGTCGGCCAGAGAGTTGGCGATGCGGCTCGCCTCTTGGGAGAACTCGTACTTCTGGGCACGCAAATCGGCGAGCTCTTCCTCGAGGGTGTTGAGCTCGGCCTTCTTGGCGATGACCTCGTCGATCTGCTTCTTGAGCTCGGGGTCTAGAGCGTCCTCAGAGGCTTGAATCTTGAGCAGCTCCAAGGTCACCGTGGAATCGAGGGAGAGCGTGCGACGCACTGGAGTGACCTCACGCAGCTTCATCTCTTTGGTTTCCCCGCCAGCGAGCTCCACTGGGATGTAGTAGGCGCTGGCGGCCTGCTTCATGTCGGCGGGCTCTGGCTCCAGCGACCAGCCGGCGCGAATCGGGCGACGGATGACCGCCGTGACGGCCTCTTTGCGATGGTTGGTCAGCGAGTAGGTGACCGTCGTCACGCTCTTGAGCTCGGACTCGACGTTGCCGCCGTAGATGCGGATGATCTTCGCCGCCTCTTCGGTCTCGAGGCTGGAGTTCTTCAGCGTGATCTCCGGATCCATGGCGAAGGTCACATACGCCACGGCGCCTTCCGCCGTGCGCGGCAGGAATCCCTCACCGATGAAGGCGTTCGCCTTGTAGAGTGTGATGGGGCCGGGCTCCAGATCGTAGCTGCTGGTGTTCATGAACTCGACGGCGCGGTACGGTTGCAGCGCGTCATAGGCGTAGTAAAGCTCCGGCTGAAAGAGCACGATCTCCTTGGCCTCCCCCTTGGACTGCACCAGATTGACCAGCGCCGAGGCGCGATCCGGGACGGTCACTGGGTTGGCGATGTCGTACTGGAAGAGCGCGCTAACCTCGACGCCCGTCGAGGCGGTCTGGAAATTGGCCTCGTAGTCCTCCATGCGCAGCTTCGCGCTCTCCTCCGCCTCCATAGGCTCGTCGGCAGGCGCCGCGCCTTGGTCGTAGTCGTAGTAATCGTCGCCGCCCAGGCTCCCTTCGCCGCCCCAGCCGCCGCCCCCAGCGCCTTTGCCGGTGGCTCCCAGACGCCCTATTGCCCCCGGAGCCGCGTTGCGGTCGGTCAGACCCCCGATGGTCGTCGTCGTATCAGCGGCCCATGCGGACTCGCTCACCGGCGGCGCGATGGCGGCGTGCCGCCCGCGGCTCGTCAGGTCGGGTCGGGACACGAACTGCGGCGAGTACAGGTCGTATTGGAAGCTCATGGGCGTGCCGGCCACCAAGGCCATGGCCACGTCGGTCCAGTCCGAACCCGAGACGTTGTCGACCACGGCCCAGCCCTGGAACAAGCCCTCATCCTCTTCGCCGAGGACGAGACGATAGGCGGGCTTCCAAACAGGCATGGCGACAATGTAGCTCAACAACACCTTCTTCTTGTCGGCGTTCGACATGCGCACCTTCAGCTCGATGGGCTTCCAGCTGCCCTCGTTGAGCGAGATGTCGAGGCTCTTCTCCAAGCCGACCTCCAAAGTCCGGTCGTTGATCTTGAGCTGGTGGATGTCCTCGAGGGCGACCACGCGCAAGACGCCATCGCCCTGCTTGATGGTGGCCTTCCATTGCTCGGCGCTGTTGCCGTTGTTGTCCAAGACCCTGAGCGACTCCAGGCCGACGATGCGCCCCTCGATCTCGTTGTTGTTGATCGACACGCGGGCGCCACGAAACGCCTCGAGCAGCGAGAGCAGACCGCCCTCGTCGCGGATCTGCGAGGGCAGCGAGGACAGCGCGTCGATGGCGTTTTTGTCCACAGGCAGCGAGATCGAGACCGGGCGACCCTCGCCTAGGTCGATGACGGTGAGGGACTTGAGGATGTCGTTGATCTGGTCAGGTCGGATGCGCAGCGTGAGCTCTTCGCCCTCAACGACCCCTACCCGCTCGAAGTAGCCCACACCGTTCTGGTAGAGCGCGACGCGGCTGATGGGCAGCTCATCGGACAGGCCGCCCTCCCCAAAGTAGGGGTCCTCCGCAGGCGCCGGGGCCTTCTTCTGCTGACAGCCGACGTTCGCCAAGCCCAAGCTCAGAGCCAGGGCGCTGGCGAGGGCAATGCTTTTGCCCAGATGGGTTCGTCTCATCGCTCACTCCTGTGCTGCGGATCGCACGCGATCCAGTATTGTCGCCAAAAAGACCGAATTCCTGAGGTTGGCCGGGCAGAATACACCATGCTCGTCGCTTTGTGAGCAGGTGGCGACAGATGCGAACAACGACCGCGCACAGCCTGAGTGCATCAAGGCCTTGACCTCGCCGAGCCTCGGCGCACTTCGAGCCCGAAGGTGTCTTGACCTCGTCAGACCCACACGCCCGCCAAGATGGGGTCTCGACCCGACGGGGTCGAAGCGTCCGACAATCACACCTGAGTCATAGACCTAGTATACAATCACCGTGATGGATCATTAGGTATACGACTGACCTTGACTTCCACACACGTGCGACTATCTAGGTTTACGATAGACCTAGGCATTCGCACGGGACGAGGTGCTTAGGTCAGTCATAGACCTAAGGTCCCGCACGGACGTCGGATGCTAGGACAGTGACCCCAGTATGCGGGGGGCGTGGTCGTGTGGGCGTTGGTCTAATAGGATGCCCATCCCAGCCCAACGTGAGCCGTTGGGTGAACCGCCCAGGGTCGCCTGGACCCACCACGCCGAACCGCAGGGGATCGCCCGAACCAACCACGTCGAAATGCTCACGCGCTCAGACGTGCCGCCGACGCGAGACCTCGCCCAGGTGCGACGACAGCACCCTCCCCGTGATGGCGCACACCTCGAGCGGCGACCACAGATAGGCCACGACCCCAAACCCAACGAAGCTGCCAAGTCCCAACATCTCGTATGAGAACTGGGGGAAGGCGACCGTGGCCACCGCCGCGAGCAAATAAGCGGCACCTGAATAGATGAGCTTCGTCTCGACGAAGGCGGCCAGCACCAACGCCCCTGAGGCGAACAACGTTAGGACTAGCGGCACGGCGTTCTCGAAGGGGATGCCCACGAACCAAGCGAAGAGCCAGAAGAGAGCCGACGTCGCGAAGAAGACCGAGAGGGATATCAGGATGCGGCGGTTGACCGCGTTGCCCAGCAGCACTTTGTGTCGCGGCCACACGATCAGCGGTGAAACCGCCCCCGCGAACAGCGTCAGGTAGAAGTAGTCGAGGGTTCCGACCACATAGACCTCCGCGCGGGCCAACACGCCAAAGACGAGGTTGGTCACCAGCCACACCATCGCCTCCACCAGTGCACCGACGCTGCGGTCGCGCTTGCCGAAGTCGATGTCGACATCGGCCTCGAGCTTTCGCAGCTTGTCGATCTCGGCGGACTTCTCGCTCAGGCCGCGCCGGAGCGCGGCCAACCGCACCTCGAGCTCGTCGTCGGGCGGCAGCTCCGTGAGCCAGGCCGCGGCGGCGTCTGCGTTCTCGCGTTCGAGCTCGAACTCCACCATCCGGCGCACGGCGCGGGTCTTTCCCTCTGCAGCCTCGGTGTTCTCCGGCCAAGAACCCAGCGCCTGCTGGAATCCGAAATGGCACTCGCCAAAGAACCGGTAGAACTCGACGCTCCGCCGCTCCTGTTCACCCCCAGCGGCCAAGGCCTCGAGCTGCGCCAGCCGTTCCTGAGCCTCGCGGGTCAGGCGCGAGGAAGCCCGGTGTTCTTGGTAGTCTTCGATGGCCCGCTTCAGCTCCGAGACCGACGCGAAGCGGGCTTGAGGTGCGCGCTCGAGCGCCCGCCGACAGATGGCCGCCAGCTCGCCGGGGACGTCCGCGGCGAATTGCGGCGACGGCGCCCGGAACGCATAGGCCAAAAGGCCCATGAGCGACTCGCCGCGGTTGGGCGCGCGGCCGGTCAAGACCTCGTGCAGGACCGCGCCGACCAAGAAAACATCGGTCCAAACGCCCAGCCCCACGCCCTTGCTCTCGACCATCTCCGGCGCCATGTAAGCCGGCGTCCCGGAGACGCTGCGCACCTCGCTGGCCTTGGGAAAGAGGCTCGTGTCGTCGAGCGAGACCGCGATGCCCCAGTCGAGCAGATAGACCTCGCCGAAAGCGCCGAGCATGACGTTCTCTGGCTTGACGTCGCGATGAATGAGCTGCCGGCTGTGCGCGAAGGCCAGCGCGTCGCAGACCTTCAGCAGGAGCTCCAAGTGGAAGTGCAACGGGTCCTTGTCCCCTCCACCTCGGGCGACGAGCGGGTGGGTCGGGTCGGCCAGCAGCGTCGACCACGGCGTCCCCTCGACCCGCTTCATGACGAAGACCGGCATCTTCTCTTCGTTGCGGCCCAGGGCGTAGACGGGAACGATGTTCGGGTGCTCCAGCGCGCCGGTCACCCAGGCCTCGCGGAGCAAGGCGAGCAGCGCAGCGTCGGAAGACTTCTCCGGGCGCAGGGTCTTCACCGCGACCGAACGGTGCAGCGAGACCTGGTCTGCCAAGCGCACGACGCCCATGCCGCCTTCGCCCAGCGTCTGCCCCAGCTTGAACTCGGCCGGACCCTCGCACGCCCCCTCGATGCGCACCTCTGGCAGGCTCTCGAGCAAGGTCTTCGTCGCCGAGAACGTCTCGATTTCGTCGGGCCGAATGGTGCCGTCGACGTCCTGGCGCGCCGCCAAGCGGTCGAACCCCAGCGTCTCTTGGAGCAAGGTGAACGCCTCCTCGACGGACTCTGGAAGCGTGAGGTCGGGCGATGCGGGGTGTGGGCTCAGGTTCATCGTTGCGTTGGGTCGTGCGTTTGGGGGACTGCACAAGCGTCGTCACCGCTGTGATTTGTTCAACCTTTCATCGATTCAGTGGCTCCTTTTGGTCTTGTTCGCCCTGGCGGTCCGGCGTCACCTCAACACACGACGGCCCAGACCGCCGTCAGGTAGTGTCCCTCGCGCATGGCGGCGGGGTAGAGGTGGTCGGACGCTTGATGGGTGACCTGGAAGACGCGGGTCGAGCGGTGGGTTCGACCCGTGACGTGGGACAGCGCAGTCTTGAGCTCGGCCTCGCCGAGATACGAGCTACACGACGCCACCACGAGAAGACCCTGCCGGGCGAGCACGGAGATGGATTGTCCGATGAGCGCTTCCACCTTGCGCAGCGCCTGCGGCACGGTCTTGCGCGAGGGCGCCAGCTTGGGTGGGTCTAGCGAGATCAGATCGAACTGACGCCCCACCTCGGCCAACTTCGCCAGCTCGCGCTCGCACTTGCCCGTGAGCACCTCGACGTTCGCGAGGGCGTTGAGCGCGGCGTTGCGCGACACCGCCGCCGCCGCGTTGGCCGATGACTCAATGGCGACCACCTCGCTGGCGCCGCCAAGGGCCGCGTTGAGCGCGAAACCACCGGTGAAGGCGTGCACGTCCAGCGCGCGACACCCTTTGGCCAGCGCGCCGAACCGCGCTCGGTTCTCGCGCTGGTCCATGTAGTGACCAGTCTTCTGACCGCTCCCCAGCTGGACCTCATAGACGACGCCGTTCTCGCGGACCTGCACGCTCTCTGGGGCGTGGCCGTGAGCGACCTCGCGGATGCACTCAAAGCCCTCGCGTTGGGCCTGGGTCGCGTCGCTGAACAGGGTCACGGACGCGGGCTTCAGGACCTCGACCAGCGCCTCGACCAACGCCGCCCGGTGGTGAAACGCCGCCGCGGTCGTGAGCTGCATGACGCAGTGCGCGCCAAAGACGTCGACGACCACTCCAGGGGCCGAGTCGCCCTCGGAGTTGAGCAGCCGATAGGCCTCGGTCACCTGCGGCTGAGGCAAATTCCAGCGGGCTCTCAGCGCCGCTGCGGCGCGCACCTTGGCGCGCCAGAGCTCTGCCAACGTGCGCGAATTCCAACCCTCCGGCCAGCGCGGGCCGACGCCCAGCAGCCGGGCCGGCAGCTTCGACGAGCCGCTCCACAGCGCGAAGTCAATGGGCCCACCCTGCGGGTCCACCACCTGCACGACCGCGCCGTCGAAGACCTCGCCGCTGATGCGGCCGATGTTCTGCTCGAAGACCCACGGGTGGCCGAACCAGAGGGGCTGGGATTTGCCTGGGGAGAGGGTGAGGACGGGGAAGTTCGGCATCGTGGGTCTCGGGGCTCGTGGTCGGGTGGGGTTCGATCTTATCGCAGAGCCGCAGAGGGCGGCCGAG
>PFUG01000393.1 GCA_002789955.1 Deltaproteobacteria bacterium CG_4_9_14_3_um_filter_63_12 | reverse complement strand
AAAGACTGTCGCGCCAAGAACATCATCTTGCTCACTGACGGTGAGCCCTCCGATTACGACGGCACCGGGCCTTATGTCACCCCAGCAGAACAGGCGGCATTGCTGTTGACTGAGGGCATCAAGACCTACGTGGTTGGGTTCAACACTGACAGCGCTGCAGCCACGACCATGAAGGCGATCGCTTTCGCGGGCGGCACCTGTAAGGACATTGTCGACGACCCCTACTGCTTCTACACGGCGGCCACCGGCGAAGACCTGAAGTTCGTCGTCAACACCATTCTGTCGGACATCATGGGAGGCAAGGGCGCCCGGACAAAGACCGCGAGCACCACCCGAACCAGCTTCCGTGCCGACCATGTGGGGTTGTACGAAGTCTCGGCGAGCTTTGAGATCATTCCCGGCAGCGTGTTTTGGGAGGGACATCTCGAGCGCGTGACCTATGAATGCGACAGCAATGGCGAGTTGGTTCCGCAGAACAACCCTCTGGACTACGCCGCCACACTGAACACGATGCTGGAGACGACCGGAGGGACCGGCCGCAGGATGTATACGACCACCTCGGATCCACTCCTCGCCACTCGCCCGACCAACCCTGCTGGCGGTCTGCAGTTCGTGAGCATCACCGATGCGAGCGCAGGTGGCGACTATGACGGCGATGACGGCGTCGACCCCTTTAGCGACGATTGCGATGAGTCCAAGGACGAGGTGCTGGATAAGGAAGAGGCCGAGGATGCCAGCGGCGAGGAGTTCAAGTACTACAAGTTCGTCGGCTCTGGTTACTCGCTCAAGCCGTATCAATGTGGGTTTGCAGCCGATGGGGTGACTCCGGTGAGCCAGGAGGCCGCAGACCTACAATGCAACGAGACCCAGTTCTGTTACTTTGGCAAGTGCCACATCAGGGGGGACCACTGCACCATTGCGACGACCGCTGCGGCCTGTTGTGGGACCGCGGCCGACCTCAACAAGAAGGGAGTCTGTACGAAGACCTGCTTCAGAGATTTCTGCTCCGCGGTGCACATCCCGAAGTCCAAGCCCGAATGCACCAAGCACAGCCAGTGTACCAACGACCAGTTCCCTGTCTGTCATTTGGGCAATTGTGTGCAGGGGGTCGTCGACGTTTGTTCTGCGGGTGAGTTGCTCCCCGAGCGCGGCCTTGGGGATATCCTGCACTCCAATCCCGCTCTGGTTGGCGGGCCCGAGCTCGACCTCCCGTTCCCCGGTTATCGCGCATTCCGATTGGAATGGGGGCAGCGCGACACGATGCTCTACGTCGGCGGGAACGACGGAATGTTGCATGCATTCGTCACCGGCGCATTGACCTCTTCGCTGACTGATGAAGGCAAAGAGCTCTTTACCTTCATCCCCAAAGCGATTCACGAGAAGTTGCAGAGTTCGATGAAGGGCCATGTGACGCTCTTCGACGGCTCCCCTCTGATCAAAGACGTCCGACTCTACCGTGACGCCGATCGGACTCCTGTGGAGAAGTGGGCGACCGTTCTGGTCAGTGGTCTCAGGGGCGGTGGGCACTCCTACTTTGCCCTCGACGTGACCGACCCACTTCGCTACTCGACTGTGGATACGGCGATGCCACCTGTTGGGGACACCATCCTATGGGAAATCACGCAGGACAGTCCTGGGTTCGAGAGACTGGGGCTCACGTTTGGGCAAGCCGCGCTCGGGAGCGTCTACATCCACGATGACGTCACCAACAAGAGTACCGAGCGCGCCATCGCGATTCTGCCTGGGGGCGTACCAGATACTTCACCGTTGACGGATGTTGGCGGCAACATCATTGAGGGTCACGCCATCTATGTCGTCGACCTCGAGACGGGAGCGATTCTCCGTGAGTTCACCACTCTCACCACTCTCAGCGGTGGAGGTCCTCTCGGTGCGGCGATCACGGGGACCCCTGCGGTTTTCAATCCAAACCTCGGCGCGCTGGCGAGCCGTGCGTTCGTCGGCGACGAGCTGGGGCGGTTGTTGCGCGTCAACATGAGCGGTGGCGATCCGACGGCGTGGAGCGTCGAGGTGTTCTTCGACCCCTCCAGCCATTTCGATCCGGCAGATGTCGACTTCATCGAGCCCATCTACGCAACGCCCGCTATCTCGAGCAACGAGTCGGGTCAGCTCGTCGTGGTCTTCGGCAATGGAGACACCGAGAGCCTCGAGCCGGGCACCCACAAGAGTACCTACATGGCGTCGGTCAGTGAGGTCATCGAGATCGACGTTGACGGCAACCTCACTATCGTGCCGGAGTTCAACTGGTTCGATAACTTCGCAACGCCTGGAGAAAAACTCACAGGCGACCCCATAATCTTCAACAAAGTCGCTTACTATCCCACCTTCATGCCAGGCGATGGGACCTGTAACCTCGGTCACGCCAGAATTTATGGCGCCCATTACAAGGAAGATAATGGCGGCGGTGGCCCCGTGTCCGTGGTCGACCTGAAGCTCGACGAGGATGCCGACAAAGACCTGTACGTCGACTTCGGTGGCTCTACCCTCGTCTTCGGTCTTGACGTCGCCGCACGGCCATCCTGTGTGCAAACCACCACCGACGGTTCGGGAGTCGTCCATTACCCCGGCTCCACCCACAACGAGCCGCAGTTGATCGTGCAAACGGGTTCCGCTCCCTTCGACGACATGGACACCCCCCCCCACACCAGCGGCACCGCGGCCGCCCCTGAGGTCGCCAACAAGGTGCGTATCGACTTGCCGAAGCCACCCAACGCCCTCAAGGTGCTCTCTTGGAGCGCGATCTACGATTGAGCTGACGCCTTCTATGTCGACTCCTTACCCACAAAGGAAAGCCCGAAGCCCACGAAGGGGTTCGGGCTTTCCCGTTTTGCTGTTGTTGTCTTGTGTGGCGCTGATGGCGTGCGACGAACCCACTCCCCCGCCACCAAAGGAGATGACCATCGAGCCGGAGCCTCAGCCGGTTGTCGACGTCAGCCCAAAGGCCCCTCCGAACTGCGACGCTGATGGGGTCTTGAAGGTGGGGGAGTTGAGCGTCCTCGGCCTGCAGTTGCCGGTGCTCACCGAACCTGCAGGAGAGGTGAACGGCCTCGTCTTTCTCAGGTCTCCTCATTCCCTTGCGAGGCTGCGTACTTTCTTCAAAAAGTACTATCCCCAATACGAATGGAAGCCTGGGGACGAACGTTTTGGGTTCTCCTTGTCCCCAGCAGGGGAGGCCGTCGGCCCCAGATTTGTGATCGCCAGAGGCCTGCGAGGCGAAATGCGGATCACCATCTTCCCGGCTGAAGGCGAACATCAGCCCTCCCAAAAACCTCCTAGCGGAGAGGCCGAGTAGAATGCCGAGTCGGCCCCGGCCATCATCTCCGACAATCGGCGAGCGGCGCGCCATGGGCTCCAAGCCCAAGCATCCCTCGAGTCTCTGGCTGCTGTTGCCAGAGCTCGTGTCCTGTCTGCAGTGCAGTACGCCTGCACCCGGTCCATTCCTGTCCCAAAGGCTCCGCGCTTCCTCCGAGCTTTGCCGCACGGAGGCCCTCGAGACCCTACGCAACGAGAGCGCCCGATACGTCCACCTCGCCAGCCTCCTCGCCGCCGCGCAGACGCAAATTGGCGGCGCGGCAGAGCGCTCTTTTGCGCTGACGAGCAC
>PFUG01000579.1 GCA_002789955.1 Deltaproteobacteria bacterium CG_4_9_14_3_um_filter_63_12 | reverse complement strand
CCCCACCGGCCAAGGTGGTTGTCGCTACCGGCCAAGATGGTTGTCGCTCAACAGTCGGTTCGCGCACCAAGAGCGCCCCGGCCCGCCGCCGCACCCCGTGTTCATCTTCTTGCACGGAATCCAGCCGGATCGAATGCACCAGCCGACCATACTGCTGGTAGATCGGGATGCCGGACGCAAGGAGCGCCGCTTCGGCCTCGTCAAGGACGCGCCCCAGCCGGTTTTCGTCATAGACCACCTCGGGCCTGTCATCGGCCTGCCCCTCGGAAATGCCAAGCCACCGCCGGAAGCGGCGCGCGACGGCCTCGGGCAACCCCAACATCTCGACCACGCGCGGGATGCCCGTCACGGGCTCCCCCTCACCGATCTTCTTTTCGGTTTGGCCTGCCTTGCCACGCTTCGCGGCTTCTTCATCCCCGGCGATTTCCGCGACCAAGACCACTGCGTGGTTCACCTCCTCCACCGACAGTTTTGCCGACAGCAAGGCCCCGGACAACGCCATGCAGAAGTCGTCGCGCCCGCCCTGCGCCGGGTAGAAGCGCGCCACGACCGACAGGAATGCGACCAGCCCCGCCCGCTTCATTGCATCCGCTGCGCTCAGTTCCAGAAGGGCAACATCGCGCTCCCATTCCACAGCCTCGCCCTCGGGATGCACAGACGGCGGGGCCATCGTGTGGCCCTTTCCGCGAACCTCAAGGACGCAGGTGGCGTGTTCATCGGGCAGGCCCTCCACCCCCTTCAACTCGGGAATGTCGAACTTCACTGTCTTGGCAAAGCCCGGGCACAAGAACAGGTAGTGCGACCCCGGGGCACCAGAGCGCCCGAACTTCGGGAGGGCATACAGCAGCTTTGCGCCGACACGCCGCGCCTCCGGCCAGTCAAGGTCGAAGTCAACGAGGCCACCACCATCGGCACCAAGGCGAAGGCCAAGGTTCAGGTTGGCATAGGTCAGGATTGCGGCGGCATTGTCTGCCGTCACCGTGTTCGCGTCGTGCTTGCCCGGCGGCACCTTCGACAGGTTGCCCAGCCGGATCGGCACCAGACCACGGGAAAGGTATCCGCGCGCGGCGGTCAACAAGGGATTCAGTTCGGCGGCGGGGGCGGGATCGGGTAGAGTAGCGGTGTTCAGCAAGACACCGTCCACTTCGGCCCCGGCCTGCTTACCGCAGGTTGGGGCTTCTTTCATCCTGCCACCCGCGCCTCGGCCCGCGCCGCAATCCAGTCGTCAATCTCGCGCTCAATCCACGCAACCTTGTTGGCGCAGAGGCGGAGCTGGCGCGGGAAGCGGCCAAACCGGATTTCCTTGTAGATGGTCGGCTTGGAGAGGCGGGTGCGCTGGGCAACCTCGCCAATCGTCAAAAGTGTGTCGTTGGCTGGCATCGGTTTATCCCCGGATACTGTGGCATCTGGGGAGAGACTACGGGGGATAGTGCGGTAAATCCGGCGCGGCCAAACGGGCCGGAACGCGCGGAAACCGCCGCTACGACTTCTTGGCTTTGTGCAGGACCTTTCGGGACTCACGCAGCTTCTGGTCATGTTCGCGCAGGCTGGTGTCAACCATCCTCAGCACATCCTTCGTCGTCGCGGACGCATTCGGCGTGGCGTTCCGGCGGGCGAGCGCGATAGGGGGGAGCGCCCGCTCCACCAAGTCTGCGACAAACACTTGCATCGGATAGGGCGCTTGGTGCTTGGTGTCGTCATTGCTGATGTAGTAGGTGTTCCCCTTCGCATATGGGTTGCCCCGCTCGACCCAAATCCGCGCCGCAACAGTCACGGCATGTTCAAAGCCCGGTTCGCGCTTCACCTTGCGCCCGTCAGGGTCCACATTCTCCGCAGCCGCCCGGGCGGCAAGGCCAACGTCAAGTTCATCGACCTCGACCTGAAACCCGACCAGCCTCGCCAGTTCCAGACCCACGGCTGCCCGGTCGGCAGGCCGCATCGCATCCCAGACCTTTGCGAGTTTCCGCAAGGGCTTGGCGTCCGGTATCTGGTCGGCCTTCTCCATTTGGGCCAAGAGGTCGTCAGGCATCGGCGCGCTAACCCGCTCATAGGCCCGCCGCACCCGGGCGACTTCATCTTGGGTGGCAGGCAGCGTTTTGTCGCCCTCATTCACTTCCACAGCGCACCCCACGTCTCAAGCGCAGCCCGCTTTTCATCCAGGTAGGAATAGCGGTTATACGTCCCGGCCACCCCTTCAATCGCGTGGCCCAGCACCCGTTCGATGTGTTCCTGCGCGATGCCCAGCCGCGCCATATGGGTGGCGGCAGACCGGCGCAGGTCGTGCAGGGTCCAGCCTTCGACCTTCGAGAACTTGTCCAGCCGCGCCTTCGCCTTCGAGAAGCCCGACACCGGCACCTTGCCCGCCGTGGTCGAGAGCAGGAAATCCCCGCTGTTCCATTTCGGCAGACCTTCCACGATGGCAAGCGCCGGAGCCGACAGCGGCACCACCTGCGGGCGGTCGGTCTTATAGAACGCGGCTGGCACTTCATAGGCGGTCTGGTCGGGCAACAGCCAGTCGCGGCGCAGGCCGGCAATCTCTGCCCGCCGCTGCGCTGTCAGGATCAGCAGCCGCACCATCGGGCCGAAGGGGTAGCCCATCTTGTCGGCGGCAGCCCATATGGCCTTCAATTCGTCAATCGTCAGGACCCGTTCGCGGGCGACATAGCCCAGTTCGGGGCGGCGCATCCCGGCGACGGGGCTGGCAGTCAGCAGGCCCCGGTCAACGGCCCAGTTGAAGAACTTGGTGATGTGCTTCCGCACTTCGCGCGCCGCGCCGGTGCCGTGCTCCATCGCAATCTCGTCAAGCAACTCGTGCGCCGTCGCCCGGTCCAGCGTGTCGATGGGTTTCGACTTCCATTCCGGCACGACATAGGTGTTCAGCAGCCTTTCGGTGTCCTTCCATTTCACCGTATGGGCTTTGGCGTGCAGTTCGATGAAGCGGGCGCAGATCACCTCAAACACCCGCTCACCCTTCTGGCGCAGCTCATCTTTGCGCTGGTCGGCGGGATCGTCACCCCGGTCGGCAAGGTCGATGGCAGCCCGGGCCTTGTCGCGCGCCGCCTTCAGGTCGATCAGGGGATAGGCCCCGAGGGTCATCCGGCGCAGCGCGCCCCGGTTGCCGCCGTCGCCCCGGCCCGCGACACGATACATCACCGACCAGCTTTTCTTCCCGGCCTCGGTGACACGCAGCGCAAGGCCCGGGGTCAGGGTGTCGAAAACCTCAAGCCGCTGGCCCGCGACGGGGTTCATCTTGTCCACGGCCATCTCAGTCAGCTTCTTCTTCATCGCAAACTCCGGGGTAACGGCGGGGTAACGGAATGGTGGGCTATTCGGCTTTACGGGCCTATACCACCGGAGCCGACTATAGAGCCCAAGTGACTGTAAGTAAACGGCTTTAGGCAACGCGCGGAGCCCTGCGGATACTGGGGGAAACTGGCGGCCCGCTTCTTGGTAAGGGAGAGGTCGAGAGTTCAATCCTCTCTCACAGCACCATCATATCCCGTTGATATCAAGAAAACCCCTTGTGCGCACCGGCGTGGTGCACACTCTGCGCCGGAGTTGGTGCCAGAACGGGGTTTGGACAG
>PFUG01000512.1 GCA_002789955.1 Deltaproteobacteria bacterium CG_4_9_14_3_um_filter_63_12 | reverse complement strand
CTCGAAGCCGCGACCATCAACAGATGGTGGTCCGAAGGTTTCTCATCTCTTGGGTGACGCGCAGCGTCTGAGATGACTGCGTTGATGAATCCGAGATTCGAACGCCAGCAGAAAGCCTCACTCCTTCCCCTTCTCCCGCGCCGCGATCTTCTTCAGCATCTCCTCGGCGATCCGCTTCACCGTCGGGTCCGGGTGGCTGCGCACCATGCGCTCCAAAATCCCCTTCGCCTCCTCGCCGCCAATAGCGCCCAGCGCGTAGAGCGCCTGGTCCACTTTCTCGGCGTCGGGGCTCGAGGTCAGGTCGAAGACGGCGGGCACCGAGTCCTCGTCGCCGATCTGCGCCAGGGTCCCGAGAGCCGTCAGGACCACGTCCTTGTCAGGGTGAAAGAGCAGCTGCCGGATGGCCGGAGCCAGGTCGCGCCGGTCTCGGCGCACGAGCTCGTGCATCACGAAGCGCAACGTCTCGGGCTCCGAGTCCGTCAGCCACGGCTCGAGCGCGCCGCCTTCCGCCGCCAGCACCTTCACCTGCGCGTCGAGCTGCCGGCTGAGCTCGCCAGTAGCGCGGTCGGCGGCGCGCCGTTCGGTCTCGGTCACCGCTTCGCCTTTGCTCGGCTCGATGGCCGACCAGCTCTCGGCCGCGAACTTGAACGGCCCGCGCGAATCCTCCCCCTCGAGCACCAGGTTCAGGTGCAGCACGATGCCCTTGGACTCCTTCTCGGGGTCGGTCATCCACTCGAATACCAGCTCGCCCTTCAGCGGCGACCCCGACCCGCTCATCGAGAGCATCGGGAGGTCCTTCACCGAGTCCGCGAAGGCACTGGCGACGTTGGCCTTGAGCGCGGCGTGCGACTCGTCGTCGAGATCGCTGGCGCCCACCACCTTCAGGCTCGCGATCACCCAGTGCGGGTCGGCCTTCTTGTCGGTGCCGGCGACCTTGGCGTCGCAGGCCCCCAACAGCAGCGCGACGGCGAGCCCTATGATGGCGACGACGGTTCGCATCACCAACTCCAGCTCAGCACGGTGAGCGCCCCATCCGGCGTCGAAACCACGCCGATGGCCGCCCGGTCCTCGAGCGGCGAATGAAGGAGATAGGGCACGGCAAAGGCAATGGCGCTGCCCACCAGCGCCCCGCTCATCACGTCTGTGAAGTAGTGCGCGTCCGCAGCAATGCGGCTGTAACCCGTAAACCCGGCGATGCTCAGACCAATGGCCCAGACCCACGGCGCCCCCTCGTACTCTCGAAGCGAGGCGACGGTGCCAGCCGCCACCGCAAAGGCGAAGCTGATGCTGGTGTGCCCCGAGAAGAACGACAGGTTCGTGCCGATGTTGTCGAACTCCTCGCCGCTGAAGCGCGCCGCAGGCCGCTTCCTCGCCACCGAGTACTTCACGACGTCCGTCACGACCCCGACAATCATCGCGGACTCGAGCACGATGAGCCCATCGACCCAGATGTTCTCGGTCTGCTCGTCGAGCATGGCGGCGAGCGCCGTCATGCCCACCCCGGCGACGGGCGCCAACACGAAGCCGGTGACGCTGCCGATGAGCTCGGCGAGGTCCGAGTCGTGCCAGCGCAAGGCGTTGCGAACCTCGAGGTCCATGGCGATGGGGTCACAGACGCGGCAGGTCGAGCCAGGGCCCAGCGGCTCCTTGAGCGCCGTCTCCAGCAGGATCCAACCCGCCGCCGCACCAAGGGTGACGGCGCCGTCGGTCCACCAGTCGTGGGCGAGCGCGACGCGGCCGGCCTCTGCGACGGGGGTGGGAACGGGCTCCTCCGCCCAAGCTGCGGCGGGCGACAGCGTCATCAAGAGCAGAGAGCCAACAAGAATCCAGCGGTTCATACTCGATGGCTCCTCTTATTCTTGCTCAGAAGAAGCCCGACGAGCGCCACGAAAAGCCAGCCGAAGGGGGCGAACTGCGGTGCGCTGGAGCGCAGACTGCAGCCGCACCCACTGCTGGAGCCGTCGCCGCCGCTGGTCTCTGCGCCGTCCGCAGTCTGGCTGCCATCGGCGTTCACGAATCCGTCGCTGCCGCTGGTTCCGTCTGCGTTCGCGACGTCGTTTGGCGTCGAGACGTCGTTGTCTGGTGTGTCGTCCCAGACGCACTCGCCGCTGATGAGGCAGAGATAGCCCGCGCCGCACTCGTCTTGCCTTAGGCAAGTGTGCTGGTATTTCCAGATGCTGCCCTTCTCGCCGGCCATCCAGCCGCTGTAGAGGCCGCTCGCTTGGCCAGTGAAGACGGCGCCATCGCTGGGCGGCGAATCGCCAGTTATACCGATGCTGATGGTGCCAAGGTCGGTCTTTGTCCAGGTCGTGCCGCCGTCGATCGTCACCAAGTCGACGACTCGCCAGATCGGGCTGCTGCTGCCGCCCATGCCGGAGCTGGTCTCCGCGATGTAGGCGCCGCCGCCCAGGTGCCCATGCTGTGCGTCCGCCCAGAACAGGCTCTGGATGAGGCTGGCCTGGAGGGGAATGGTCATGAACATGTTGAGCTCGCCGACGGCCATGTCAGCGTTGGTGTCGACCCAGGTGGCGCCGCCGTCCTCGGAGGTCAGGAGGTGGGCGATGTTGCGCTTCTCGTCCTGTTTTTCCCACGCCGCGTGCCAGCCTTTGCGGCCGTCGTTCAGGAAGAAGACCGGGCCCGCGCCCAGCTCGCCGAAGGTCTGGCTGGCTTCCCAGCTGAGGCCGCCGTCTTGGGTGCGCAACACGACGCCGTCAATCGGCCACTCGGTCTCTGCTTGCGTCTCGGGATCGGTCTCGACGCGAGAGCCTTGGCCGGCGGCCCAGCCACGCTGCGAGTCGAGCCAGAACATACGGCTCAGGTCGGCCAGCGTCGGGCTGATGCTCGAGGTCCAGGTGTGGCCGCCGTCAGCGGAGTGGTAGAGGCCGCCAGCATCGCCGGCCGCCACGCCGTGGTTGGCGTCGAAGAAGTGGATGGCGTTGACCTTGGCCGCGACGCTGGCCTTGGTCCAGGTGCCGCCTCGGTTGGTCGTCCAATAGAGGTCCTTGTCGACGGCCAGCCAGCCCGTCTGGACGTCCAGAAAGAAGAGGGCCGACGGCGTGCAGAACGGCGTCGTCGCGAAAGCCGCGTCGATGTGGGTGAAGCTCGCGCCGCCGTCGCTGCTGGCCAGCACCTGGCAGTTCATGGTCGGGAAGCCCGACATGTCGAAGGTGAACCCCGTCACGAAGACGTCGTCGGGACTGGGCGCCGAGAGGCCGACGACGTAGACGTTGGCGCCGACGCTGGTGCTGCGTTCCCAGGTCCCGGCCCAGGCGGGGGTCCACAATAGCGCGACGGCAACAAACAACAATCCGGTGGTCCATCTTCTCATTTCTTCCCCCTCGATTCTTGGGCGCCCCTGCTCTGGGGGCAATGGTCCTAGACAGGGTGATAGCGGCATTGGGCTGTGATGGCAACGGCCTCGCCACTGCCCCCGCTGCTCCGTTGATGCGGCGGGCCTGCGGCTGCAATCCGATCTCGAATCCCGGCGCTTGCGCTCGTGCAGGCACGCCGCTCGTGCCCTTGTCGTGGGAAGCCAACCTTGAGTCCCTCGTAAAAACCCCAAAACCCCACTTTTTTCGACTCCAAAACATCGATCGAGAATGATGCCACTTTTTGAATGCTGACGATTCTCAAAATAAAGTCAGAGGATGGTGAAAACACGACCGCATCAGGATTTCATATCATTTCATTGATGTCGATCCTATGACTACATAATGATGGAATTTGTAACGAAGGCGGGCATGCCTTGAGGTTTTTACGGGGGACTCAACCTTGCTCGCCTCGAGGATTCCAGGTATTGCGAACCTCTCTCTCTTTCTGAAGAAGCGCGAACGACGAGGTCACCGCAATGAGCGAGAGGTTCCCCACTGGTCCTGACGACGTTGTCCCCGCGGGCCGAGACCCGCTGAAGTGGTTCAAGCTCGGGCTGCTGCTCATCGTCGCGAGCTGGGGCGTGAAGCAGCTCTTCGTCTCGTTCGCCACTTACAGCCTCGGTGGCGCCCTGCTCGAGGTCAACCTCGAGCTCGACGAGGAGGCCGCGCGCCAAGAGAGGACCTACGACCAGCGCAAGCTCCTCGCCGAGGAAGAAGGAAAAGACGACCCGGATTTGCAGAAGGTGCAAGACGCGCAGGACCAGATGGACAAAATCCGCGCCGAGGTCTCGAAGGAGTACGACGCCCTCGAGCTCGACGCCGAGGTCAACTCCGCCAACGGAGCCTCGCAGTCGCTGACGTTCACGCGCTGGTTCCTGCGCATCAAGCTCTTCATGGACCTCTTCAAGATCGTCGGCGTCTCGCTGATGGTCTGGGGGGCGGTGGGCATCGCCTCCGACGAGCGGCACCCCGAGCACCTTCGCTGGTTTGCGACCCTCTCCGCCGTTGTCGCCCTGATGGGCGTGCTGATTTGGGGCTTCCTCTCGTTCCTCTCGTGATCCCTATGTCGACTGGCTCAAAATGGCTGTGCCTCGGCGTCGCGATGTTCGCGGCGGGATGGCTGGTGGAGCACGCTGTGCTCAGCGCCACGCTCGTGCACGCCTCCGAGCTGATGGCCGTGGCCGAGCTCGAGGCCCAACTCGAGGTCGACACCCGAAAGGAGATGCGGACCCTGAGAGAAGAGGGCTCGACCGAGGAAGACACCCTTCTACACGAGCGAGTCTCGAGTGTCCTGCGCGACCAGGCCGCGCTGCGCGAGCTCGAGGCGGAACAGAAGGTCGCGCGCGGCGGGGCCTCGGCGCTCAACGATTACCGCTGGCTCAGTCGTCTGCACCCGCTCCTGGTGGTTCTCGAGATATTGGGCGTCTTGCTGGTGCTGATGAGTCTGTTGGGAAGGCAGCCTGAGTCCGTCGCCGGGAAACGACTTGCGGTGGCGGCGGGGGTCGGCTGCGTGGTTCTGGTCTGCGCCGACACCTCGGCCTTGCTGCCCTACCAAATCGCCGGCCAGCAGGCCGTCTTGTTCACTTTCTCGCGAGCCGTGAGCGATCATGAGGCCGTGGCCGCAAAGCAGATGCAGTACGAAGAGGAGCGCTTGCGGCTCGACGAGATGCGCTCGACCTTCGGCGAGAGCGGTGTCAGCACGGTCGTCGGTGTCGACGAGCTCGTCGGCGACAGCGCCTGGAACGACTCGGCGTCCGAAATGGCGGCGATCGAGGAGTCACTGCGGCTGCAAGAGCTCGAGATGACCCGAGAGCGCGAGCTCTTCGCGACCGAGATGGCCTGGTCGGACCTGACCATCGCCATCGCGCTCGGGGACGGGGCTGGGCTGCGGGCCCGCGGGCTGGGCCTTGACGGCAAGTTGGAAGCCGCACGCGTCCTCGCCCTCACCGGCACGAAGGCCGAGCTGCAGGCGGCGAGCCCTGCCCTGCGCCTCTGGGCCCTGGCGCTGCGTGCCGACAAAGGTGAGCTCGCCGATCTTTCGTCGGACGAGTTGTTGAACCACCTCCTGAACGACCAGCTCAGCATTCTGGAGGTTTTCCCTGGCGGCACCTTCTCATCGACGACGAAAGTCGGGCCGGAGTCCATGGGCCGCCTGACTCTGGGAGACGCGAGCAGCTACACGCTGCACTTCGTCGAGCAAGGAGAGACCGTGCTCTGGGACGCAGGCCAGGACTTCTCGGTGCTCGACGCGATCCTCGTCTCCGAGGCGCAGCATGCCGACTTGCCGCTCGATGACTCTCTCCTCGAGCGAATCCAACGCGGGACTGGCCAGCCATTGGATGAGCCGCTCTGGACTCCCTAGCCCGGCGCAGACTCGTCAGATCGCATTCAACAGGAGAATCAAGGCCACGAGGGCGACCAATAGGGCGCCCAACACCGCGACGTGTCGCCAAGAAGGCGGCGCGACCGACGCGACCGTGTTCCTGCGCGAACGAGACGCGCCCAAAATAGCCGCCACGCCGAACGCTGGAAACAAGACCCAGTAGAGTGGAAAAGGTCGGTGCCTCTCGAGAGAAAGGGCGCGAAACTCCTCGAGCTCTGCCGCCGAGGGCTCGACTCCCGCGGCCTTTTGGGCCGCTACGAACGATTCAACCTCCCCTTCGACCGAGCGGTCCTGCTCCGAGGCCATGATCTGGTCGTGGGTCTGACTGCCGAAGAGGCGCTGCTCGCCGACCGTCAAGCCCACATGGCAGGCGCCGGCGAGGAGCGCGGCGAGCGCCAGCTTGGTCAGGCGCATCGAGAAGCGAGTGTCGCCGAGCAGGCTCGACCACTCGGCGGTCCGGTCGCGCACGAAGACAAAGACCAGCAAACACAGCGCCAGTGCGCCTGTCGCGACCACCGCGGCTCGGGCTCCGCCCAAACTCCAGTGCAGCGCGCGACCGTCGCCAAAGCCGTAGTGTATTCCTGCCACCGCGTAGAAGAGCGCATGTATGGCGATGATGGATGCATACAGAGTGAGCGAAAAACGCCAGGGTGATCTCGGTGTCATACCTGGCGTCCGCTTCATCCATAGGAATATGGAGGCGGAGAGCAGCAGCTCCAGCGCCACACCGCCCAGCGCAACCCCGTGGGCCTCAAAAGCGCTGATGGCGTCGGGCTGGGCGTAACGGACCCACCCTCCGCCAAAGGCGAAGAAGCGGTATTCGGCGAGCCCAGAACCAGAGAGCCAGGCGAGCAGCGCGTGTCCGATGAGCTCGTGGAGCAGCAGGGTCACACGACTGGTCGCCAAGGCGAGCAAGGTGAAGAGCGCACAAAGACGCGTGAAGGACAGCCTCTCGCTCTCGTCGAGCGCAGAGACCCCGTTCATAACGGGCTTCTCGGTGTTGAGTGCGAACTTCGCGGTCATGGCTCGCTGTGGAGTGATTCGACAGAAAGGAATGAGGAAATCGTTACCAGGACTTGTTGCTCGCATCCTGTACGCGGCCGATGGCGTGTCTTGCAGGTGCCTTTTCGGGGTCTGGCACGCGACTTGCGGAAGCCTCTTGGCAGGCAACGACGGTCCGACAGGGACCACTGGAGAGAGCATTGAGCCACGACGAATTCACATCTATTGGAACTGCGACTGGAACTGCGACTGGAACTGCGACTGGAACTGCGACTGGAACTGCGACTGGAACTGCGACTGGAACTGCGACTGGAACTGCG
>PFUG01000047.1 GCA_002789955.1 Deltaproteobacteria bacterium CG_4_9_14_3_um_filter_63_12 | reverse complement strand
CGACGCCTTAGTCTTGGATTCGTTTGGGTGTCGTCTCTTGGTTGGGAGGCAGGGCTCTGCCCTGACCCGCCGGGGGACTTTGTCCCCCGGGCCCCCTTTCGCTTTTTTCTTTTTTGTAGTCTTGGCCGGCGACCGGAGGCTTTCCGTCTCGACGCGACTCTTATCCCGACGAGCGCTAAGGTGTACTGTCCGAGCAGTCGTCAACACAATGAGTGGGAGGGTGTCATGAACGCTTTCGACAAAAAGTATCTGGGTCTCTTGGCGATGATCTTGTGCGTCTCTTGCGCTGGTCCTGCGGCAAATGGCGACTCGTTCGCTGAGCTGCGGGCACAGGTCGACGAGTTGAGAACGCAGCAGGAGGTGTTGCTCATGGCGATGGCTTGCGACTATCACCAGGGGAACACCTATGTTCTAGAGGCGGCCGGCATCGAGGGGCTCGCCGATCGGTGTTTGAAGTACCGAAGCCGTCAGATGGAGCAAGTCGCCCAGATCGGTGAATCAGAACAGGAGGCGCGCCTTGCTTCACTCCGGCGTCAAAACGCGCTGGCGAACGATCCAAAGAGACCACGGGACGAACCTTGGGCAACTCAGACCGAGGCAAAGCTGTCTGCAGCGATGTCCGAGTTTTTGAAAAGCGACGAGTATCGAGCACGTGTGAGGGAGCACACGGAGAACAACAAGGTCGAGCTCACCTGCGACTCGGTCCCCGACCCAGTCGTGCGGTGCTATCGCATTCACTGCGTGGCGAGCTGGGAGCCCGTCGACGAACGGCTCCAGCAGTGTGTTTGGCAGGTCGATCTGCCTCGCGACACGGAGACCTCGATGGCGCTTCGGAGGGCGATGCACTACTTCCCAAACGAGGGCGAGGCGATCACGTTCAGGCGAGAGGACGTCGTTGACGGCGACATGATGACGCTTGGCCTCGAGGAGGCCCTCTCCACGGAGCCTCGGGATGAGGATTGGGCGCCACAAGCAGAAAAACTTCTGGCACAATTCGAAGGCTACAATGACCCGAATTGTGTCCGCACAGAACCCATCGAGTGTCGGGCGGTGACCTGCAGAATGACGGTCAGCAGCGATATGAATTCGTACTACAGTTGCCCTTCGATGGTCGACCGCGCATGGCCAAACGCAGTCGATCAAATGTTCGCGCCGTCCTTACTCTCTGAGGATGGTCAGACGCGCACCCTCTTCTTGGTGCGTGAGGGCTACCAGCTCGCGGATGTCCTGACGCTCGCTCCGTAAGGTAATGCCCCAAGATGCGCCGCGTCCTCTGCGTCGCGGCGCCTCTGCGCGAGACACTCGAGACGACGCCACACGCTCGCACCTGCCGATCCCACTTGTCGCAAACCCCCGCCCCGCGTTAGTGTCCGGCGGTGTCGAGACCCTTCTTGCGCGGACGAGCTGGACCGATGGCGAATGGACCTATGAAAACGAAGATGCTCAGCGCCGTCGACCGGCAGCTCGCCCTGGCCGAGGTGCAGCTGCGACGTGCGGCCACCTCGGACCTCGAGGCGCGGCGGGAGTTCGACATCGAGCTGGTGGCGATTCGTTCCGAGCTCGAGCTGCTCACGGCAGAGAGCGACGCGCTGCCCATGCAGCAGCTCGCTGGGCGCTTCGACTTGGACGCGTTCGAACAGCAAATCCTCTGGCTGTGCGCCGCTCCGTGGCTCGAGCCGCGGCTGCGCAGCTGGATCGCCCGCGTCAACGACAACTCCATCCACGACTGGGTCGACGCGGCGCTCTGCCTGCGGGTGCTCTGCAGCGACCGCGTCGACCGGCTCGCCGCGCAGCGTTATTTCGAGTCCAATGCCCCCCTCTTTTCGCGGCACTTGCTGCGGTCCATACCGAGGGAGATCGCCGGCTACAACCCGCTGGCGTTCGCCCTCTTGCCTGGGGAGCATCTAGTCCAATACCTGGTCGGCGCCGAGTCGCTGAGCCGCACGGCCTCTCGCTTCGCGGCGCGGGTGACGCCGACGGTGACGCTCGAGACCGTGACACTGCCCGTCGAGGTGACCGGGAAGCTCGTCCCCATCATCAAAGGGTTCTACGCCACCAAGATGAGCCTGGACGATCGGACACAGTTTGGGCTTGCCGGCATGGAGCGCTCGCGGGGCGTGGGCGTGATGCTGATCGGGGCCGAAGGCTCAGGGCGCACCTTGGCTGTCAAAGCGGTGGCCGGCAGCATCGGGCGCTCGGTCACCATCGTCGACGGCCGCCGTCTCGATCAGCTCAGCCACGCCGGCATCGACGCCTGGGAGCAGCTCTGCCAGGAGTCCGAGATGCGCGGCGAGGTCGTCGTGGTGCGGCACGCCGAGGACTTGCTCAAGCAAGGGGCAAATCTGGCGCCCTTTATCGCCGACACGCTCTCGAACTACAACGTGTTGGTGGTCTTCTGCGTCGAGGAGAGCGCCCATGTCGAGCCCAGCTTGCAGCTGCGCATCGTCGAGCGCATCCGTCTGCCCTTTGGCTTTGAGCCCGACCACTTGGCCAAGGTCTGGGCGGCGAACATGCCCGACGCCGCCGACGATCTGGACTACGAGCACCTCTCCAGGCGGCTGCGCTTGACCGGTGGCCAGGTGCGCGTGGCCGCGCGCCTGGCCAATTTGCTGACCGCCTCGTCGAACCACCACGCCGACATCAAGATGCTCGAGAACGCCGCCCTCTCCCAGCTCGGCGCCGACATGGGGCATCTGGCCAAGATGAGCGACGAGCAGCGCAGCTTCGCCGACCTCATCTTGCCCAAAGAGACCGAGGCGCAGATCCGCGAGATCGTCTCGGCCGTGAAGAACCGCATGCGCATCATGCGCGACTGGGGTCTGAAGCGTCGCCTGAAGCGAGGCATAGGGATTTGCTGCCTCTTCGACGGCGACCCAGGGACGGGAAAGACGCTGGCGGCGGAGGTCATCACCAGCGAAGTGGGTTTGCGGCTCTTCCGGGTCAACGTCTCGGGCGTCGTCGACAAGTATATTGGCGAGACCGAGAAGAATCTGTCGCGCATCTTCGAGCGCGCCCGGCCGGACACCATGGTCCTGCTCTTCGACGAGGCCGATTCCTTGTTCTCCAAGCGCACCGAGGTGTCGCGCAGCACGGACCGCTACTCGAACATGGAGATCAACGTTCTCCTGCAGCTCATCGAGCGCTACGAGGGCGTCACCATCCTGACCACCAACCTGAAGCAGGCCATCGACAACGCGTTCGAACGGCGCATCACGTTCAAGGTCAACTTCCCCATGCCGGAGCCGCCGCAGCGTCAGAAGATCTGGCGTCATTTGCTGCCTCCGGAGATGCCGACCGACGGTGAGCTCGACCACGAGTACCTGGCCGAGCTCGAGATGAGCGGCGGCGAGATCAAGAACGCCATCATTCGCGCGGCCTACGCGGCGGCGAACAGCGGCGATCTGCTGTCGATGGAGCAGCTCTTCGACGCGGCGAGGCGCGAGGCCGCGTCCGCTGGGCGCCTCGTGCGCGAGGTGTTCGAGAAGTAGTCCTTGTGCGCACGCGCCTCGTCTCTGTTCGACAAGAATCAAGAAGCCGCCGAGCGACATGTACGAGAGAAGAAGGCCGACTCAGAGCCACTCGTTCCGGCCATGGACGAGCAGAACGCTAGAGGATTCACGATGAGAAGACTCAGTTTCCTGCTGGTAGCGCTCGCCTTGTTGTGGGTGACAGCCTGCAACAAAAAGGCGGAGACCGACGGCAAAGACCCTAAGCCGGCCACGAACTCCGCCGCTGAAGAAGCAAAACCCGCAGACCCCGAGCCGGGCACCGAGGAGACGCCTGCGGCCGCTCCAGTCGAGAGGACCCTCGTCGGACGCGTACAAGAGATGCCGTGGAGCAAGGATTTCGAGTCCTGGGACGCCGGCGCCACCGTCGACACCGAGTATTACGTCCTGCGCGTCGAGGGCAGCACTGAGGCGCCCATCTTGCGCTTCTCCGAGCAAGTTCCTTTCGAGAAGTTCGCGGAATTCGAGGGCAAGAGGGTCGAGGTGGTCGGCACCGACGCGGTCCCCAAGACTTACGTCCCTAAGGGTCCAGGTGATGTCTACCCCATGGACAAGAACGGGGTCCCAGCGCCGCGTGGCAGCGGGTTCATCGTGAAATTCATCGTCGAGAAGGAGTAGCCGCCCAGGTCGTCCAAGGGATTTCGCGCAGCGAAATCCCAGGACACGCCCCTCGGCAGTGTGTTCTTTGCCCAAAGTTCGAGGGCACCGTATCAAGCCAACCCGAGCTGAGCGAGAAGGCCACGAAACCACAAAGAGCCACGGCATGCCGTGGCTCTGTGATCCATACTCCCCTCTCCCGTTTCGGGCCCGTTTCGGGGGAGGGGGTTAGGGGGAGGGGGGCTAGGGATTGCCTGGCGTCTGCAGCTTCCAGAAGGTCAGGCGCGAGCGCGGCGGATAGCCCTTCTCAGTCTTGTAGCCGTTCCACCAGGAGTTGGTGAGGCGAGCGAGCTTCTCGTCGAACTCGGAGGGGGTGTGCTCCTTGAAGCCACCGTGGGAGCTCCATTGGTCGGACCAGAAGATCTTGGGCGCGCTGGGGTCGCGGTTGTCTACGGTCATGGTGATGCTGTGGTAGCCGTCCATGATGGACATCCCGAAGACGTGCCAGCCGGGTTGTCCCTTGCATTGCTCGAGCAGCCAAGCCGAGGGGCTCTCGCTCAGGCCCTGAGGTTCGCGGACGCCGGTGGTCTGGCGGCCCTTGTCGTCGAGGAACTCGATGACTTTTTTGGAGGAGACCATGCCGCCCTTCTCCATGAGGGCCATGGTGTCTTGAACGGTGGAGCCCACCTTGAGGTTCTTCCCGTAGAGCTTGCGCAGCCCCTTGTTCATCGTGGTGATGCAGGGGTCGGCCTTGCCTGATGTGGCGTTCTGGACGAAGTAGTCCTTCATGTCCTCGACGGCCTTGTCCTCGAAGGTGGCCCCTGTGGCGGTGGTCTTCTCTTCCTTTTCTTTCTCTTTCTCTTCTTCTTTTTCTTGTGCCTGTGTTGGGTTGATGGCCTTCAGGGTGGCTGGGCCGACCATGCCGTCGACAGAAAGGCCTTTGTCCTTCTGCCACTGGGCGACGGCGAGCACGGTGTTGCGGCCGAGGAGGCCATCGGCCGCGGTCTCGACGCGGAGTTGGATCGCTTTCCAGAGCTCGTGGGGGTAGTTGCGACCCTTGTTGAAGGCGATGGCCTTTGGGATCTCCTCGTCTTTCAGCACTTGCGTCTGTTCACGGGGCCGTTGCCCTTGTGGGTCAATCGGGTTGCGTTCCTGGTCGATACGCTGGTGGTCTTGATTGACGACTTGATTCTCGGGCATGGCTTGCTCCCTTTGGTGGCGTTCCCATGAATGAACTTCCGCTAACGGGGCCCATTCTAGAGGGGGACGTGGGAGGGCGTCAATGGCTGTTCTCGGTTTTGAACCCCAGAAACGTCACGTGTCTCAGCAGGATTCGTAACCGCGGAGTGCCGAATCCACCGCCTCCACCGGTTGACCTCGCTTCATTGAACCTCATACTCGCGTGCCGCAAAGGGCTGCGCAACGATTGTGGAGCATCGCCTCGGTCGTTCGGCCAACAAATGCCCCAGACTTGGACCTCACGGCCACATGACCCCGACAGACCTCGATCCCTCTTCGCATCCGGTTCTGACCGCGCTGTTCTATGCGTCCTGCGCTGCCTATGCCGCGACCCTCCTCACTTCTCTGGTTCGCCCCACCTGGGGACGATGGGTTTGCACCCTTGGCGTCGCGCTCCACCTGAGCATGACCGTGGCGCGTGGCACGATCGTCGAGTACTTCCCGCTCTCCAACAAGATGGAGTCTTTCTCAGCCGCGGCCTTGGCGCTAGGCCTCGTCGCGCTCGTTGTCTGGGTGCCGAGCCGCCTCTTCACGACCGTCATGATGGGGTTCGCCCTGGCGCTGCTGTATTGGGCGCAGACCTTTGGTCTAGGCCTCGTCTACCCGGTCGCACCGCTGATCACGATCTGGTACCCGCTGCATGTTCCGCTCTCCTTCCTCGCCTACGCCGCGTGGACAGCCTCGGCGGCCGTCGGGGCCCTCTGGTTCGTCAGCCGCGACCCAGCGTTGTTGAGGAAGATCGACCTGCTCGCCTTGCAAGGCTTCGGGTTGTGGTCGTTGTCCATGGTCTTCGGCGGCATCTGGGGCGTGGTGGCTTGGGGCGCCTATTTCCTCTGGGACCCTAAGATCATCTGGAGCGTGCTGCTGTGGTTTCACTACGCCAGCTTCATCCACGTTCGGCTCACTCCGTCGCTGCGGACGCGCCCCTGGGTGAGGCCGGTGCTCGCGCTCTGCGGTCTCGTCTGGGTCTTCATCGCCTACATCGGCACCTCCTTCTTCTTCGGAGGGTCCAGCCATGCCTTCCAATGAACCCAGGACCCTGCCAGACACCACGAGAACGACGTTCTGGGCTTTGGCCCGTTCCCAAGGGCTGGGGCTGCTGTGCGGGCAGTTCACGGTGCTCTTACTCGGCATAGGCTCCATCGCCCTCACGGCCACCCGCGAGACCGTCTCCGCCAACATCGTGCTCGACGACATCCGGCCATTTTTCGACCGTCCGTCGTGGTGGCACCTCTGGTTCTACCTGCTGATCGTCGTAATGTCGGTTTATGCTCTCAATACTTTGCTTGCGACACTCCACAACGTTTGGCAACGTTGGACGGTGGGCGTCCGGGCGCCGAGCGCCTACGCCGCCGCCATCGTGCACCTTGGGTTCTTGCTCGCCTTGGTGGCCCACTTGCTCGGAGGGGTCTACTCCGAGGAGCTCGAGCCCGTCGTGGTGGGGAGCGGATGGACTGGTCTGGGAGACGGCCGCAGCGCTCGCCTCGAGGGCTTCGAGTTCGAGACCTTCCCGGACGGAAAGCCGAGCAAGATCGCGGCAAAGCTCGAGCTCGTCGATGGCGGCCGCAGCGAGAGGGTCGAGGTTGGCTACAATCATCCACTTTCGAGCGGCTTCGGCGAGGACCTACTGCTCTTCAACCGAATGGTGCAGACTCTGCAGGTGGCCAACGTTGTCTCGAGCGCGGGCGCGTGCCAATTGGCGATCCGCAACTATTGTCAGCTGGGAGACGCAAAGCTCCTGCTTCTCTTCGTTGGATTCCCCCCCCAGAACATTCCTATGGCGCAGTTCCAAGCCACTCGGCCCGGCAGCGAGGCGGAGACGTTCGCTCTCTACCCGACGCAGGGAAAGCGCCTGAGCGACGGCACCACGTTGCGCTTGAATGGTCTCGAACCCAGGCCCTCGCTGCTCTTGCGTCACCGCCATGCGCCTGGGAACCCCGTCGCGTTCGCGGCCTCGCTTCTCCTGCTGGTGGGCCTGGCGCTCATGGGACGACGCTGGCTCGGTTGAAGGACCAGCGAATCCGATCAGTTCGCCTTCGGTTCCCCGTGTTTGCCCATGTCGAAGACGTCGAGGGTCACGTCGGCGGTCAAGGTCTCGTCGCCGCGTTTGACCTCGAGTGGCAAGACCTCGCCGACCTTTCGGCGGCCGACCTCCCAGGTTAGGTCGAAGGACTCGTTCACGTCGACGCCGCCGGCCTTGACAATCTGGTCCCCGGGGGCAAGCCCAGCCAACTCGGCCGGGGAACCCGGGAGAATGGACTCGAGCTTCACCGCACCATTGGCTTCGTTGAGCAGCGCACCGAGCTTCGCCTCTTTCAACGACGCGAACTCGACGAAGAATTCGTAGTCGTAGGCGACGTTCGGGAAGCGAGGCATCTCGACGTCCATGTAGCGTTCTGGTGAATCCTCGTCGACATTGGTCTCGAGGATACCAACCAAGGTGTAAGAGTGGGGCACCCGGCGAAAGACCCGGCGCGGCATCCCAAAACCGTTGCGGACATGGTATCCACCTGCCAACACGACCATCCTGAGGTCCTCGTTGCCCTCTCTCTGCAAGGTCCGAGCGACGTTTTGGGCCATGGTCTCATCCCACAGCGTCTGGACCCGGAAGAAGCCATCCAGCTTGCCGCCGCCCATGGCGTGCCCACCGAAGATCGCCGCGACCAGCGCTCTCTGGTAGGGATCCTGCGAGTCCATCTCGGGGAGCTGTGCGGCGATCGCAGGCTCCAGCTGGTCCAACTCGGTCCTCACCACGGTATGCACAGTCGCTTGCTCGGCGTTGAGCGCCACGATGGGGAGCTGGTTGTCCCGTGCGAAGAGCAAGAGGTCGCGGTAGAGCTCGAAGTTCATGGACCAGACGTCGTACCAGTCGGACTCCTTCACGAAGTCTTTCTCGTCGAGCTCGCCAGCCACCCAGCGATCGAGCACGGGCTGCTGACTGGTCACGAACATCTCCATCCCGAGAGCGACCTTTCCTGGGTAGCGCGCGGCCATGGCCTTGAGCACGTCGAGCTCGACGCGGTGCGCCTCAGGGTTGTCGTGGGACTCGCCGATGTAGACCACACGGGAGTCGGTGACGAGCTTCAGGCTCTCGGCGGCGTTGACGAAGAGCCCCGTAGCCACATGCAGCACGTCGCCCGTGACCGGCTCTCGCGACGGTGGGTAGGGCCGCTCCGGATCGCCCAGGGCCTCGCTCTGCGGGTCGGTCGCCTCGATCTCCTCGGCGGCGCCTTGGTCGCTCAGGCAAGGCACCGCGGCGGTCGGAAGCGTTCCACAGGCGGCAAGAACAAAGGCGAGGCAAACGAGCGCGAGGAAAGGGAGCTTCACGGGGTCTCCTGCTGCGTAAGCGTGGGTCAGCCCTTCTTGGCTTTGCTGGCCTCGCGACGGGCTTTCTTGTCCATCACGATGAACGCGGTCACGCCGCCGACCGAGACCAATACGAGCAAAGCGATGAGCCAGTTCGTGTAGTTTTTCGAGGATTTTGGGTGCTGCTTGGGGTTGCCCTTCGGGCCGAGCGCGGCCGGTTGGGAAGGCTGACCGGGGGCCATAGGTGTGGGGGCCGACGCGGCGTTTTCCGGCTGACTGGTTCGACCGGGCGCGGGACTCGCCGAGAGCGCTTTGGTGTCGCGTTCGTAGGTGATGAGCAGCGAGGCGGGCACGCCGACTGGGCGAGCGCCGAGGCTGCCGCTGTAGTAGTCGAGGCCGTCGCCGCCGGTGGTGATCTTTGACTGCAGTGGCTCGACGCTGAAGTGGGTGGTGGCGACTGGCTCTTGGGCTTCGAAAGTGAGCTCGTCGACGGCGATCAGTCCAGGCCACTCGAAGGCGTAGGAGCGACGATTCGCCTCCCATTTCAGGGGCGCGTAGTATTCGAGCTGGATTTCAGGGCTGTCGGTGAGGAGGTCGATGTGCGTCCACTGCCCTTCGTCACGGGTTTGATACTCGGCATCGAAGAGCTGCGGCCCGCGCCTCTTGGCGACTGCATGCGGCAGCCCAGCCATGGCGGGGATGGGCAAGCTGACGACGGCGGGCAAAGGCACGTCGGGGCTGAGGGTGGCGCGGTACATGACGAGCACGTCGGGCTTGTCGAACTCGGGCCAGAAGACGACCTCGAGGCTGTCGAGGCTCACCTCCTGCGCCGCGGCAGCGTTCGAGAAGGCCAGCACGGCGGAGGCGACGGCGAGAGCGGTCAGCAGTGCTCTTTTCGACATGAATTCTCCCTCTGATGGACGGCCGACCTCCAGGTTGGCCGTTACGACTATTTCGAGTAGGGTCTCGAACGAGACATGGCGGCGAGTTCTTGTTGCTCTTGACCGCGAAGTGGTGGCCCGAGCGCGCGGTTGCTATATCAACCCATGGGCAGGGCTGCAACACCGATTTGGATTCCGGTGCCTCAGTTGAGGATCACGGGCTGCAATCGGACGTCCTCATCCTCGACGACGATGCGGTACTTGATCGCCCGACACCCCACCTCACGCCGCAGCGCCTGCGCCTTGTTGCTGGCTCTGGTCACGAACTCCTCGCGCGTCACGCCTTTGGAAAAGCCCAACGCTTCGCAGACCCTGCGGTAGTCGTCGTAGAGGTTGTTGAGCTCACGCATGAGGGTCTCCGAGACGGTCTCATCGAGCTGCACTGCAGTCCGCGCGTTGTCCATCTCACTGAGGAGCAACGAGGGCAGCGTCAGGGGGGCGCTCGGGTTGATGTCGGGCTCGCTCAGGTCCCAGGCGAAGCTGTCGAAGGCCTCTTCGCTGTCGGGCTCGTCGTCCTCGATCTCGATGACCGCTCGATCGGCGTGCAGCTCGCCCATGGGGCAGGAGCGCAGGTCGGAGAGCACGTCGAGGGCGGTTTGATAGCGATCGTCGAGGCTCTTGGCGGTGGCCTTGCGCAGGATCTGGGAGATGGGCTCACGGTCGAGCCACTCGGGGATCTCCAGCGGCTTCTTGAGCCGATCGACCAGGGTCTTGAGGTTGTTCTGCGAGCCGCTGGCACGAACGCCGGTCAGGCACTCGAGATAGACCAAACCCCAAGCATAGATGTCGGACTGGGGTGTGACCTCACCGTCGAGCTGTTCGGGCGCCATGTATTGAGGCGTTCCGGGAGTCATTCCCGGCATGGTGATGGGTCGGCTGAGCGTCTTGCCAAGCGGGTCCTCGTGCTGGAACTTGGCCAGGCCAAAGTCGAGGACGACCGCGTTGCGATTGGTCCCAGTGCTGGTGACCATCACGTTGCCGGGCTTGAAGTCGCGATGGACGATCCCCTCTTTGTGCCCAGCGCTGAGGGCGTCGAGACACTGGCTCATCAAGTGCTTGGCTTCGAAGGGCTTGATTTGCCGCTCGTCGTGCAGGACGCGGCCCAGCGATTGTCCCTGGATGAACTCGAGGACCAGATAGAGGGCCTCGTCGGTGGAGCCCCGGTCGAGCAATCGCACGAGGTTTGGGTGCCGGACGTCGGCGTAGATGGCCATCTCACGGCGAAAGCGGGCCTCGAACTCGCCCCTGGCTTCGCGGGAAATCTGGCTCGTGTTCAGGAGCTTGATCGCCACGGCCTGCTGCGTGGAGAGCTGAACCCCTTTGTAGATGGTCGAAAAATGGGTACTCGCGAGCTGCTCTACCAGTCGGTATCGCCCATCGAGAATGGCCCCTTTCTGATTCGCCTCTGACATGTTGGGAGTATTGCCTCGCTTGTCCACGATCGATTTTCGCGTCATTTAGACAAGTTGCGGTGCGAAAACCGGCCATCCGTTCGGCAATTTATCGCCCCGCCTCGTGGGCATAGCATGCCGCCATTTCGAGTTCGTGTCCAACTCGAGTGTTCCCATAGGAAGCGGCATTCCCGTTCGAAAGGGGCCGACGGAGGACAACGCCTCCGTCGACCCACAGAGGCTAGAACCCCGTCACCGCGGTCGCCAATTTCGCGACGATGTCTCCCGACTCGTGCATGGGCACACCGTCGGTCACCAAGCAGGGGACCTGCTTCTTGCCAGTGAGCTTCTCGAGGGCGGCCAGCGCCGACTCATCTTCGTCGATGAATCGAGGCTTGATCACGGACTCGAGGTGCAGGTTGACCCGCGCGTTGAGGGCGGCCCTGCTGAAGGGGCAGCCGTTCTTGACGTAGAGCAGCATTTCGCCCGAGACGCCTGCGGGCTTCTTCGAGCCGGGAAGTGGCTTCCCGTAAGCCTTGTCGACTCCCTCGCAGAGCTCGGCCAAGGCGGCGATGTCCCGCTTGCCCGCAGGAGTGACAGAGGAGACGTGTTGCACTACGCCGTTTGCGTCGATGATGACGGTGGCGCGATCCGTGATCCCAGCGGCGCTGAGGTAGAGGCCGAACGAGTCGGCGACGGCGCCTTTGGGGTTGAAATCGGAGAGCAGGGGGTAGGACACCCCACCCAAGCTCGCGGCCCAGTTCGCATGGCAATAGACGGAGTCGATGCTGATGCCGAAGGTCTGGGTGTTACAGGCACTAAAGCGGTCTTGCAGCGCTTCCAGCGCTGGCACTTCCTGGCTTCAGGTAGGGGTGAAGTCCAGCGGGTAGAAGAGCAACATCACGTGCTTCTTACTCTTGAAATTCGATAGCTTGAAAGATCGCATAAAGTGATCTTTCAAATCGAAATCGGGGGCAACTGCTCCTTTCTCGATCATGAGGCACCTCCTTAAGGGGTGAGGGAAACGTCGAGTCGATGTGAAGAAATGGACTCGAGGTGAGCGAACCTAGCGTCATGGACGACTCCTGGCAACGGACTTTGAGCCGCGTTCCTCGAAGCCCCAAGAGCGCGGGACATCGAATCACGTACGAAAGTTTGTCCCTCATTGGATCTCACCCATCTTGGAATCTCACCCATCTTGGAATCTCACCCCTCTTGGGATCCCACCCCCCTTGGGATCCCACCCCTCTTGGGATCTCACCCCCCTCTTGGGATCTCACCCCTCTTGGCGAAGCACAGCCGGCTCGCCTCGAGCGAGCGTCGTTTGGGGAAGCGAGCGCAATCCGCTCGGTCAAGGCCCAGACGCAGCAAAGACAAGGCAGTGGAGTCTGTTGACGATGACGAACGACACGCAGTATTCTTCTCGACCTTGGGGCGAGCGAGAGGTCTCGTGGCGCCCCGTCGCGAATGACTAGGTGGCGATGACTGACACGCAATTGTGGGCTTCTCGAAGCAATTTCTTGCGCGCTTTCTGCTTTCGACCCTTCGGGGTGAAGCAACTCTCCGCCATCCCTGGCTGCGAGCCCCCGAGAAAATTCAAACCATGGCTTCTGTTGTTGGCGGTGGCTGCCCTGCTGTCGGCCTGTTCGAGTGCCCCGCAGTCGCACGGTGTCAGTCTGACGGCCTGCTACGCCGGCGATCTCTCGACCTGCGATCGACTTGGTCGTACGCGCCTCGCCCACGCTCCGGAGCAGGCCATCACGTTGCTCGCCAAGGCTTGTGACGGTGGGATCGACGCGTCCTGCACCGAGGTCGCGCGGCTCTACCTCAACGGCGAGCAAGTCCGCCGGGAGTTGGTCCTGTCCGCGTCGATCTTCCAGCAGAGCTGCGATCGGGGAGACGCCATCGCGTGTGCTGAGCTGGGGCGGCTTGTGGATGGTGGCGTTGCCACCAACACGCTCAGCGTGCGCACCCTCGAGCTCTATCAGCGCTCCTGTGAGGCCGGCGCGCCGCTCGGCTGTTATTTTGCGGGTGTTCGCCTCGTCGATGGCGACGCTAACCTCTCGACGGGCTTGACCTACCTGCAGTCGGCCTGCAACGACGACATCGCCCCGGCCTGTCTGGAGCTCGGGCTGCGCTTCGAAGATGGACGAGGCCTAGAGCGCTCGTCCGAGCGGGCGCTGAGCAACTACACACACGCCTGCGAGCTAGGCGATGGCAGAGGCTGCAACAATGCAGGCGCCTTGCTCGAGTCCGAGCAAGGGGACGTCGATCGGAGCGCCCTCTTCGATCTCTACCACCAGGGCTGCGAGACGGGCTCGATGATCGCTTGTGTCAACGGCGGACGGCTGTTGGTCGACAGCAGCCCAAAGGTGGCCGCGTCGATGTTCAAAATGGCCTGCACCGCCGGGGAGAGCCGCGGCTGCGTTGCCCTCGGGGGCTTGCAGGTCGCCCGTTGAAGTCGGTGGTCTCCGATTGATGACCGGGCGCAAGACGAGACTGGCGTCGTTTGCCGAGAATGGCCCTCTCCGCCATTCGGCGGGCGCATCCGAACCCATGAAATGGCGTTCCGTCAGCCTATCGGAATTTCGCGCGTTACTCGGCAGCGCGCGAAGCGAGCCACCTCGCGTCCCTACGCGCGATGAACTATCGAGAATTGAAACTCAGGCCGTTGCCACGTAACGTAAGGAGTTCGCCTGTTCCGGACTCGCCCCGACGCAAAGGAGACGGCCGCTCGAGTGGTGTGGCCGTGTCTTACTGAGAGACAGAATGTACAGCTATGGCCGAACCCTTCTGGCGCTTGGTTTCTGGAGCGCCCTCTCGTTGTTAGTGGCCTGCGCTGGAGGTGAAGAGCTCTCGGTTTCCGACACCAGGGGGGCCGACGCCGACGTTGGGACCGACAGCGCGAGCGGCGATGTCATCGCGGCCTCCGACACCAGCGCCGAGCTGAGCGTCTGCATCATCAACAGCTCTGGGCCCAACAGCGCCTGTGCATCGTCGGGCGTGCTCAGCTTCGAAGCCGCCGTGCCGCAGGAGGCCCTGGTTCGTTTCGTGCGCGTCACGAACAACACCGCAGGCGCCGTCAGCTTCTTGGCGGCCACCATCGACGACGTGACCTTCAGCATCCGTGCGGTGTCGTTCGATGCAGGGGTCGATGCAGTCGAGGTGCCCTTTCCGGCGGTCCGCCAGACCGGTGAGTCGATCTTCTTCGAGGTCACGTTGGTGGCCAGTGGAGGCCTACTGACGGCCGACCACATGGTGGTCACCACCAACGCCGCCGACCAAGAGACCCTCAACGTGCCCATCGCCTCGTTGGCCGGTGGGGACTGCCCAGTCGGAATGGCCGATTGCGACGACGACGGACAGTGTGAGTCGGACCTGCGAACCTCTCTCGAAAGCTGCGGCACCTGCGGCTCCCTCTGCAACTTGGTCAACGCGCAAGGCGGCTGCACCGCTGGCGAGTGCATCTTCGCGTCCTGCGCGTTCGGGTACACCGACGCGAACTTGGATCCCAGCGACGGCTGTGAATACAACTGCACCTTCAAATCGGAGCTCGACCTCCCCGATCCCCTCTTCGCCGACGCCAACTGCGACGGCATCGACGGCGATGCCGCCAAGGCCATCTTTGTCGCCGAGGACGGCAACGACAACTCGTCCGGCAAGCCGAACACGCCGTTGGCGACCCTCGGCGCCGCCATCGAGCTCGCCTTGGCCACCGAAGGAGTCGACCAGATCTACGTCTCCAAGGGCACCTACCCTGAAGCCATCGAGCTCGTCGATGGCGTCTCCATCTTCGGCTCCTACAGCCGCGACGCCGACTGGCGCCGAGACGGGGCGTACGAGTCCATCGTCTCGCCCACCGAGGTGGTGGCCGGCCGTGTCGTCGGCGTGAGCGGCATCGACATCGTCAGCGAGACCCACTTCAGCGGCATGGTGGTCGAGGCGGGTGCCGTGGCCGATTCCCCAGGCGGCACCTCGTATGGTTTGCACTGCGTGCGTTGCACCGGTTTGCACGTCGTCGGCAACCGCATCGTCGCCAGCAACGGCGCGGATGGCACAGCGGGCACCGCCGGCACCACTGGCGGCGTCGGCAGCAATGGCGGCAACGGTGGCAACGGTTCGGCCGATGGTGGCACGCGCGGCTCGAGCGGCAGCGAAGGCGGCTCGGCCTGCCTGCGCACTGGCGGGCTCGGTGGCATTGGGGGCAGCGAGGGCGACCACGCAGGCGACAACGGGGGACCAGGTCAGCTCGGAACCCCAGGTGGTAATGCCGGTGGCGGCGGCAATCCCGGCGGCGACGGTGCCGACGGCAGCCCAGGCGCCACCGCGCTCCAAGGTCTCCCTGGTGCCGGAGGCGGCCCCACTGGCCGTCTAGCGGCAAACTATTGGATTGGTGAGAACGGCTGGAGCGGCGAGCCCGGTGGCGACGGCAACGGCGGTGGCGGCGGTGGCGGTGGCGGCGGACAAGGTTGCCTGTGGTGCAACGACGGCACAGGCAACGGCGGTGGTGGCGGCGGGGGGGGCGGCTGCGGAGGCAGCCCAGGAACTGGCGGAACGGCCGGAGGCGGCTCCATCGGCGTGGTCTTGGTCGACTGCACTGGGATCGAGTTCTCCGAGAACGTCATCCGAGCGGGCAATGGCGGCGCGGGTGGCATGGGCGGCCCCGGCGGGCTAGGCGGCACGGGGGGCGCTGGCGGTACTGGCGCCACGAACGCCTCCAGCGAGATTGGCGAAGGAGGCGACGGCGGGGTCGGCAGCCCTGGCGGCACCGGAGGCCCAGGCGGCGGCGGTGCTGGCGGCGCGTCTTACGGTGTCTTTGTCGTCAACACCGACATCTTCGTCTGGGCCAATGAAATCCAGGCAGGCGCCGGTGGCGCGGG
>PFUG01000099.1:779-3575 GCA_002789955.1 Deltaproteobacteria bacterium CG_4_9_14_3_um_filter_63_12 | reverse complement strand
GACCGGCGAGGTCACCGGAGATTGGGCTCAACAATGTGTCGCGACGTTTACCGCGGACACCAAGATCAACGACGTCTTCGACGAGTATGTGTTTACCGCAAAGAGCGGCCAGACCTTCCTCCTAGGAGAGTTCCGCACGAACTTCGAAGGCCTCGAGAGCGTCGACCTCCTCTACATGACCGGCGCAGGTCCCCTCGACTACCCCTTGGAGCTCGCCGCCGGCGCCTCCTTCCCGTTCACCTCGAACTGCACGAAGGACACCTCCCACGCCGTGCTCGGCGTCTTCAAGACCACCCAGGTCTACAGCGATGAGGCGCTCAAAACGAAGCTCTGCGAGCTTCCCGCCAACCTCGCCGTCGAAGCCAGCGCCCAGGGCTTTGGCTACATGATGGCCGGCGACAACTTCATGGATCCCGCTGCGCCCTACAGGATCGTCTTCGGCAACGTCTTCGCCACCGAGTGTGGCGCCGCCACCGAAGGCTTCATCCGCAGCAGCCAGGTCTCGATCACGCCAAACAACTTTAGCAGCGTCATCCCCATCGCCTGGTTCTCGACACCGAACTAGCCCGCTGCTCGGACTAGATCGCACCGGCCGAGCGCAGCTCCGCATCCCATGCCACCACCTCCGGCCAGGACGGCGACGTCACGTGCACCCCGGCGCCCGGCTCCGGAACGCCATCAAAGGCCCGCAAGAACAGGTAGAGCATCCCACCAAAGCGCGCCTCGAAGGCCGCCTCATCGGCGATGCCAAAGAGCTTGATGGCCGCCAACGTGTAGAGCTTGACCTGCCACGAGTAGAACTTCTCGATGTGGACCGCGAGCTCTCCCCGGTCGTAGGAGGGCAGCAGGTCGCTCTTCCAGTCCAGGATGTAGATGCGGCCATCGAGCTCGGCGACCAAGTCGATGAACCCCTTGACCCACCCGCGCTCGATCGTCAGCCCTGCGAGCTCCCCAGGCGTGTAGGCCGTGCTGGCCCCCAGCGGGGGGTGGGAGTGTTCGGGGATGGGATAACAGAACTCGACCTCGGGGACTTGCCAGGAGGCTTCGATGAGAGGGGGAAGCACGGCCTCGACGTCGAGCCACAGCGGCGTCGTCAGCACGCCGTAAACCATGCGCGCGGCCGAGTCCAGAGAACGAGGCGGCATCCCGTGCCGAGCGATGGCGTCCGCGAAAAGCGAGGCGATCGGCTCGGACTCGAGCCAGTCTCCTAACTCTGGGCGACAAGCCCCCAAAGCCCCATCGTCCTGACTCCCCAACGAAGCGAAGGGCACCCGCTCCAGCAGGTCGTGCAGGAAGGTGCCACCGGCCGCTCCGGGCGGCACGGCGTCGCGAGGCAAGGCCACCTCGGTGCGCACCGGCGCCTCGACGTCGGGGGCGTCGTCGTCGCGGTGCTTGTCCGTCGCTTTCATGCGGCTGTAAGAGGTCACGACCAGACGACGATGGTGCAGCGGGATGGGCCGTATGGGCGGAATGCGCAGCAACGCCTCCGGTGGGCTCCAAGGGACCCCGGGCGCCTGCCCCTGGCGGCGGTGCTCCCCGCCTTCTGGGATGTCGTGGACCTGGAACAAGCGCGCGCAGGCCGCGTCGTGCGCTCGGTCGCCGAAGAGGTGCTCGAGGCGGCGGCGCAGCTCTTCGTAGACGCTGTTCTGGAAGTACTCGCGGGACAGGGGGTTGACCTCCTCGAGCGTGTAATAAGGCAGGTAGAGACGGGCCTTGGCGCGGGTCAACGCGACGTAGAGCAGGCGCTGAGACTCCTCGCGCTCTTCCTGCTCATAGCGTCGGCGGCCTTCCTCGTCGCGCGGCAGCTCCAGGCTGATGACGCGAGTCACCGTGGACGCTTCCGGCTCGGCGACCCCTGGAGTTTCCCAATGCATTTCGGGATCTTGCGGTACGGTTTCGTTCGAGATCTCGGGCGCACGCTCGTGGTAGACGTAGGGCGGGCGCGCGCTGCCGCTGGTGAACGAGCCGTAGACGAAGACGACGCTGGCCTCGAGCCCTTTGGACTTGTGGATCGTCATGATCTGGACAGCCTCGCGCTCGCTGTCCAGTCGCTGGATATTGCCGTCCGCGCCCGGCGGACGCCGCCGTCCTTCGATGGTCGCGTCCAGTTGCGCGATGAACTCGCTCAGCGTGCCTCGCGAGCGGCTCGCCTCGTCGAGCAGGAGCTCGAAGATGTGCAAGGTGTTTGTCAGCTCGCGCTCGGAGTGGCTGTAGAAGATCTGGCGGCGGACGATGCCCGACTCGGAGATGATGCGCGGGAAGAGCTGTTCGTAGCGTCGCGCCACGGCCAGCTCGTGCCAGCTGAAGAGGCGCGCGACCAGCGGGTGCGTGTCGTCGAGCTCGTCGCAAGCGCCCAGATCGCGCAGCGGCACAGCGAAGAACGGCGTCAGCCACGCCTTCTTGCGGGCCGAGCGGTCTGTGGGGCGGTCGATGGCGAAGAGCAGGTCGCGCACGTCGCGGGCTCCTGGCGACTGGAAGAGCCCGTCGCGCTTAAAGAAGGCGTAGGCCACGCCCTCGCGCCGCAGGTGCTCGGCGATGGCGGTAGATTCTGGGTTGGTGCGGGTGAGGATGAAGATGTCTTTGGCGGCGAGCGGGGTTCGGGACTCTCCATCCTGGAGGACCAAGTCGGCGGAGAGCAGCTCGCGGATCTCTCGGGCAATGGCGCGCCCCAGCCGGTCTCTGAGGGAGTTCGCTTTCAATGAGCGGCTGCGCGAGCCGACCCACAGAATGTGGACGGGAGGCGCCGCATTGCCCTCCCCGTCGATCAAGTTCAGCCCCGGGCGCGCGCAGAGGACG
>PFUG01000099.1:0-731 GCA_002789955.1 Deltaproteobacteria bacterium CG_4_9_14_3_um_filter_63_12 | reverse complement strand
TCGAAGATGAGGTTGTAGGCCTCGGTCATGGCCGCCGTCGCGCGGTAGTTGTCCACCAGATGCAGGGGCTCGCGCCCCTCGGAGAGCACCTCGCGGGCTCGCAAGTAGGTGAAGATGTCGCCGCCGCGGAAGCTGTAGATCGCCTGTTTGGGGTCACCGATGATGAAGAGCCGGTGGCGGTGAGGACCTGGGCCCTCGGGCCGCACGAAGAGGCGCTCGAAGACCCCCCACTGCAGAATGTCCGTGTCCTGGAACTCGTCGATGAGCCCGAACCAGTAGCGCTCTCGAATGCTGTGGACCAAGGCGGGACCCTGCTCGGAGCTCAGGGCGTCCTCGACGGCCTGCAGCATGTCCTCGTGGTCGAGAAACCCCTCCCTTACCTTGAGACGCCGCAGCTCCTCGCGGACCACGGGCAGGAACCACTGCACCGCCGCCGCCCCCAAGGGGAAGAGCACCTCTTCGAGCTCCCGCAGCCCGAGGGCGAAGGCCTGCACGGGTTCTGGAATGCGGTCGTCGACGATGTCGTGGCGAAATCGTGGGCGCGCCAAGCTCTCCAGTGAGGTCTCGTGCAAAGCGGCCAGGAGCTCGCCCCACTTCTGGCGCCGGAACCCTAGGAGCGCGGCGATGACCTTCGGCAACCCGTCTCGGATGGGCTCCTTGTCCTTGAACGAGAGGCCCGGAAGGTTGCCGTAGTTCTCAGTGATCGCTTGGACGACGCCATCCTGAGCGAG
>PFUG01000159.1 GCA_002789955.1 Deltaproteobacteria bacterium CG_4_9_14_3_um_filter_63_12 | reverse complement strand
GCATCGGCCCCTCGGGGGCCGAACAATCCCCAGCCCAAGGTGTAACCTTGGGCGATCTAACGACCGGCCGCTCGACCCCACAAAAAGCCATGAGAAACCAGCCCAGGGCAGGCGCCCTGGGCATCGGCCCCTCGGGGGCCGAACAATCCCCAGCCCAAGGCGTAGCCTTGGGCGCCCAAGGCGTAGCCTTGGGCGACCGTCGGCCCCGCCCCAACCCCATGACCACCCCACCCCAAAACGAGCTCGCCCAACAGATCTCCCTCGACGAGATCCGCTACTCCTGCGTCTGGGAAGACAGCCAGCTCCTCATCGACGGCCTCGAGATCGAGCCTGACGACGACGTCCTCTGCGTCGCCAGCGGCGGCGACAACGTCCTCGCCTTGCTTCTCGAGGAGCCCCGCAGCCTCACCGCCGTCGACCTCAACCCCGCCCAGATCGCCTGGGTCGAGCTGAAGTTGGCGGGGATTCGCCGCCTCGAACACCTAGAGTTTTGCCAGCTGCTGGGCGTGCGCGACGGCGCCGACCGAGCGGCGCTCTACGTCCGAGTCCGCGACGCGCTCAGCGCGGCGTCGGCCGCGTTTTGGGACGCCCGAACCCACAAGCTCCAAGAAGGCGTCTTCATGAACGGACGCCTCGAGCAGTATTTCCGCGGGTTTCAGACCAAGCACCTGCCCGAGCTCTGGCCCGCCGACCTCGTCGCCCGGCTCTTCGACGCGCCCGACCTCGCCAGCCAAGCCCGGCTCTTCGAGTCGGAGGCGTTTACGCCCGAGTTTCAGGAGCGTTTTCGCTGGTACTTCGGGCGCCAGATGATGGGCAGCCGCGGCCGTGACCCGGCGCAGTTCAAGTACGTCGACGAGGCCGACGACGTGGGCGCCGCCTTTCTGCTCCGCTTTCACCGAGCCTGCACCGAGCTGCCTCTGCGCGGCAACTTCTACCTCGAGCGTTTCCTGACCGGCGCCATCCGCGACCTGGAACACGGACCTCGCTACCTACACCCCGCCGAATTCGAGCGCCTGCGAGGGCTGGTCGACCGCGTCGAGCTGCGCACGGCTGAGCTCGAGGCGTTGCCTCATGAGGCGCAGTTCACCAAGGCCGTCCTCTCCGATGCGTTAGAATACCTGTCGCAAGAGGCCGCCGAGCGACTCTTTGTCAGCCTCGCTGAACAGCTCCGGCCCGGCGGGCGTCTGGCCTATTGGGACTTATTGGTCGAGAGGCCCGTCGCCGGCATCGCTGCGGACCGCTTCCTGCCGCTCTCGGCTCGGGCGCGCGCGCTCTGGTTGCGCGACCGGGCTTGGTTCTACCGAGGTTTCCATCTCTACGAACGGCGCGCGGACGCCGCTTCTGAGGCTGCTCTATGAATCTCCTGCTGCGTTGGCGCTGGCTGGGGTTCGTCGCGATCGGGCTGGTCGTCGTCGCCATGTTGCCCGGACTGAAGACGGCCGCTGTCCCCGACAACGCCCTTACGGTCTGGTTCCTCGAGAGCGATCCCCAGCTCGCCGCCTACCACGAGTTCCAACAGGAGTTCGGCAACGACGAGGTGATCCTCATCCTGGTCGAGCCCAAAGACGGCGTCTTCGCGCCCAGCTCGCTGCGCAAGCTGGCCGACATGAGCGCCCAAATCGAAGAGGTCGAGGGCGTCCACGCCGTCCACTCCTTGCTCACCGTCAAAGACGTCTGGGAGACCGAAGAAGGGCTGAAGTTCGAGCCCCTCTTGCCCCACACCTTGCCCGACGACGACGCGCTCCTGCGCGAGGCCGCGCGCCGGGCGCGCGACAACGCGCTGTTCACCGACCGGCTGGTCAGCGCCGATGGGCAGCGCGCCTTGGTCTGGGTTCAGATGGCGGTCATGGACGACATCGACGCCAAGCGCGACGCCATCGTCGCCGAGGTCACCCACATCGTCGACGCCGTGCAAGGCGATGAGCCCCACGCGCTGGGGGGCAACGGCGTCATCTACTCGGGCCTCAACCTCATCACCCAACACGATTTTGGCCTCTTCATCAGCATCGGCTACCTGGTCATGTTCCTGCTCATGGGCTGGGTCTTCCGCAAAGTGAGGCTGGTCGTCGCCGCCATCGGCGTCATCCTCGTCGGCACCATCGTCTGCTTGGGCATGTACGGCTGGATGGGACACCAGCTCAACATGGTCACCGTGGTGCTGCCCATCTTGGTCATCGTGCTCGGCGTGGCCGACGCGGTCCATTTTCCGTCCGCCTTCGTCCTGGCCTGTCGCGACTTTCCAGGCGAGAGCCGGGCCCTGCAGGTCATGCGCACGTTGCGCCGCGTCTGGCTTCCCTGCCTGCTCACCACCCTCACCACCATGGCCGGCTTCCTGGCCCTCGCCAGCTCGCCTATGGCCGTCACGCAGCAGCTGGGCATCTACGCCGCCATCGGCCTGGGGACGGCGCTCGTGGCGAGCTTCGTGTTCATGGTCATCGCCTTTATGAGCTTTGGCGAGGGTGAGATTTCGCTGCCGAGTCACGGGTTGCTGCAGCGGTTTTTAGGCATCGTCGAGGGCTGGATCCTGACGCGCAAAGCCGTGCTGCTCGCCCTGACCTTGGTCCTCACGGGGCTCTCGGCTTGGGGCGCCTGGATGGTCGAGACCGACACCTACACCATCGGCTATCTGCCCGACGACTCCAGGGTCGTCGTCGACCACGAGACCATCGAGTCGGACTGGGGTGCGTACTCGGTCTTGGAGTTCATGGTGCGCCCCAAAGACGGGCGCAAGATGGACGATCCCGAGGTGCTCGCCGGCATGGAGCGTTTCGTGGCGGCGGCCTCGAAGCACGACCAGCTCCGCGACGGCTTCAGCCTGTCCGACGTCTATCGGCGTATGGCCGCGGTCTGGGGCGCGCCGGAGCTGGGCGACAAGAACGGGGCGCCGCTCACCCCCGAGCAAATCGACCAGCTCACCCTGATGTTGTCCTCGCAGAGGCTGGAGTGGGACCGCGACAAGCCGGCCTTCGACGACAACTTCTTGGCGCCTATTGTCACCAAAGACAGGAAGCTGGGCCGTCTGACGCTGGTCGGCAACATGATGTCGGCCAAAGACCTGGACGCGCTGCTGCACTGGCTGCACGAGCGAGGCGTCGAGACCATGGGCGACGTCGCCGAGCTCGAGCCCTCGGGCTACCCGCCGCTCTACGTGAAGATCATCGACTACGTCATGTCCTCGCAGATCCGCTCGTTCTTCATCGCGCTGGGCTTCATCTTCCTGCTCATGTGGGTGGGCTTTCGCTCGCTGCGTTTGGCGCTCGCCAGCCTGTTGCCCAACCTCTTTCCGGTCCTCGTCATGATGGGCATCATGGGCTTCTTGGGGATCCACCTGGACGTGGCCACGGCCACCGTGGGCGCCATCGTCATCGGCGTCTCCATCGACGACACCGTGCACTTCCTGCACCACTGGAAGCGCGCGGAAATAGAGGGGATGAATTGGTCGGAGTCGGTCACGGAGGTGTTGCGCAGGGCCGGCGTGCCGGCGGTCATCACGACGCTGCTGCTGATCTGCGGCTTCCCGGTGCTGATGTTGGCGAGCGTGAAGACCGTGGTTTACTTCGGTCTGTTGACCACGATCGCGGCGGCGGCTGCGCTCTTTGGGGATCTGTTTATCTTG
>PFUG01000148.1 GCA_002789955.1 Deltaproteobacteria bacterium CG_4_9_14_3_um_filter_63_12 | reverse complement strand
GGCGAGGTGTTCGAGGTAGCGCTCGCTGTTCGAGAGGTAGAACGCCAGCGCCCCTTCGAAGTGCTTGCCGACCAGCCCGTCGAGGAGGAGCTCGGAGACGTCGCGTTTGCGCTCGAGGACCTTTTGTGACTGCAGGACGAAGCGGCGCTCGTCTTGGGACATGAGGGCCAGCTGCTGCTTCAGGGCGATGCGGGCGCGGGGTTGGAAGCCCCAGAAATAGAGGAGATCGAGGGCGTCGATGACGATATCGCGAAGGAGCCCGGGGTTTTTCGCCTTGAGCTCATCGAAGTCGAGGTGGGCCAACACGTCGCGTTCGGGGAAGGTGGTCTCGAGTCGGGCGTAGACGTCGCAGACGCGGGCGAGCTTCTCCTCGTAGTCGATGCGGCGGCTGGCGAGGTTGTGTTGACGGTCGGCGCTGCCCTCGATGAGTGCAGCGACGCTGTCGGAGGCGGTCTTCGAGATGATCGCGGCCCAGAGCTGCAGGCCGGCTAGGGCTGCGGCCTGCTCCACTCCACCCGAGAGGAGCAGGGTCAGGACGATGGCGTTGAGGCCCAGCGCGACAGGGATCGAGAGGAGGGTGCGAAAGAAGTTGCCGACGATGGCGCCGCTGGGCAGGCCGCGGAAGGTGTTGTGACTGGAGATGTAGATGCCGTTGGCCAGCGCGATGGCGGAGTAGAGCAGGAACGGACTGGTGGTGGTGTTGATGTCGAGGCCGCGGGCCAGCAGCAGGTCTTTGACCAGGAAATCGAGGAGGGGAACGGAGAAGCCGGTGAAGAAGAGCGAGTCGGCGACTCGGTTCCAGGAGACGAGCTCTTTCCACTTGAGCAGCGAGGAGCGGCGCAGCCCACCGCCGCCCACCACGGACTGCAAGATGTTTCGCAGGCCGGTGATGCCGAACCAGATGACGGCTCCGAAGGTGGTGAGCAGCCACCAGTCCTTGGTCAGGTAGAAGGTCAGGAACGCCGGCAGGAAGCCGAGGAGGATCTTGGCGACGTTCATAGTGTTGGAGTTGAGATGCCGCCATGAGGGGCGTTGAGCATCGCGGAGGCTCGCGCGTTCGACAAGGGAGAGGCCGTTACCTGGCTGTTCGGCGGTGCCCCCAAGTGAGGCGATGTTTCCTTTAGCGGCCAGTGTGGTGCTGTTGTGCGCCACCGACCAGGTCTCCACCCGACCTCCTCGCATCTTGCCTAGCTCCCCGACGGGCTCACGGCGTGTCTGTGGGGGGGTGGGGTGATGAGCAGACCAAAACTTCCACCAGGACCGCTCGTTGCAGACGGTGACCACGTGACGCAGGGCGACGGTCATGACCGGGACCATGCGATTGGGGTCGCGGCGGATCTCCCGGCGCGCACGCCAGGGTAGGCTCGGGGCCACGACCAACCCCATGCCGCGGGTGTGCTTGGAGTGGCCGATCGAGTCACTGCCCAGACGGCTGTGCAGCCGGCTCACGCGGTAGAAGCTGAGCAGTGTTTCGAGGTCACGAAGGATGGTGCGCAGGGTGTCGACAGCCTGCGACTCGGGCGCCTCCTGCTCGACGTCCACCAGGATCTCCCGGACCATTCGCTTGGCCTCGACGACGTTACCGCTGTTGATGACCAAGCGGATCTCGTTGATGAGGCGGCGATGGTGCGTACGCCCCTGAGCCCAGTCCTTGAGGTTGAAGATCTCGAGATAAGCCACACGCCCGCGGGTCGCGTAGATGACCTGCAGGACGTCGGCCGGCGAGAGGTTGGACGGGTTGAGGGTGATGCGCGCCCGGCATGGTAGGCGGCTCAGCGTGTCGACCATCGCGGCAGGATCGAGCAGCAGGAGGGCGGGGGCATCGGCGCCGTCGGGAGGCTTGTCGCGGCTGCGGACCGAGGGATTCACGTCGGCGCGCAGGTACTCGTCGACGATGGTCTCCGAGTCGAAGCGGTTCATCGCGTCGACCTCGGCGCGGATCTTCGCACGCTCGACCTCAGAATCGTTTTTGTAGGCCTCGGTCAGCGCGCGGGTCCGCGCCACTAGGTGAGGCAAAATCTTCTGGTGAGCGTGCTCGGCGAGGTGCACGAGGGAGGCGGTCCCGGAGCCGACGCTCTTCAGGAAGGCAGCCTCTTCGAGCGGGGGCACTTCGACGGAAAACCTCTTGTTGACGGTCGCAAGGTGGTTCTCGTTGAAGCTGTGCAGGAGCTCCAGGACGCGCGCGCGCTCGTACTCGACGGCTTCTCGCCCTTGAGCGAAGAAGGCGACGACGGCGGGGTCCTCAAGGAAGCGCATGAAGTCGTCGCGGCCGAAGAAGCCATGGGGTGACCAGATCAGGCGGGCATACTTGTCTTCGAGGCGTGCGCGCACCTCGACGCCTATGCGGACGTCGATGCCCATGACCGAGGCGGCCTCGAGCAGCTCGGCGGCGACCTTGGGGTCAACCTCGTTGTAGTAGATGACGCCGAGCAGGCGCAGCCCCTTGATCCAGGCGTCCATGATCAAATGGGTCGGCGATTTTCGGCCTTTGGTGTTGGCATCGTGGACGTGGTGGTCGAAAGCCAGTTGGTTCCAGGCCTCGGGCATCTCGAGGAGATGGAATTTGGCGAGCTGTCTGCGGATCAGGCGCGGCTTTCCTGAGGAGGCCTCGCGGAAGTCGTGAGCGAGGGCAAGCTGCTCAGCCTCGTCGCCGTGGGCGCGCACGATCTCCTTCATGATCTGCATGCAGACGCGGGCCGAGTTGAACCGCAGCGCTTGGCCTGCGTCGTGCAGCGACTCGGCGTGCACAGCGCGCAACGCGGCGATGCGTTCCTCTGGAGTGCCGCTCTGCAGTGTGCCGAGCAGGTCGATCATGGCCGAGGCGATGCGCAGCGCGCGCGGCGCGGCCATCTCCTTGATCCCCCTGGGGTGCAATCCAGGCTCGAACAGCTTGCGCAGGAGCCGTGGGTTCTTTCCCCGAGTCAGGATCTTGTTGACGATCTCGAGGAGTCGGTAATCGTCGGCGTCATAGTAGAGTCGGTGTTGAGACCTCCCAGCCATCCGTGTCGCCTTAGCAAGGTGAACTCGGCCTCGACGGTGAGGGTCGATCGGACTGCGCTCGCTATCGCACGTAGGGACGCGAAATCCGATGGCCGAATGCACATCATAGACAGGGGCGTGGTGGTGTGTCACTTCGCCTGGGTTCGTGTGGTGGGCTCAGTGGAGCCTTGGGGGCTTGTCGGGCGGGGCGCCAAGCGAGCTCTCGTCGCCCCGCGTCGGTCGCTGGACGCGCAAGCCCCCAGCGCTCACCACTGTCTCCGTCTTGCCCCGTCAGTCCTCGACCATGAACAGACCCGCCGGGTTGACGCCGACCATGTTGGCGTCCCAGGTCCGCTGGTCGACGAGGCAAAATGCGGCGATCATCGCCTCGGTGACGAGCGGCGTGTGGTGGACCGTGTCGAGATATTGACCGAGGGCGTCGAGATCCTCTTCGGTCGTCATCCAAGCCATCCGGTCGAAGCGACGCAAGTCGACCGGGCGCGAGTACGCCCGCAGGGAGCGTTCACGCACAGTGTTGAAGTAGTCGGCGAAGTAGGAAACCGCGAGCTCTCGGAGCGATCGGTAGATGGGTTCGCGGTAGCGCAATCCGGCGATGTTCGACTTCGCGACGGCTCCCCAGCAGCCGAAGTCGCGGTAGACGGCGATGACGTGGTCGTCGTCGCGCACCGAGCGCAGGTCGACGATGCGGCAACCACGGCCGTGGGATCGCAGCACGGCGGCCGCGAAGAGCGCCCCTTCCATGCAGTGGGCCCGGCGATCGCGCAGGACGCGGCGCGGCGAGCGACACTGCTTGTCGTCGTTGTAGGGGATCGCATCGAGGAAGGCCTGGACGGCCGCTGGCGTGTTGAGCGCCTCGAGAATGGTGCGCTCTTCTTCAGTCCACACCTGGAGATCTTTCATTCACTGCTCCTTGCGCCGGTGGCCTCCTGACCAACCCGTGGTTCTGGCTCTCCATACACCAACCACTCGCGAGATTCATAGCAGCCACCTCAGACGCTGCGCGTCATCCAAGACGTGAGAAAGTCCCAAGGCAGCCCCCGAAGAGGGCGACGGGCCTGTAGCCAGGGGGGTTCGACCCCTGGCGACCCGGATTCCGCCGCTGAGCGCCAGATCCCACCCGATTTTCATAGCAGGGCCGGCCGCCCTACAAAACCTCGATGCCCAAGTTTTGCGCCGGGTTCGTGGCTTCCGATTGCGCACTTTCGTTGCACGAGAGTTTGACCGGGTCGTCGATCCCCAAGTACGTCGGACCAGACCGGCTCACCGTTGAGGCGGCCTCCGGTCGCCGACCAGACTGCAAGAAAGAAGAAAGCAAAAGGGGGCCCGGGGGACAAATTCCCCCGGCGGGTCAGGGCAGAGCCCTGCCTCCGCAAGAGAGCCACCCAAATGATCTTGTAGGCGAGCTCTTAGGCCTTGGAGGGCTCGAGCCCATAGCTCCTGAGGATGCGCTTGGCGACGACGCTCTGGTGCACCTCGTCGGCGCCGTCGTAGATGCGCGCGGCGCGCTCGTGGGCGTACCAATAGGCGAGCGGGGTGTCGTCAGTCATGCCCAGGGCGCCATGGACCTGAATGGCGCGGTCGAGGACGCGCTGCAGGGTATTGGCGACCATGAACTTGATGATGGAGACCTCGTCGCGCGCCGCGTAGGTCCCCTCGCGGTCGATCTTCCAAGCGGCGTGCAGCACCTGCAGACGCGCCGCGTCGATTTCGGCGCGGCTCTGGGCGATCCACACCTGTACGCTCTGCTTGGTCCCCAGGGGCTTGCCGGGGGCGATCTCGCGGGCGACGGCGCGGCGACACATGAGGTCGAACGCCCGCTCGCAGATGCCGATCCAACGCATGCAGTGGTGAATCCGACCAGGACCCAAACGATCCTGGGCGATGACGAAGCCAAGACCCTCGGCGCCGAGCGTGTTGGCGACCGGGACCCGGCAGTGCTGGTAGCTGACTTCAGCGTGGCTGGCGTAGCCGCTGCCTTTGTGTCCCATGACGCTGATGTTGCGCACGAGCTCGAAACCAGGGGTGTCGGTCGGCACGATGAGCATGCTGGCCTTGGCGTAGGGGCTGGAGGCCTCTGGGTGCGTGAGGGCCATGCAGATGGCGAACTGGGCGCCGTCGACGGCGGTGGCGAACCACTTTTGCCCGTCAATCACCCACTCGTCGCCCTCTCGGCGCGCGCTGGTGCCCATCCAGACGGGGTTCGAGCCGGGGTACTCGGGTTCGGTCATGGTGAAACAGCTGCGGATTTCGCCTCTGACTAAGGGCAGCAGCCAGCGCTCTCGCTGGGCCTCGGTGCCGTGGTGGGCGAGGATCTCCATGTTGCCCGCGTCTGGGGCTTGGCAGCCGAAGAGGTAGTGACCCAACGGGCTGCGGCCCAGCTCCTCACTGAGGAAGGCGAACTCGAGCAAGCTCAGGCCGGCGCCGCCGTGCTTCTCGGGCATGTGCGCGGCGAAGAGGCCGGTCTGTTTGGCCCGCTCACGCTTCTCGGCGAGGACCGGCAGCAGCTCGGTGAACGACTTGTGCTGCATGGATGGCTCGAGCGGGATGACCTCGCGCTTGACGAAGTCGCGAGCCAGCTCCTGCATCGCTTTGACCTTGTCGGAAATCTCGAAGTCCAAGGTGCCTCCTTTCGGTGAGGATCCAGTGTGCGGGGCACTCTGCCACACATCTTTGGGTCTTGGCGAAGTGTCTCGCGCTCTCGGCGAACGCGCCAAACCCGAGAAGGAGCACGCCGAGCAGGACCATGACGACGGAGCGAGGCCCGAGCGCACAGACGATAGGGCCTGACCAGCAAAGACAGGGCATGGCAACGGTGGCGACGGGCACGAATCGTCCTCAGGCCCTCGGCTGTAGACCCTTCACGGAAACGTCAAACGGAAATGGCCGCCCAGGACCTCGAGTCCAGGCGGCCATTTCGTGTTGGAGTCGGTTCGGGGCTTAGTCGTTGAGCCACAGCTCGTCGGAGCCGTCGTAGCCTGCAAAGAGGATGTCGATGTCGCCATCTCCATCCACGTCGCCGATGGACACGGCGTTTGAGGGATTTGGGAAGGTCGCCATAGTGGTGAATCGGCCGGCGCCTGCGTTGCGGAGGAGCTCGCTGTAGTAGCAGGAGCTGCAGCCCGGTTCATCGATGCGGGTGTCGCAGTTGTTGTCGATACCGTCGCCGCAGACCTCGATCGTCTGGCAACTGGTTGGGGCGCAGACGGCTGAGTTCGAGGACGAGCGGACCAGGAGCACGTCCAAGTCGCCGTCGCCGTCAAAGTCAGCGAATTCGATCTTGGAGACCGGACCATCGGAGAAGAAGGTCGGTGTAGTGGTCGAGGTCCCGTCTCCTGCGTTGAGCCAGAGCACCGCCTCGGACTGGAAGCCGCCGACCACCGCGTCGAGGTCACCGTCCCCATCGAGATCGCCGAGCTTCACTGCTTCGGCGGAGAGCGTTTGGGTGGTCTCGAGCTCGGTCCAGGCCCAGGCGCCGTCATTGAGCAAGATGACGTCAGCGCCGCTTCCGGTCGTTAGGTAGAGATCGACGTCTCCGTCGTTGTCGAGGTCTCCGGCGTCCAACGCCGTGATGTAGACGGTGGACGCCGAGGTGCCCTGCAGGGTGAACGACGCGCCATCGTTGCTCCACAGCTCCACGCCGCCCGTGTAACCGAGGAGGGCGAGGTCAGCGTCGCCATCTCGATCGAAGTCGCCAAACACGGAAGCTGGGGCGCTCTCACTCGCTGACCCGACGACCACGCCGCTGTCATGCAGTACGCCGGCGCCGTCGTTGAGCCAGATCGTCGAACCGGAGAAGCCGTAGATCAGAAGGTCGGGAGCCCCATCGCCGTTTACGTCATTGATGGCTCCGCCGCTGGGGTAGGTCTGGTCTGCAAAGGGCATCTGACCGTCGGTAAAGGTCCCGTCTCCGTCGTTGGTCCAGATGGCGCCGCTGCCCTGCATCTCGAAGCGGACCAGGTCCAAATCGCCGTCGCCGTCCACGTCGATGAGCTCCATGAAAGTGCCAGCTGAGGTGCCTAGGTCTCGGGTGTCCAGGCCGAAACTTCCGGTGCCTAGACTGCTCGCCGCGATCCTGAACGACCAGACGATGGGGAGCAGTGCCGCTCCGCCATAGAGACTCTTCAGTCCGCTGGTGAGGGTGAGGCTTACCTCTTCGCCGGCCAGGAATGTGAGGCTCGGAGTGAGCTCGAGGCGGGTGGGGTCGAGGAGCAAGGCGGAGGTAGAGCCTGTTCCTTGTAGGCTCGCACTGACGGCGATGGGCGTCTGGGCGAGGCTCCCTGGGTCGACGGGGCAGTTGAAGTCCGCGATCAGCGCGCTGCCGTCGGCATCGGTCGAGTGTTGCGCGGGATTGAGCCCAATCACCTCGAGCGCCGTGCCTGGTTCGCAGACACATTGCGAGGAGTCGCAAGTGCCCGCGGGCGCTGCGCAGGCGAGGTTGCACTGACCACAGTTGGCTGCGTCGCTCGTCAGGTCCCGCTCGCAACCATCGGTGATGTCGTTGTTGCAGTCTCCCCAGCCGGCTTCACAGTCGATCTTGCAGGTGGCGGCGACGCAGGCGCTGACCGCGTTGGAGGCCGTGCAGGCGGTGTCGCAGGTCCCGCAGTTGAGCGAGTCGCTCGTGAGGTCGACCTCGCAGCCGTCGGTTGGATCGGTGTTGCAGTCGTCGTAACCGCTCACGCAACCCGCGAGCACACAGGTGCCGTCGAGGCATTCGCCGTAGCCCCCGGCGAACTCGCAGAGACCACAGTCCGTCACTTCGTCTGGAGTGTCGATCACGTCGACAATGGCGTCGGGAATTCCTCGCATGCAGATGTAGACGGGATTTGTTGTGGACGCGTTTACAGGCTGGCAAGAGTAGCCACTGGCACAGTCGCTGTTGGTGGTGCAGCTGTAGCGCTGCTGATTGATGTCGACGGTGCACGCGGTCAGCGGGAGTGTGAGGAGCGCGAGCAGAATAAGAAGATGCAAGCCCTTGACCATCATCACCACTGACCTCCGACGCTGATGAATCCTTCCTCAGGAGTGACGAAGGCCTGAACAGTGGGAATGTCGCTGTCCGACTGCCCCAGGTAGAGCAGAAGTCCTCCCGTGAGCAGTGCGGCCCCGCCAACTCCGACGCCGACGAGTCCGAGCGTGCTCATCAGTTGTGCATCGTCGATGGTGGTCTGAGCGGCCGCAGACCCACTGTGTCTTTGGGCAAGAGCCCCGGCGCGGTCGCTCTCGGAGAGGAGATGCACGGCCAGTCCTCCACCGAACACGACGGCCCCGGTACTGGTAAGAATCCACCCCGCTGTGGTCATGGGTGAGGAGGGCTCGACGTAGACGATCTCCTCGACGGGCGTGGCCGCGGCGAGGTGCACGACCGCCGAATCTCCCAATTTCAACTCGATGGCGCCGGCGTCGCCAACGCCCGGAACGGTCATGTCATAGGTCCCCTGAGCGATGTCGACCTCGCCGCCGCAGGGGCCATCGACGTCGCCGAGTTTTGCGGATTGCACGCCGTGGCATTGGATCGTGACCTTTGCGCCCAAGGAATCGGGGACCGTTGCCTGCATGGGGGGAAGGAAGATGCGGTTTTGGCCGTCCTCCGCTGCGAGCTTCAGCTCAAAAGCCTGTGTTTGGAAGCCTTCGGCGGCCATGGTGAGCTCATACGTTCCGCCTTCGACGCGGCCCGCCAGCGGGCAAACGCCTGAGAGTTCGACGCCCAGCGAGACCATGACTCCGGGCTCGCATTCGAAGTCGACGCGAACCGAATTCGGACACTGGACTCGCAACCGTGTGCTGGCGTCGAGAGCTTGCTTGCGCTCCTTCTTGACGAGGGTAGCGTGGTCCTCCTCGTCGTGGGTGAGGAGCTCTTCGTACCAGAAACGCGCCATGTCGCATTTGCCGATGGCCTCGTAGGCCTGCGCGACCTGGAAGTCGACCCTGGGGTCCTCGTCGCAGAGCTTCGCTGCTCGGAGGAAGGCCGCGATGGCAGCGCTGTGATCCGCCTCGGCCGCGAGGGTCGTGCCTTCCTGGACCGCGGCGTCGTAGAGCGTCTTATGCTCTTCGGAGAGGCCAACACACGGCTCTGCGGCCATTGCAACCGAGACCATGAGGAGTGAGGAGAGCGCAGCGACAAGGGACAGATTGAATGTTCGGCGCATCACCAGGCGCTCCTATAGCTGAGGAACACGCCGTCGTTGGTCGGCGAGAGGGAAACTTGCGGGGGTTCGACGGTCTCCTCTGCGAGCAGCAAGAAGATGGCGCCGCCGATGACCAGCGCACCGCCCACGCCGGCCGAAGCCAGCCCGATGGTGTCGAAGAGCTGTGCGGTGTCTTCTTTCGACTGAGCGTCCTTCTGGGTGATGGATTCCACGACGCCCGACGCGCTGACCTTGCCCGGGGCGACGTAGGCGTCGCGCATCGAGGCGGCACCGAAGTGTAGACCGGCGCCCGCGGCGAGCAGCCCGCCTCCGACACCGATAAATGTCCAACCTACGGTCAGCAGCGTGTCGTCTCTCACCATCTCGAGTTGCACCTCTTTGGGAGCGGGAACCACAATGTGCAGTTCGGTGTGGCTGCCTGGCGCGAGCGTAAAGGCCACATCGACGCCGCGATCGGCAATGGAGGCGGTGTAGTCGCCGGTGGGTTGCTCACCGCTGGAGCCGCAGTTCAACTCCTGACGTTCACCGCTGGTGTTGGTGATCGCCACGGTGGACAGCCCCTCGCCGCAGACGACGTGGAGGCCGCCAAAGGCCGAGTCGGCGACGAAGCCGGCGAGAGGCAATGCAAAGATGCGATTGATCTCGCCGGGCCGAACCTCTGCGTCCGTAGTAACGGAGACCTTGTCCGGTGCCGAGATGGTCAGGGCGTACTGGCCGGCGTCGACACGGCCTTTGAGGGGACAGGCCCCCGCGAGCACTTCTCCAAGTGTAGCGGTCGCCCCAGCTTCGCACTCGACGACGATGCGAGCGGAGTCTCTGCACTGCTCCTCGAGACGCGCGATGGACTTGGCTGCGGTGACTTTCTGCGCCTCGACGAGGGCTCCAAAGGTCGACTCGTCACGTGCCATGACCTCCTCGTACCAGAACCGCGACATGTTGCAGTTGCCGCTCTTCTCGTAGGCGCGAGCGAGGTTGTAGACGATGACGGGGTCCTCGTCACAGATGTCTCGCAGCTCGACCAAGCTGCTGATGGCGCCGGTGAAGTTTCCGTCGCGGTAGAGTTTGACAGCATTGGCCCCCAGGGAGTTGTACTTCTCGAGTTCTCTGCCTTTCAGCGAAGCGCAAGGAGTACCCGCCGAGGCGAGAGACGACCCGGCCAAGAGGACCGCGAGAGCAGAGAGGAAGAGCATCGATCTCATGATTTCTCTTTCCGCGATTGGAGCGAGGGCGAACCTGGAATGGAGAGGAGAGCGTTTGAGAGCCTCGAACGGGTCGTACGCAAGAGCCCAGCGAGCCCCTTCAGAACGCATCAAAGGTGAGGCGCTGCGTGACGAGCTAGTCGAACTGGACGGGGCGTACGACCTTGCCCTGGTTGAGCTTGCGCAGCTCGTCTCGGCGTTTCTTCTTGGCTGCTTTGGTTTCGGTAGCGACTTGGTTCTTGATGCTGATCTCTTGCATTCTGGCAATGTTGGCCTGAGTTCCATCGGGCCACTTCTCCAGAAACTTGTTGTAGACCGCGAGCGCATCTTCGAGTTGATTGCTGCCCTCGTAGGCGGCCGCGAGCAGCAGGTGGATCTGTTCGTCTTCATTGGCCTCTTCGGGGCGCAGTTCGAAGGCCCTGGCGAGCCAGCGCGCCGCTTCGTCGAAGCGGTCCATATTGATGAACGTCCAGCCCTTCTCTTTGAGGGCGTCGTAGTTCTTCTCGTCGAGCTCGAGGACCTTGTCGTAGTAGGTGATGGCGTCAGCGTAGCGCTTCTCTTCGCGAGCCAGGCGAGCCTGAATGAGGGCGTCGGCGATGAGCACCTCGTCGCTGGTCGGTGGCACATAGACAATCGCCTGCACGTCGCCGTAGACGATGGAGCGTCTCAACTTGGTGGCGATGGTTTTATTGAAAGCGGTCCTTGCTTTCTGGGCTTCTTTCTTGGCTTCGTCGACCTTCTGCGCCCCTTGTTGTGCCTCGACCTGCGTCTGTTTGGCGGCTTTGTCCTGGACCTCTTCGCCCTTGAGCGACACCCAGATGGCGACTCCGGCGGCGAGCATCGCGACAGCGGCGACGATGAGCAAGGTTTGACGGGTCTTACGACCCTCTGCGACGAGATTCTTGGCCTCAGCGGCGATGGTCTGCGTTGCGAGGCTCGCCTCGCCGAACATGTACGTGGCCTGGTCGTCGGGATTAATCGGGCCGCTGGCGTTCTGCATCCTCTGCCAGCCGGCGGAGCCTGTAATGTCGCCGAGGGTGTTGGAGGCCACGTCGACGGCGTCGAGGATCTCGAGCATCTCCTCTGCTGAAGAGAAGCGTTTGTCGGGATCTTTCTGAGTGGCTGTCCAGATGATCGGACCGAACGGACCGGAGGCGATATCTTCCGGGATCTCCAGGTCCTCTTTGAGTTGTTTGAAGCAGACCTCGTGCATCGTGGCGGCGGTGACGGCCTTCTTGCCGGTGAGGCATTCGAGCAAAATCAAGCCGAGCGCGTAGATGTCGGTCTCTGGGCGAGCCTCCCCGAAGAGCCTCAGCTGTTCGGGGGCCATGTACGACGGTGTACCCCGGATCTGTCCGGCGACGGTGATGCCCTCGTCGTCGGCTTCACGTTTCTCTTCTTGGATGCCAGCGATGCCGAAATCGAGGACCTTGGCGCTGGTGCGCTTGCCGGTCCCGGTCACCATGATGTTTTCGGGTTTGAGATCGCGGTGCACGATCCCGTGTTCATGGGCTTCGGCGAGGGCTTGAGCCACTTGCATCATCAAGCGCTTGACGAGCGCCGGATCGATGGCGCCATTGGTCTTGATGACCTGAGCGAGCTCGCGTCCTTCCACGAACTCGAGGACCATGAAGGGATCCCCTTCGTCGTTCACGCCGGAGTCGAAGAGGCGCACGATGTTAGGGTCGGTTAGACGGGCGATCAGGGCCATCTCGCGGAGGAAGCGCGCGACCTGTTCTTTCTTCTCTTTCGGCGAAACCCCGCTGAAGAGCAGTTGCTTGATGGCGACCATCTGACCAGTGGCCAACTGCTTCGCCTTGAAGACGACCCCGAACCCTCCACGGCCCAACTCACTGAGGATTTCATAGCGGTCCAGCGCCTTGATTGAGGCGGTCTTCCCGTCTTTGCTCCGGACAGAGTCGGTGCCGCCTCCGGTGTTCGAACGGGCACCTTTATCGATCCCACCTGTGTCTTTGCCTGCCACGGGGCCGGTGTCCGGAGACAACGGCTCGACTATCGGCGTTTCTACAGGCGTCTTTTCGACGTCCTTATCGTCCGTCATGAGGGTAGGATCCTCGGACATCTTGATTTGCTCCAGTTCAGCTTTCGGAAGTCACACGACAAGGGCCGTAGTTTGGTACGGATCCAGCCGAGACACCGGATCATCCTAGAATCGTGTTGATTCCTTGTAGAAAGGCATAGCCGACCCGAGAGATAGGCGAAAGTGGAGTGTCCCCATCTTCCGCAAACTTGGGATGAATTCAACCTGACGAAACCCGTTGTTCCGTTGTTGGACCTATCCTCCGCGTCCTGAGCGAGAGCCGCAAGCTCTCTCTTCCTCTTGCGCTCGCGCGCACCCGTCATTCGATAACACCGTGAATTCTGGTCTTGCGCCGCCCTTTGAGCCAAGCCAAGGCCCCAACCAACAGCATCAACATCCATGGGCTCGTCGCCCCATTTGCCGCTGTGCTGAGTCGACAGCCGCACGTGCTGTCGCTCTTTGCGGTTCCTTCCAGCTCGAGCTCGTCCGTGGGGGGCGGGTTCGTCGTCGGGAGCACGCAGGACGTGTTGCACGTCCCATTCACCCCGTCGACGTTGTCCGTTCCCTCATCGCACTCTTCGCCGCTGTCGACCACGCCGTCACCGCAGCTAGCCGCCTGGCAATCTTTGCGGCAGGCGTCTGCCTGGACATCGCTGTTGGACTGCCCTTGATCGCAAGTCTCTCCGCCATCGAGGACCTCATCCCCACAGGCCGCCGCGACGCAGGTTGTCCGACAGGCGTCAGCTGTGCTGTCGCTATTGTCCGGACCGTCATCGCATTGCTCGCCGGGATCGAGCTTGCCGTCGCCGCAGCTCACCAGTGTGCAGGTGGTCATGCACCCATCGGGCGTCACGTTGCTGTTCGCCTCGCCGTCGTCACAGAGCTCGCCCGCATCGATGACTCCATCTCCGCAGGTCGCTTGGCGACAGTCCGTGCGACAGGCGTTCGGCGTGGTGTCACTGTTGCCCGAACCTTCGTCGCACTCCTCCGCACCAACGAGCAAGGTGTCACCGCAATCCTCGAGGCATCGCGCGACAACCAGATCGAACCCGAGGCTGCAGGTCCAGCCCGCCTCAAGCCCACAGTTGGCGTCACAACCGTCGCCATCTGCCACGTTGCTGTCTTCGCAATGCTCGGCGAAATCGTGCACGCCGTTGCCACAAGTGTTTGCGCAGGTGCCAAGAGCTTGCGCGTCGGCCCAACAGACCCAACCCGCCTCGGGAAGACAGACCGCATCGCAACCGTCGCCGCTCGTTTGGCCACCGTCGTCACAGCCCTCGTCGCCAACCATCAGGCCATCCCCGCAGACCTCATAGCACTCGCTCACGGCGCCGGTGACTGCGTCAAATGTACACTCCCAGCCGCTCTCGAGTTGGCAGCGGTTCGAGCATCCATCCTGGTTCGCGGCCCCGCCATCTTCACACTCCTCGCCGCCGTCCAAGACGCCGTTGCCGCAGGTGGCGGCACAGACACTGCTGTGGGTGATGCCGTCGGTCTGGCAGATCCAGCCTTGGTCGACGGCGCAATGGGTGCACCCGTCGTTGTTGGCGGTGTTGCCGTCGTCGCACTCCTCGCCGGAATCCACGGGACCGTCGCCACAGTGGGGGTACACACAGTTCGTGCGGCAGGCGTCGATCTCAGTGTTCGAATTGGCGCTGCCGTCGTCGCATTCTTCACTTGCCTGCACGACTGCATCTCCGCAGCTCGCGGAGGTGCAGTCGGAGAGACAGCCGTCGGTCTCGTCTTGATTGCCATCGTCGCACGTCTCACCGCGGCTGACATTGCGCCGACCATCCCCACAGAAAGCGGCGGTGCAGTCGCTGTCGCAGGCTGCGCTCTCTCCGCTGTCGTCGCAGGCCTCTCCTCTAACGGCGTTGATGGTGCCATCGCCACACACTGCGGCGGTGCAGTCCGCGTCACAACTCGCTGTCGCCAGACCGTCATCGCAGGTCTCGCCGGCCGCGCTATTGACATACAGGTCGCCGCACTGCGCTGGTGTGCAGTTCCCATTGCACGTCGCGGTTTGGCCGGCCTCGTCACAAACCTCACTCGCCGAGACGTTGACGAATCCGTCGCCGCACAGGGCTGCGCTGCAGTCCGCATCGCAACTCGCGGTCTCGCCGCCGTTGTCACATTGCTCGCCAGCGGCTTGGTTGAGGACGGAGTCCCCACACGCCGCTGGCGTGCAGTCGCTGTTGCAGGTCGAGGTCTCGCCACCGCCATCGCACACTTCGCTCGCCGCCGTGTTGATTTCCCCGTCGCCACAGAGCGCGTCGGTGCAATCGGAATCACAAGTCGCGGTCTGGGCACCGTCGTCGCACTCTTCACTGGCGGCGGCGTTGATCACCAGGTCGCCACAGGACGCAAAGGTACAGTCGGCGTTGCATGTAGAGCTCTCCCCGCTGTCGTCGCATTGCTCTTTGCCCTCTACGAAGCCGTCGCCACAGACCTCCATGCCCAGGTAGTCGCTCTCAAAGGCCCCCACGTCGGCGCGGATGCCCTGCACGCGAGGTAAGCCACGTTGGTCATTGACCAATGAGAGCGGATTGCTGCCGCGGTCGATGGCTGGGCTGGAGGCGAGCACGGCGTGGGTCAGAGTCGGGCCCCCGTTGTCCTGCAAGGGACTCAGGCTGGGGTCAAGAGGTAGGGTGGTACTGCCCGCCTGGTCGTTCCCCGAAGAGAAGGCTGTGATGGTGCCTTGGTTGCCGATGAGGTTGCCACCCGCGCTGACAAATCCCGTGCCGCCAGCCCAAGTCAGGTCGGCGCCACCGGGGTCGTTGCCGGCAACGATGCTGCTGCCGACGGTGGCCGTCGAGAGCGATAGATCGACGCCAACAGAGGCGTTGTTCACGACCGTGCTGTTCATCAGGCTGAGGATGCCGCCATTGGTCAGACGAATGGCGCCTCCAGTCCCGGTGTTTCCAGAGACGGTGCTGTTCGTGATGTCTAGATTTCCCTGCTGGACGTCGAACGCTGAGCCGAGTCCGCTGTTCGCGGTGAAGGTCGAGTCGATGACGGTGGCGAAGGCGAACGTACCGGTGACCTGCAAACCTCCGCCGGCAGAGCCGACGTTGTCGGTGAAGACACAGCTTCGGACTATGGCAGCGCCATAGACCGCAAGCCCTCCGGGTCCAGCAATCGACTCGCCGTTCGTAACGGTGAGGTTCGCCAGCTCGAACTCCGCGCCCGGAAGGACGTGAAAGACCGCGTCGAGGTGTGCGCCGTCGATGACCGTCAACCCAGCGCTCACCCCTTGGATGGCGGTCGCGCCGGTGACGTCGTAGAGGTCGAAGTCGCCCGTGGCGTTGAGATCTTCCCCAACTCCGGCCCTCGAGATCGCGAAGAGTCCAGCAGGCAAAGTGATGATGTCAGCCCCCGTGCTGGTGTTAGCCAGGTCGATGGCCGCCCGTACGCGTCATCCTAGAGGTGAGAAAACCTTTGAATCACGCCCAGGGCAACGCCCTGGGCATCGGCCCCTTGGGGGCCGAACAATTCCCAGCCCAAGGCGGAGCCTTGGGCGAACAGCGTCGGCTTCCGAGGGCCGATTTTCATGGCCGAGGCGCAGAGGGCGGCCGAGGCGCAGAGGGCGGCCGAGGCGCAGAGGGTTTGAGATA
>PFUG01000279.1 GCA_002789955.1 Deltaproteobacteria bacterium CG_4_9_14_3_um_filter_63_12 | reverse complement strand
AGTTGCGGAAGTGCTCGCGTCCTGCCGAGATCTCGGCCGCGACCTGCACACCGCGGTAGAGCCAGCCCTTGCCAGGGGCGAGAGGACCTTTGTTGAAGTCGACGACCGCGACCTGGCCTCGCCCACTGACTAGGCGCGCGGCCTCCTGCAGCACGGAGAGACGCATAGGCTCGCGCATCTCGTGGAGCGTCAACATCAGGAACGCCAGATCGAAGGAGCCGCTGGCAAAGGGCAGGGTGGCGGCGCTGCCCAGGTGCAATCGCGCTCTGCCGTAGAGTTTCTGGCGAGCCTTGGAGAACATGGCGGGAGAAGGTTCGACGGCGACCACCTCGCAGCCAGCGTCAAGGAAGAGGACGGACATGGTCCCCGTTCCACACCCGATGTCGAGCACCCGAGAGCCAGGTTCGGGCGCGATGAAGCGCAAGGCCAGCTCCCGCAGGGGCGCCGTCAAGGGTTCGAGTGCGCGGTCGTAAACGTGGGCGATGAATCGATAGGGATCGGACATAGCGAGTGAGCTCGGTTGGAGTGGCGGACGTTGTATGTTAGGCGTTGTGGGACGCTCAAAGGCTCGATTTGTGCTCTGCGGCCGGCCACGTGGGCTCGAGAGGTCTAGCGATCGCCGGCCAGCAAAAGAATTCGGAGGTGTTCGACACGTTTCACCGAAAGAACGCTAGTCCGATACGGGACCACTCTGATAAAGATCCTCTGGCCAATTCGCAACGTCCCTGACGTCAACCCCCCAAGTTCGTGGTGGCTGCCCAAAATAGGTGAGTGTCCAACATATGACCGTGCCCTTCGATTACTACTCTACTGGCTTCAACCCCATCGACTTTCGCGTCGCCTCCCCTGACAACCCAGGCGCGACCAATCTGCTGGTCGTCCTGAGCGAAGGTGCAGAGAGCAACCGGGCGCGGCTCACCCAACTCTTTGGGGCCGAGCTCGCCGAGACGCTCCTCGGCCACATCCAGGACGGGCAGATCAGCACGACCTACAAACGCTTCGAGATCATGCCCGGACCGCTGGGCTCGACCTGGAAGTGGCTCTTGTTCCTCGGCATTGGTGACATCGCCAAGATCCGTCGGCCCTATCGGGTTCACGACCGCATCCGTTCTTTGGCGGCCGTGGCCGCACGCCACTTCCGGGCCAAGAACCTCCTGGAGTTCGCCTGCTCGGATTTCTCGGAGTTCGGGGTGGCCCCGCAGGTCGCCGCCGAGCTGGTCGCCGAGGGCGTCCACCTCGGACTCTATCGCTTCGAGCGCTACAAGACCGAGGGCCAACGACGCTTCGACGAGCCTCGCCAGCTGCGTGCCATCACCCTGCTCAGCAGCAAAGAGCCGAAACACTTCGAGCCGGGCTTCGCCGCCGGCGCCATCTCGGGTCGCACGGTCACCTTGGCCCGAAACTTGGTCAACACACCGGGCATGGATTTGACGCCTGAGACCTTCGCGCAAGTGGCTATTCAGATTGGTGTGGAACACCCCGCCCTCGAGGTCGAGGTGCTCGACGAAGCCCAGATGGCCGCCGAGAACCTGCGCATGCACCTGGCTGTGGGCCGCGCCTCGGAGCACCGCTCGAGGCTCGTCGTCATCCGCTACAAGCCCCTCGGCGACGAGAAGGGCTACGGCGTCGGTCTGGTCGGCAAGGGCGTGACCTTCGACACCGGCGGGCTCAACCTCAAGCCCGACGCCCACATGACCCGCATGTACGGCGATATGGCCGGCGCCGCCTCGGTTCTCGGAGCCATGGCCGCCGTCGCCCAGATCGGCCTGCAGATCAACGTCGTCGCGGTCATTCCGCTGGCGGAGAACGCCATCGCGGGCAACGCCTACCGACCCAGCGACATTCTCGTCTCCCGCAAGGGCCTCACCGTCGAGGTCATGAACACCGACGCCGAAGGACGCTTGCTCCTCGCCGACGCCCTGACCTACGCCTGCGATCATTACAAGCCCAAGCACCTCCTCGACATCGCCACCTTGACCGGCTCGGCGCGCGGAGCGCTCGGCAACTTCGTCTCGGCCTTCTTCGTCCACAGCGACGCGCCCGAGCTCGAAGAGCTGCTCGTCAGCCGCATTACCATGGCCGGCCGCGACACCGGCGAATGGTGTTGGCAGCTGCCGGTCGACAACGACTATAAAGCGCAGCTGACCAGTGACGTCGCCGATCTCGAGAGCTGCGAGACCGATCCGGGCGCTGGCGCTGGTGCCATCACCGCCGCGGTCTTCCTCAGAGAGTTCGTCGACTTCGAGGTCGTCGAGTCGTGGGCCCACTTCGACATCGCCGCCACCGCCCTCATGGAGCGGGGCTTGATGTACGCCAAGTCGCCGTACCAACCTCGTGAAGGTGCGACTGGAATCGGCGTGCGGCTGTTGAAAGAGGTCATCGAGGGGCTCGTCCGCTCCAGAGGCTCCATCTGATTCTTTTGCTGGCCGTTGACCGCTAGACATCGAAATCGACGTGGTTGGCCGCTGAGAGAGGTCAGTTCCCTTTGAGAGTTGAGAGAATTCACCTCCTCTGAGGTGGGGCGGCATGCAGGACTCAGCAACAGAATCGAATTGGCTCCTCCCCAGCGCCGTGACCGGCGCTGGGGTGGGCCTCTTCGAGACCGTTTGGGCCACGTTCTCGGCGTCGTCTTCGACCAAAGGGTTCGACGTCATCTGGGTCGCGCTCTCCCTGATGCTCTTGGGGCTTGCGGTCGGTGTCCTCGTCGGCCTCGGGCTGGCCGTGGTTCGCCTCGGTGCGCCAGCGGTACTCAGGACGCTCGAGAAGTTGCCCACTGAGCTGTGGAGCGCCGAGCAAACCGACCGCGGTCTGGACCTCCTGGTCGGCGTCGTCACTTTTCCTCTGGCGTTTCTGGTGATGCTGCGCAGCGTCGAAAACGCCCAGGTCACCTTCCACGACCAGCACCTCATGGCCATCATCCAAGTCGGCGAGGTCTTGCTCCTCGTGGGGCTGGCCGGGCTGGTGTGGGGAGTACTGCGCGGACTCCTTGGCCGAGCCACGAGCGCACTGCGCTCGCGGCTCGGGCCGCGCAAGGCGCGCTTCGTATCCAGTCGTACGGCGACGCTGGTCGTCGGCCTCGGTTTCGTGGCCGTGATGTGGAAGGTCTGGGCGGCGACCGCAGAGCTGCGCCGCGCGGTCGATCTGAGCTGGTTGCTGAGCATCGTGGTGTTTGTGGCCTTGCTCCTCGTCCTGCGTCGCCCGCTGGGTCACAGCCGGCGCCCCGCGCTGCTCGCCGCGGTCTTGCTCTCGGGGGTCTCGAGCTTGGCCGCGGACGCGTTCCTCTTTCCATTCTCGCAGACCAGCGCGGCGACGGTGTATGCGGGGGCGCCTTTGGGCGGCATCTTCGTGCGCCGCCTGATCCGCCTCTCGGACGTCGATGACGACGGCTACGGTTCGTGGTTTGGAGCTGGAGACTGCGCGCCCTTTGAGCCCACCATAGGTCCAGACGCTTTGGACCTACCCGACGACGGGATCGACCAGGACTGTTCTGGGTCCGACCTTCGTCGAGCGGCCGTGCCGGCCTGGGAGGCGGG
>PFUG01000415.1 GCA_002789955.1 Deltaproteobacteria bacterium CG_4_9_14_3_um_filter_63_12 | reverse complement strand
TAAAGTATCTGTGACCTGGAGCGGACCCGGTTCGAGTACGATCATGCGAGCAAGGCGCACGAGACTGTTGGATCGCGGCTCCGAACTTGATACCCTCTGATGGTGAGTTTCTTCCGTGAATTCCAGCGTTGCCTACATGGTCCTACATGGAGGACCGGCGAGGCCGGGATCGAGGACGGTTTTGGGAGAAAAGGCGAGGGTTTGGTTTCATCTGGGTGTACTGAGCGTTCGGATGAGCGTGGAATTCTGACTGAGAGCGAGCGGTGTGGATTCCCGTTGGCTACGAGCCTTTGCAAACATCGCGCAGCGCGCAAACTAAGGGCAGAACATGATGCGGAACGTCGGGCGGACAGGAGTCGTGCTGGCAATTGGGTTGGGAGCCCTACTGCTGTGGAGCTGTGACGACACAGCGTCGAAGGGGAACCCCACCTCGGACATTCTGGAGGACTTTGGCGACGCCATTGGTGCCGACGCAGATGTCAACGGTGACGTCGACCACGACGTGGTCCCCGATGTTGTCGACCCAGATGCGGACCAAGACGCGGACACCAGCACGAACGAGCTTCCAGATGGGGCGGAGGTCACGACGACGGATACGACCGACGCCGACGTCCCTCTCGACTGCGACCCGTTGCGCGACCCGACGGGAGACTTCGACAATGACGGGTTGGCGAACCAGGCGGACAACTGCCCCTGCGACTTTAACCCGAACCAAGAGGACAGCGATGCTGACGGGATTGGAGGCATCTGTGACAACTGCCCCACAGACTTCAACCCCTCGCAAGCTGACATCGACAATGACGGTTATGGCGACGCCTGTCAGCCCCTTGATCCCACCGGCGATCCCGACGGCGACGGTGTGATCAACGCGGACGACAACTGCCCGAACATGGCGAACCCGAACCAAGAGGACTTCGACGAGGACTCGGTCGGCGACCACTGCGACAATTGCCAGATTCTGGCGAACCTGGACCAGCTCGACCTCAACAACAACGGCCGCGGCGACGCCTGTGAGAACGCGACGGTGTTGGACGCGGACGACGATGGCGACGGCGTGATCAACGGCCTGGACAACTGCTGGCTGGACCCGAACCCCAATCAGCTGGACACCGACTTGGATGGCTGGGGTGACGTGTGTGACAACTGCGACAACGTCGCCAACGGCAGCCAACTCGACCTCAATGGCGATGGTGTCGGCGACGTCTGCGAAGGCCTCCTGGACCCGGCTGGCGACGTCGACGCGGACGGCGTCTTGAACGCCGACGACAACTGCCCCGAGGTGCCGAACTCCTCGCAGCTCGACAGCGATTTTGATGGGCTAGGAAATGCTTGCGACAACTGCCCAGCGGTCGCCAACATCCTCCAGACCGACCTCAACGTTGACGGTGTTGGCGACGACTGTGTCCCTCCGCCAGACGCCGACAGTGATGGCGTGCAAGACCTGTACGACAACTGTTGGATCGACCCCAACCCCACCCAGCTCGACACCGACGGGGACTTTGTCGGCGACGCCTGCGACAACTGCCTCACGTACGCCAACAATGACCAAGCGGACGCCAACAACAACGGCGCTGGCGACGTCTGTGATGGGCTGGCCGATCCAGACGGCGACCCCGATGGGGACGGCGTGCGCAACGCGGAGGACAACTGCCCGTTGCTCGCCAACCCGCTGCAAGAGGACCAAGACGGCGATCTGCGCGGCGACGCCTGCGACAACTGCCCCGGCGTCTCGAACGCCAGCCAGATCGACAACAACAACGATGGAGTGGGCGACGTCTGCGAAGGGTTCTCGAACCCTGACGGCGACGAAGACAATGACACCGTCCGCAACGCGGTCGACAACTGCCCCATGACCCCCAACACCGACCAGGCCGACAGTGACGGCGACACCAAGGGCGACCTCTGCGACAACTGCCCAACGATGGCGAACGCCGCCCAGGTGGACAACAACAACGATGGCGTGGGCGACCTCTGCGAGGGCCTCGTCGACCCCGACGGCGACGTCGACGGCGACACCGTTCGCAACGCCATCGACAACTGTCCAACCACTCCGAACACCGTTCAGACCAACTCTGACAGCGACGGATTTGGCGACGCCTGCGACAACTGTCCAAATATGGTCAATGACCAAGTCGACCTGAACAACGATGGCGTCGGCGATGTCTGTGAGGGTCTCCTCAATCCTGACGGCGATGTCGACAACGACACCGTGCGCAACGCGTTGGACAACTGCCCGACGACGCCCAACACCAACCAACTCAACACCGATGGGGATGCCTACGGCGATGCGTGCGACAACTGCATCAACATCGCCAACGACCAGGCCGACGCAGACAACAACGGCATCGGCGACCTCTGTGAGGGGCTCCTCGACCCCAGCGGCGACGCAGACGCAGACACCGTCCGCAACGCGCTGGACAACTGCCCGACGACGCCCAACACCAACCAGCTCAACACCGACGGCGACAGCTACGGCAACGCCTGCGACAACTGCATCAACGTCGCCAACGACCAAGCCGACGCCGATGGCAACGGCATTGGTGACCTCTGTGAGGGTCTCCTGGACCCCGACGGCGACGCCGACGCCGACACCATCCGCAACGCCCTGGACAACTGCCCGCTGACCCCCAACGCCAATCAGCTCAACACCGACGGCGACAGCTACGGCGACGCCTGCGACAACTGCATCAACGTCGCCAACGACCAGACCGACCTCGACAACAACGGCGTCGGCGATGTCTGCGAAGGCCTCATGGACCCCAACGGCGACGTGGACAGCGACAGCGTGCGCAACGCCATCGACAACTGCCCGACGATCCCCAACGCGGACCAGGCTGACCCAGACGGTGACGGGCTCGGTAGCGCCTGCGACAACTGCCCAACCGTCGTGAATCTTGCCCAGGTCGACCTCGACAACAACGGCGTTGGCGACCTCTGCGAAGGGCCGACCTATCCTGACGGAGACGTCGACGGCGACGGTGTGCGCAACGCCATCGACAACTGTCTGAACACGCCGAACACCCCCCAGACCGACTCGGACAACGACGGGCTCGGCAACGCGTGCGACAACTGTCCCAATATGGTCAATGACCAAACGGACACCAACGGCGACGGCATTGGCGACGTCTGCGAAGGACTCGCCGATCCCGACGGTGACGTGGACGGTGACGGTGTGCGCAACGCCATCGACAACTGCCCGACGACCCCGAACCCCGCCCAGAGCGACCCGGACGCCGATGGACTCGGTGCCGCCTGCGACAACTGCCCGACCGTGGCCAACATCGATCAGGTCGACCTCGACACCAACGGCATCGGCGACCTCTGCGAAGGCTCGAGTTACGCCGATGGTGACCTCGACGGCGACGGCGTGCGCAACGCCCTCGACAACTGCATGACCACGCCCAACACCTCGCAGACCAACACCGACGGCGACTCCTACGGCGACTCCTGCGACAACTGCATCAACGTGGCCAACGACCAGACCGACGTGAGCCCGGCCAACGGCGTCGGCGACGTCTGTGAAGGCCTCACCGATCCCAACGGTGACGTCGACGGTGACGGCGTGCGCAACGCCCTCGACAACTGCCCGACGACGCCCAACCCCGCCCAGAACGATCCCGACGCGGACGGCCTCGGCGACGCTTGCGAC
>PFUG01000636.1 GCA_002789955.1 Deltaproteobacteria bacterium CG_4_9_14_3_um_filter_63_12 | reverse complement strand
AGAGCATCACGTTGGACAACCTAGAGGGCACGAGCGCGCTCGCGGTGTTCGTGGTCGTCGACAGCTACGTCGAGGAGCCGTACACACTCGAGGTTACGCTGCGTTGATTGGTCGATGGCAGGCCTGACAGGCCTCGTGCTCTTGACATACCCTGCTCTCTTTGCGAAACTCCCCCCTTCCACAAACGGCCAAACAGCTTGCACGAGAAGGAGAAGAGATGACCGAGCAAGATAGCCTTATTATTCTTGTACCCGAAGGAGCCGACGCGCTCCGCCATACCCTCGACACGTCGCGCCCCCGTCTGCTCGCCATCGCAGACTCGAGCGTGCGATTCCCCTGGGTGACTAGCGAGCGCGCACGCGACCAATCCCGAAGCTTGCTCGCCGCTTGGACGCAAGTCGCTACCGACGCCGAGGCCATGTTCGCCGCGCCCTACTTTGCGCAGCTCGCCGCCACCGCCGAAGAGCTCCCGACGCTGATCGGCATCTTCTGGGCGTCCGACCTCAACGCTGGGACTCCCCAGACGCCCCCCACCAAGGCCGAGCGCGACGCCCTGGTGGTAGCCGTGCGAAAGGCCGACGCTAGACTCACGCGCTGGATGGTGCCGGCCATCGAAGAGCTCGGCACCGACGACGAACGGGCGACCGCCCTCTCGCTCCGCCCAGGCAATGGTTACCAGGACGACGCCAACGACGTCGTCGGCTGGGTGAGCATCGCGCTCGGCAACCCGAAGATCGGCGCCCTTCTGCCAATCTCGAAAGACGAGCTCCTGAGCATGCAGACGACCGCCCTTCGCCTCTCGGCGCTGCTCGGCAACACCGACCAACGAAAGGGCTCGCCAAGCGACCTGCGAAACCGCGCCTACACGCTCTGGGCCGACGCCTTCGAGCGGCTCGAGCGAAACGCGCGCCATGTGGCAGCAGAGCGCAACCTTCCTGTGACGTTCGAGAAGATCCACATGCCCGCGTCGAAGCCGGACCCCAAGAGCGCGCCCCCGGACGCTCCAGAGAGTATTGTTACGGAAGAGCCCTTTGAGCCGCTCAGCTGACGACGTCGGCCCCTCCCCCCAACCCTCTCCCCGAAACGGGCCGAAACGGGAGAGGGGGAGCCCGATTCCTCCGTCTTGCTTTGCTTTCCCGGCGCTGGGCGGTGGCTAGGTCGACATGGCACGGGGAGGCGGTCATCGCCTCTTTGGGCTATGTCGATATGCCTTTGGGAGGCGGCGATCGCCTCCAGACGCAAGGTCGACATGCCATTGGGAGGCGGCGATCGCCTCCAGACGCAAGGTCGACATGCCATTGGGAGGCGGTGATCGCCTCCAGACGCAAGGTCGACATGCCATTGGGAGGCGGTGATCGCCTCTTTGGGCTATGTCGACATGCCGTTGGGAGGTGGCGATCGCCTCCAGACGCAAGGTCGACATGCGGTTGGGAGGCGGCGATCGCCTCCAGACGCAAGGTCGACATGACACTGGGAGGCGGTGATCGCCTCTTTGGGCTATGTCGATATTGGTGATGGGACTGGGCCGGCGTGGTTGGGGAGCTCCAACGGTCGGTGATGGGTCGCCGCTACACCGGACTGGGTCGGCCTCGTTGGGGAGCTCGAGCGGTCGCGAAGCGCCCGAACCCATTGCGACAGAGAGAATCGCGACCAAAAACGCCAAGCCCCCGTTGCGCCTTTGCAAAGCAACGTTACATTCTCCGATTCAATTTCGGACTCGATAGTCGTCAATAAGGGGACCTGATGCTTCGCAATATAGTTGTACTGCTGTTCTTGATGTCGGTGGCGCTGAGCGTCACGGCCTGCGGGGGTGAAGGGGCCCAGAACGAGACCGACACGTCTCTGTGCACGAGCACTCCGACAAGATGTGTGATGAGAACGACCTCTCGGCGGTCTTCTATGTAAACTCCTGCGGACAACCCGGAGAGATCTTCGAGGCCTGCGCTGCGGGCACGGAGTGTCTGCTGGCTGCGGGCAACTCGACGCCTCACTGCAAGGCGGTCGGCAACTGCACTCGGACCCTCGAGAAGGTCTGCATCGAGACGGATCTCTCCGCGGTCTACTACCTCAACTCGTGCGGTGAGCCCGATGGGGTGTTCGAGGCTTGCAGCGCGGGCGAGGCTTGTCTGCTGGCTCCGGGCAACTCGACGCCGCACTGCAAAGCGCTCCCCACCTGCACTCAAACCCTCGACAAGGTCTGCGTCGAGACGGACCTCTCGGCGGTCTACTACCTCAACTCGTGCGGCGAGCCCGATGGGGTGTTCGAGGCGTGCGCCGCGGGCGAAGCTTGTGAGCTCACCCCGGGCAACTCGACGCCGCACTGCAAAGCGCTCCCGACCTGCACCACGACCCTCGAGAAGTCTGTCTCGAGACGGACCTCTCCGCCGTCTATTACCTCAACTCGTGCGGCGAGCCCGACGGCGTGTTCGAGGCCTGTGACGCGGGCGAAGAATGCAAGCTCACTCCGGGCAACTCCACGCCCCATTGCCGCTCCACCAACACCTGCACCACGACCCTCGAAAAGCTCTGTCTCGATATGGACCTCTCCGCCGTCTATTACGTGGACTCGTGCGGCGCCATTGAGGGCACCTTCGAGACCTGCGGTGCGGGCGAAGAGTGCAAGCTCACACCCGGCAGCTCCACGCCCCATTGCCGCTCGACCAACACCTGCGTGGTGCACATCCTTCAGGAGGCTTTGGTGGCCTATGACATCGCCACCGGAGACCGAACCGCGGTCTCGGTTGCGGGTTCCGTCGGCGCCGGCGACCTGGCCATGGGAGAGAACAACATCTTCTGGGACGACTCCCGCAATCTCATGTGGGTGATGGGCCAGGTCGCACCCTTCCTAGGGTTCGCCGTAGACCTCACCACGGGCGATCGGGACAGCGTCTATCGGATCTCTCCCGGGGGCTTGCTCCCTGGCGAGTACCCTGTGGAGCTGGGCCATGCGGGTGCGCTGCGCGCCGGAAACTACGTGGGTTACGGGACCGCGGCGCTGCACCCCACGGACAACAATTGTCTCTATCTGATCGGGACGGGAGGAGAGATGTACGAGTACGAGATTTCAACGGGAAACAGCTGGATCAAGTCGCTGTAAGAGAGACTCTCCGCGCGAGCTCTGGCGAGCCGGGCGCTGACGCCAAGGACGAGAGAAGCCAGAATCCCCCTAGGATTCTGGCTTTTCTTTTTGCCGCAGTTGAGGGCGGCTCGGGCTTGGGGCTTGTCGAACGGGACGCCTGATCGCGCGTAGGGACGCGAGGTGGCTCGCTTCGAGCCACCTCTGTTCCGAGTAGCGCGCGAAAATCTGATCGCGCGAGGGGCTCGAGAGTTCGAAGGAGCTCATTGGCGCGCCCGAGCTTCTCCAGGGGATTGGACAAAACCAACGCTTGAAATCCCCTTCCGCGTCCTCTACGCTTCGATCTCATCAAAAGGGGATCACCAAAAACGGGAGGTTCTGGCATGGGTACGTTCTTGCGGGGGGGGGGGCGCTTGTCCTCATCGTCGGTTGTCTTTTTGCTGTGAGCTGCTCTGACCCCGCGCCCGATGAGGGCGTCGGCAGCGGCACCGACGCCTCATTGATGACCTTGGACGGCGGCACCGGCCCAGCCTCCGCGGGGCTCGCCTTGACCATCCCCGACGGCGCCCTCGCCGATTCAAAC
>PFUG01000347.1 GCA_002789955.1 Deltaproteobacteria bacterium CG_4_9_14_3_um_filter_63_12 | reverse complement strand
AGGTCAGGAGCTGCCGCGTGAGCGCCGCACCGCGCTCGGTCGTCGTCAAGATCTCGCAGATCTCTTCGTAATAGGGACTCGACGGCGTCATGTCGTAGAGCACCGATTCGGCGCTGGCGATGATGATCGTGAGGAGATTGTTGAAGTCGTGCGCCACGCTCCCAGAGAGCTCACCGATGGCTTCCATCTTCGAGGAGTGGTGACGGTGGTCTTGGAGACGCGCTTCTTGCTCGAGAGTCACCTCGAACCGCTTTTCGCTCACCTCGAGCGCGGCCTCGAGAGCCCTTGCACGGGCTCGCTCCTGCTCCAACGCGTCACGCAGTTCATCCACGGTCACTAGGTCTTTCAAGTCGACACCCTGCAGAGGGGAGGCGAGCCACGGCTACAACCACTTCGATGACCGAACTATTCGCCCACTCGCTCGCTCGAAGCGAGCTGGCGTGCGTGCGATCCAACCCGAGGTCCGAAGAGCGACTGCGTCAGTCCGCTGCGCGCTCAGTCGAGGGTAAGCACAACCGGCGCGTGGTCCGAGGGTTTGTGCTCCTCAGCGTTCTTTCTCCACTTGCGCTCGACCTCCACGCTCTTGGCGCGGGCAGCGAGCGTCGGGCTCGTCAAGAGCGCGTCGATGCGCAGCCCTCGCTTCTTGTGGAACGCGCCCCCGCGATAATCCCACCAGGTGAAGCAGACCCCGTCGGGCTCCAGCGCCCGGTAGGTGTCGACCAAGCCCCAATCGAGCAGCGCCGTGTAGCGCGCTCGCTCTTCGGGGGTATGGAAGATCGAGTCCGCGAACAGCACCTCGTTCCAGCTGTCGAGCGCGCCAGGAACGACGTTAAAGTCTCCGCAGACGACCAGATCCCCCGCGACGTCTTGGCGCTCGCGCAGCGTGCGCGCGAGGGCGTCGAACCAAGCCAGCTTCCGCTTGAAGTCCTCGTGCAGCAGGGTCTTGCCATTCGGACAGTAGATCGTCGTGAAGAGGAGCTTGTCGCTCTCGACCTCGAGATACCGGGCTCCAAGCTCCTCTTGACCGGGGAGCCCCGCTTGGCGCACCACGATGGGCGCCTTGGAGAGCACGGCGACCCCGTTCCAGCCTTTCTGCCCGTGGGTCGCGACGTAATATCCGAGCGCCTCGAGCTCCGCCCGGGGAAACTCCTCGTCGGTCGACTTGAGCTCCTGCAGACCCACGAGGTCCGGTTGCACTTCCGCGAGCCAGAGCAACAGATAGGGCAAGCGAGCCCGCACCCCGTTGATGTTCCAAGTCGCGATTGTCTTCATGGGGCCCCCATTGGATTCCATCGCCTCGCTCGCCCGCGACCGATTTTCGCGTCATTCCGACGACTGGCGGTGCGAAAATCGGTCGTCCGCTCGGCAATTCCGGTAACGAGAAACGTCCCTCGCCACCACGAATCATAGGCTCGCGGCGGCGAGGGACGTTAGCAAGTTTAAGTTTCGCAGGCCAGGTCATCTCCACCGCTAGTCGAGCGGCGCCGACGACTCGGGGAGCTGCCCAACGAGCGCCAACGCGCTCTTACGCGCAAAGTACTCGCTCGCCAGAATCCCGTACTGCAGCTCATCGTGCCACTCGCCTTCCTTGTAGATGGCCAGTCGCCGCCGGCCTTCCAGCACGTATCCATTGGCCTCCAAGTGACGTGCGCTGCGCAGGTTGTACCCGACCACTCGCGAGTCGATCCGGTGCAACCCCAGCTCCTCGAACGCATACCGAAGCAACAGGGCTTTGGCCTCCTTGCCATAGCCCCGGTTCCACAGCTCCTTCTCGCCAATCAACGCTCCCGACTCGGCGCGTCGATGGAACCAGTCGATGGCGTGCAACCCCGTGGTCCCGATGTGCCGCTCCCCGTCAATCAAGACGATGGAGAAGGTCACGCTCTTGTCGCCCGAGTCCGCTGTGCTCCGTTCGAACCAAGCCGCTTCGCTGGCAGCGTTCACAGGGAACGCCCGCAAGATGTAGCGTCGGATGTCCGGGTCGTTGACCCAGCGCTGGCAGGCTCCCAAGTCGGAGGCCTCCACTGGTCTCAGATACAGCCGTGGACCTGTCAAGAATCGTATCGGGGGGATGTCCATCGCCAATCTCCTTCTATGCAGAGGACCTCAAGGCAACGGCCGACGCCGAGCTGTGTCACATCGCTTCAACACTTTGTCCAAAGCGCAGGGGTCTACATCTGGACTGGATTCGTGTAGAACAGGCTGTCAGCCTGCTCTTCGAACACGAGGTTCGTTTGGGCTGACGCTCCAACAGGCACGGAGACGCGACGATGTTGGAAAGTAGGCTCGAATTCGACCAGCAAGACCCAGGGGCCGCAGAGAACGTCCTCCGCTCCGCGATTGAGGCGGGTGGAAAGCTGCGCGACCGGGGCCTGGCCGACACCTTCTACCGTCGCGGGCGGGTGCGCCGAGTGCTCAAGAAGTTCGGCCCCGCGCTCGTCGACTTCCGCACCGCGCTCGAGGGCCTCAACCTCTTTGGGGACGGCGACTACGAGCCGCCCCCCTACCTCAACGCCGCCAACATCTACCTCGAGACCGCTCGCGTGCACGTCCAGAAGGGCGACATCGACACCGGCTTGGCCACCCTGCGCATGGCCGAGGACATGGCCCGCGCCACCCCCAACTACGAGAACTGGGCGGACATCCACCTCGAGCTGGCGCGCATCTACCTCTCTCACCACGACACCGAGCAAGCCAACACCCACCTCAACGAGGCGCTGCGCGCCGTCGGCACCTCCATCCTCGACGCCGATTTGCCCTCCATTTACGTCGAGTTTGCCAAGATCGCGGTGTACCAAAGGGACTTCAGCCGCGCCGACCAGCAACTCCAAAAAGCCTACGACGCCACTCACCCCACCGACCTCATGCGCGCCCGCGTCCTGCTGGTCTGGGGCGACCTGGTTCGCATGCAGAAGAACGCCGTCGGCGCCCTCTGGCACTATTACCGCGCCAAGGTCGTCTTCCTCGCCTCCTCGGTCGACCCCTCGAACACCGTCGTCTCCAACGCCCTCGAGGTCATCGAGCGCCGAGTCAGCACTGGGCGCGCCGAAAAGGACAGCCTCTACAACCGCCTGCAGGAGGCGCTCGGCGACCAGATCCTGGCCCGCAACACCCAAGGCATCATCGATCTCGTCATCGAGCTGGCGCGCCTGAGCATGGTCTTTGACCTCTACGGCGAGACCTTGGACTTGGTCCAGTCGACGCGAAATCGCCTAGCTCCGGCGGCGTTCTGTTATGCGCTCGTCAAGCTGGCGGAGCAGCTCGACGCCGACCCGACGGAATACGAACTCGACTACGATTCCTTCGTCGAGCACGCCCCGAGCTTCGACCCGACCATGGTCGACTCGAAGCTCTGAGCCGACGTCTCTACTTGGCGGCTTTCTGGTAGGTCCCCACCAGCTCTCCAGTGGCCAGGATGTGTCCTGCCATGGCCGCTTCGACGGTTGGCTTGTCGGCCACCGGCAGCTCGCCCAGCTCCACGTCCAGCGCGTAGAGCTTGTGAAAATAACGATGCCGACCGATGGGCGGACACGGACCGCCGTAGCCCGTCCGCTTCCAGTCGTTGAGCCCTTCGCGAATCGCCGCGGGCAGCGCGGTGGAGCCGCCTTCGGGCAGCGCGGTGACGCTCGTCGGGATGTCGTAGAGCACCCAGTGCACCCAAGTCATCTTCGGAGCCGCAGGATCGGGCGCGTCGGGGTCGTCGACGATCA
>PFUG01000638.1 GCA_002789955.1 Deltaproteobacteria bacterium CG_4_9_14_3_um_filter_63_12 | reverse complement strand
GATTTAGGACTAGTGGCAGAGGCTATCCTCAAAATTGATGCGTGGTTGGCAGAGGCACTCCTCCCCGAATAACTCACAATGTTCACTGCTCTCCCCGGAGGAATCCCAGTGTCTCCAGCCTGCACCCAAGACATCCCCATCGACGTCGGAATGATGGTAGCGCTCTCGTGGAACAGTAAAGGTTGGCGAGGACAGAGCAGCCACCCAGATGACGTCTCAGATTCTGGCTTTGGCGACGTCCGCTACCGAAAAAGCGCACATGAGTGGTGGAACTTTGATGTTGACCACCCCGAGAACAAAGGCGAATGGGTTTACGGTTACTTCCACCCCTCCGGCAACTCGAGGCCGAACATCGCGCCAGATGCTAGAATCGCCCTGTTCTTTGCGTCTCGGCAGCCAAAGACTGGACTCATGTTCGTTGTTGGCGCCTATCTCGGTGCGGAATTCTCCTCCCAAGGGTGGGAAGATATCAACGAGCGAACAGACCGCGAAGGTGACGGAGACATTGGGTCAGACACCAACATTAGGTGCAAACGAGAACACGTGTGGGCGATGGAGCCCAAGACCCTGCTGCGTCTCGACCCGTCACATCATCTGCGCGGCCAGCGGATCGGCATGCGCAACTTCACCTACCTCGAGCGACCGCAGATTCAGGCTCTGCTCCACGATATGATGTTGACATCGACGGAGAGAATGTTGGGGCTCGTTGGCGGAGTGTTCATGAAGAAGTGATGTGGCGATATCGCTCACCGATCCTCTCTCATCTTCAACGATTCTCAAGGATGAAAATGACGACAGAACTGCGCGAGCACCCACGTGCCGAAATGATCTTCTCCGATCATCTCGAAGAACATGCCGAATTCCTCGAAACAAAACTGAGATTCGAGACCCAGGCCAGAGAGTATAACTTCGATTCTGGGCCCGCATTGGAAGACTTCTTCAGGTCGACAATTAGGAAGTTGCTTCCCAGTCGCTTCGCGGTTGAGGCAGGAACTATCATTGACAGGAAGGGCAACACATGCGGCGACTGTGACGTTATCATTTATGATGCCACGCTTTCTCCGCTCGTTCGAACACCCGCAACTGCGGGTTCGCGAAAGAAGTACATCCCATTTGAAATTGTGTACTGCGTCATCGAGGTCAAGCAATCGCTGACACTTGGGACACTGGACAGTGTTGATGAAGTGAAGGCCGAGCCAACCGGTTCACTCGTCGAAATGTTCTCAAAATGCTCCACTTTCAAGAGTCTGGAGAGGGAGGAAAGTCAACGACACTCAATAGTTTCAAAAGAGGGAGTCGTTTTGGTCGAATCGCAATGGAAGCAGAACTACCCCTATGCTTTTGGTTTTGCATACAGATTGGGAACTTCGAGCACAGAGGTCGATCCAGATGGTCTGGTAAAAGAATTCTCGCACAATGTTGAAAGGGTGGGGCAAAGCAAGACCCTTGATGGGATATGTGTAAACAAGGCTAGGATACCTAGGTTTAGGTTCGAGGATCGAACATGCAGTCGTCGACCCTTTTTTGGAAAACAGCCAAGGAACCCACTCATGTTGGATCCCTTTGAAGGAGGCTTTTGAGTTGTTTTTCAGAAAGGTGTGGTACGTCGTCTCGAAGGTTGTCCTCCTGCCACCAAATCTAATGCGTGACTACGGTGGAAATCGACTCCTGAGCACGAGGATTGAGGGAACAAAGCTGGTTCCGTTGCCGCCCGCAGCTATCGGAGACCACAGAACGCCCTCACACTAGTTGCCATTACTCCGGTTGGCGACGTTTGGCTGGCCCCGGAGGCGAGCTGACCATGGCCTGGGGCGCCCGCTTCGCCGGACGGGCGAAGTTCCAGGCCTTCACGCATCAGGAGTGGGTCGAGTGGGTCCCGCCAGGACTCCGCTGCGCCGGCTTGGTGTGCGGACTGGCTAACGTCGTCGAGCGCAGGTATCGCATGTAGGTGCTCGCGGTGCTCGTGCAGAGGAAGCGGCGGGACGCCGCTTCTACGTTCGTGCCTCGTGTGCGGACTGGCTGACCTACATTGCACAAAGGTATCGCATGTAACTCGCGAGGCTTTTGCCCAGGAAGCGGCGGGACGCCGCTTCTACCGCCTGCGGACACAGCCACTGTAGAAGCGGCGTCCCGCCGCTTCGCTGCTCGACCCCAAACGCAGAAGCGGCGGGACGCCGCTTCCACTCTCCGTCGTCCACTCTGCAATTCGACCGCGCACCCTCTCGGCGCTGGGTGTCGACTCCGAACAAGCCCCAAGCCGCGCCGGGCACGCACAAAGGTCCCTACAGAAACGCTCACCCACCGCCCCCCAGCGGTGAGCGAGCGTCCCGTCCTCACTAAACCTCTTCGGCCTTCTGCGCCTGCGCCCGACGCCGCGCGGCCCGCTGCCGACGCTGATACGCGCTCGTCGCCTGCCGCACGATCTCCGGCTGGTCGCGGAAGACGAAGCGTGCAGCACGGCGCACCAGGCTCATGCGCTGGAAGAGCATGTGGGCCAGCCGATTGCGCAGCTCGAGAGCGGCCAGCTCCTCTTTGCTGCCGCCAGTGGGGCCCTGACCGACGTCGCCCAGCTGCACGGCGAGCTCGAGGCCCTCGTCGATCAGGGCCGAGTCGAAGCCGCCGACCCCGTCCAGCGCCTGGGCGTGGGGCTTGGCCAGCGTCGCGTAGTCGTGAATCGCCTGGGCCAGACTGTCGGAAGAGCCCGTGTTGCCGCTGTGCAGCTCGGACAAGGTCCGCAGCTGCTGGTCGGTCTCGTCTTCGATGCCGTCGTCGAAGTGCCACTCCAGGGTCGCCTCGAGCTCACCCAGCACAAACGCGGCGCGCGCCAAGAGCTTCTGATGGCCCTCGCGCGGGGCGATGGCGAGGTGATAGGCGGTCTGCGCCTGCTGCACGGCGTCGTGCAGAGAGAGGAGCTCGTCGCCGGTGGTCGGCGGGAGCTTGTCGCCAGCGAGGCGCAGCCCAGGGTGAGCACTGGTGGGCTCCCAGAACTCGCGATAGAACTTCGCGATCTCGACGGACTCACCGATCAGGATGTCCAGTGGAACGTTCGGCTCCTGGTAAGAGGTGAGCGCCTCCGCCTGGGCTTCCCACAAATCAACGGCTGGGCTGTTCGACATGTCGGCCTCCAAAAATAGCACCGCGCCTGCAGCGACATGCCGCAGTGGTCGCGACAGGGCCTGGGTACGTCTCGACACCGTGATGTGAAAAACCGCTCGATTCGAGCGGGGCCGGCGCGAGAAAAGGCCAACGACCACCACACAGGACGGGGTCCTGCGCAGGTCGGAGTGTCTGGTCACTCGGTTTTCAGTGCGGCCGATAATAATAAGCACTCACCTGAGACGCAAGCGGTCCCACGGCGACGTCAAGAGAGGTGCGCACAGCTCCACCATTCAACGCGTGGGCGGGCCTCGCCTCTCGAGAGCACAGAGATGTCCGCGGCGGCTCGTCAGATGTCCGGGACGGCTCGTCCGATGTCCGTGGCGGCTCGCTGGTGTCCGGGACGGCTCTTCAGGTGTCCGTGGTGGCTCGCTGGTGTCCGGGACGGCTCTCCAGATGTCCGGGACGGCTCTTCAGGTGTCCGTGGTGGCTTGCCACATGTCCGGGACGGCCCAAAATGTCCGCGACGGTGCCAGACTCAAACCGTCGAAGCTCCTCCAACAAGCCCCAAAGGTCTCCAGAATCTCTCTGAACCTCCTGACCTGAATCTTGTGAATACTGAGAACCAGGGCTAGAACCAGTCTCCCGACGAGCTCCCGTCTCAGTCGGGCGGCACGCCAACCCCAGGAAATCTCGTGAAATTCCGAACCTTGACCTTCCTCCTCCTCTCGCTCGTCCTCAGCGCCTGCGACTCCGACCCGAGCCGACAAGACGACGCTCAGGCGGCCATTGATCTCGTCGCTGACCAGGACGCCAGCAACGACACCCCGAGCGACACCGCCGACGACTCTCAAAATGACACAATCGACGACGCCATCACGGCTCCCCCGAGCTCTCACGGCGCCGGCGGTCTGACCTGCAGCAGCCAAGGAACCGCCGCGGTCGACGGCGTCTCCTACCGCTACTGCCTCACCACGGTCGAGGGCGTCGAGCTCAAAATCATCGAGCCAACAATCAGCGAGGGGCCGCAGCAGCTCGCCCTCTACTTCCACGGCGACGGCGCGGGCCCCTACCAGAGCGATTTCGCCCTCAAGAAGCACGCGCCCTTCACCTCCACCCACAACATCCTCCACGTCGCCGCCCTCGCCCCCAATCGCTGCACCTGGTGGCTCGAGCCGGAGTACACCGTCTGCGATGCCAACACTCCGATTCCCGATGACGCCATTGATCGGGAAGGGAGAAACGCGGTCGCGGTCGCCGCTGTCATTGAGGCCCTACGAGCGGGTTGGGACCTCCTCGATGAGCCAGTCTTGTTGGGGGGTTCCTCGGGCGGCTCGATTTTCCTGACGGCGAGCTTTTTGCCGAAGTATGGGGATAGCGTGCGTGGGCTCTATGCGCTGAGCTGCGGCGGCGCCAAACCCTGGACGGGCTCGCTGGATTGGGAGGTGACGAGCGCACAGCTCGACTCCACAAAGCTCTCCTTCACCTACGGCGACAAAGACTTTGTCGAGCCCGAGGTGGAGCAAGGTCTGGCCTTCTATCAGGGGCTGGGGTTCGCGACCGACGTCAGGGTGGTCCCAGAGACGGTCGCCGAGGGCAGCTCTCATTGCGGCAACGTGGGTGGCAGCTACTCCTATGACCAGCTTGGCCGGATCCCCGAGATGTGGGCGGAGCAGCTGGGGAACTAGACCAGCGCGGGGGCTCGTGAGCAGGAGCTGCGAAGCCGTGTTCCCAAGCCCCATGCCAGGGAGAAACCTTCGCGTCATCTAAGGAACGAGGAAATCTTCGGGGCTCCGTCTCTTGATGGTCGGCTTCTAATTCACCACGAAGAGCACGACGAGCACGAAGAGCACGAAGAGGCTGGCTTTCTCCCTCCTCTCCTTCGTGTCCTTCGTGTCCTTCGTGGTGAAAGACCGAAGCAATATCAGCGACATGCCAATCGAGCTCACTATTTGCGTAGCAGCGCCTCGATGCAGCTCACACTCCCAACCCAGCGACTATTGGCCCAGGTCAGCCTCGATCACCTCCTGCATGGCGCTCCAGTCCCCGAACCCGTTCGAGAGGTCGATGATTGTCAAGTCTGGTGCGACGATCGCAAACGCGGGAGTGCTGAATTCCCCGAGGGGCCCGGAGAACAGGGTATAGCCGTAGGCCCGATCCGCCAGGATCGGCGAGTCCAAGCCATATTTCCTGTTCCAGTCCGTCATTTGACGGGTTGAGACGTCTCCGAGCACATCGTCCAACGATAGGCCCATGAGGTCGATGACCTCTACGTCGATTCCCAGTGTCGCCATGGTGGCCAGGAATTCCGCCTCGGTCTCGGCTGCAATTTTGCAGGCACTGCAGTCTAAGACCCCCACGTTGATCACGAGGTAGCGGCCCGCGAAGTCGTGGAGCCGGACGGGCTCCTTACAGATGTCGAGAAACACACCGTCCGGCAAGGTCTCTCCCACCGTGAGAACGTAATGGCCGGTGTACTCAGGCGCATCGCTCTTGGGCCATCCGCAGGCATAGGTCTCGGGCGGACGGAAACCGTGCAGGGGATCGCCCTCTTCCTCGCCGAGGGTAAAGTGTCCGGACACATCGAACTGGAAGGCACCGCCCGCCGGAAACGACTGGTCCAAGACTTCGTTGGCCACGGTCACGGTGTCGCCGACCGCCGTGGCCGTCCCTTGAGCCGTCATTCTCGAGCCAAGACCGCGATAATAGGTGCCATTGCCCCAGCCAATCCACTCACGCAGAGCTGGGGCGTACTCTGAGATCTGGGAGTAGCAGTCGGCCTCCCCTGCGCTCATCGCGACGTCAGCCACCAAGAGCATTTCGCAATCGGGGCAGAGCCACTCGACTGAGTCGTCTTGGACCGAGGAGTAGCTGCGAGTGTAGCTGCAATTGGTCGCCCCCGCGGCCATGCCCGCGGCGTCGAAGGTGACCTGCCAGGTGACCTCGCCAGTGGCCGTCGCACGCAACCTGGGGCAGACGGGCAACAACTCTTTGCAACCGTCCGCCGCACAGTCGGTGAGCCCATCGCCGTCGTTGTCGATGCTGTCAGAGCACGCAGCCAAGGTGTTCTCCTCGCAGGCGGGCGTGGTCTGACAGTCGACGTCGAGGCAGTCGATGGCGCCGTCGCTGTCATCGTCGAGCCGGTCGTCGCAGACCTTCTCCACACAGGTTGCCTTGGGGCAGTCGGGGTCGGGGTCGCAGGCGTCGGCGAGGCCGTCGCCGTCGGAATCGGCGCTGTCGTCTGAGCCGGGGCAAGTGTCCCCGCTGTCACAGACCCCGTCGCCGTCGGTGTCATCGGGGCTGTCGAGGGGGCAGGGGTCGCAGGAGTCGGGCGAGCCGTCCCCGTCGGTGTCCAGCGTGCTTTCTAAGCCCTGGCAGGCGTTCACGCTGTCGGAGACGCCTTCGCTGGCTGCATCATCGCTGGGACTTTGTGTCGAACCTCCGGAGCAGGCGCCGAGGGCGAGGGCGAGCGCGAGTGCCAACCCTATGGTCAATCCCGCGTTGCGTTTGATCTGTGACGATTCCTGCATCGGAACTCCTTTCTGTGACAACTCGCTGCCAGGGATGGCGAAGAGTCGTGCAAACCCGAAAGGTTGCGCGCAGGATGCGCGCAACAAGTGACAAACAATGGCCGTTGGCCGGCTGGTCAGTCTATCACCGCATTGAGGACCAAAGCATCATCAATGTTTAGGAATCCTCTCGAGCCCCTTTGTTCGTCTGTAGGGTCGACGGGTCGGCCTCAGTCCCACTACACTCATGAGCGCTGAGCCGTTGTGTGCTCGAAGCGAAGGGTGGGAGCCGTCGAGGGCAGCCACTCGAGCGCACGAGCGGTCAGGAACGCCCGTTTCATGAGGGACTCTGGGGACGTATGACGGCCATTCACGGGACCCCATCTGATGGGCCATCGACAGGTCCAGACGAGCTTGTGGGCCAGCTTGTGGGCCAATATCGCATCACCAGACTTCTGGGACGCGGCGGCATGGGCGAGGTCTACCTGGCGCGCGACACTCAGCTTGGGCGCAAGGTTGCCATCAAGGTGGTCCGGAGCGAAGTGCTCAGCAACGACGCGTCGCGGGAGCGGTTTCTGGTCGAAGCCAGGCTCACTGCCTGTTTCGCGCACCCGCACATCGTCACGGTGTATGGTGCTGGTGAACACGCGGGACGGCCCTACGTGGTGCTCGAGTACCTCGATGGTGGGACCCTCAGGGAGCGGTTGCAGGCTGGGCGACTCCTGGCTCCCGAAGCCATGCGATTGGGCCTGGCCATCGCCCAAGCCCTGGTCGAGGCCCACGAACACGGGATCTTGCACCGGGATCTGAAGCCCGAAAACGTGGTCATTCCCCATGACGGTCGTCTTCGCGTGGTCGACTTCGGTCTCGCCAAGACCCTGGCCCCAGACGTGTCGCTCCTCGAAACGGGGACCATCAACGAGACTCTCGATTCGATGGTTTCCCCCCAGGGGATGCAGAGCACCGGGGGCCGGATCGCAGGAACCCCCCAGTACATGGCTCCCGAACAGTGGCGAAGCGAACCTTCGTCGTCGGCGACCGACATCTGGGCGCTGGGGATCATGCTCCGCGAGATGCTGGGCAGCCACCCCTTTGCCGACGAGAAGGGCGTCCTCGGGCTGTATGCTGCGGTGACCGCACCTGAGCCGGTGCCCCCGCTGACGAGTGCCGTGACCTGTCCTGCTGAGCTCGCACGGCTCATCACGCAATGCACCCAGAAAGACCCCGCGGCGCGCCTGAGCGCACGGGAGGTGGTCGAGACTCTCCAAAGGCTGTGCAACCCAGGGCGGGTCAGTGTCGATGATGCGATTGGGCCGTTTCGGGGTCTCCTGGCGTTTACCGAGCAACAGGCTGGGTCCTTCTTTGGCCGCAGCGGCGAGATCGACGCTTTCATGGAGCGTCTTCGGGAGGAGCCGGTGTTGCCCGTTGTCGGCCCTTCTGGCGCTGGCAAGAGCTCCTTCATCCACGCAGGGGTGCTCCCCAGGCTCCGCGAGCAGGGGCCTTGGAGCGTGCTCTCTCTGCGTCCAGGAAGCGATCCCTTCCGTGCGTTGGCCTCCCGTCTGGTGCTGGGGGACCGCGCTTCGGCGCCGCTGTCACTGTCGTCGTTGTCCGCCGGTCACCGCTCGCTCATGGCCGACGAGACGCACGAGCTTGCGACGGTCTTGCGAGCCTCACCGGGTCGGCTCGCGCTGCGGCTCCAGCGCCTCGCCGAGTCTGAGCAGACGGGGGTGTTGCTGGTTGTCGACCAGCTCGAAGAGCTCGAGACGCTGGTCGAGTCCGTCGAGGAGCGCGCCAGTTTCCTGACCGCCATCGCCACCGCGGCCGACGATCCTGAGATTCCCATCCGCGTCGTGCTCACTCTGCGCGATGACTTCCTCGGCCGCCTCGCCGAGGTGCCCGCTGCGGCCCGTGTGCTTCATCATGTCACGGTTCTTACGAGTCCAGGGCCCGACGCGCTGGCCGACACCCTACGTCTGCCGCTGGAGTCGACGAGCGTGCGCTGGGAAAACGAGGCGCTGGTCGATGAGATGGTCGCAGCCGTGCGCGGAGAGACCGCGGCGTTACCACTGCTGCAGTTCACCGCGCAGGCGCTTTGGGAGCGACGAGACCGCCAAGCGGGGATGCTCACCTGGCAGGCGTATCGGACGCTGGGGGGCGTCGAGGGCGCGCTGGCGAGCCAGGCTGACCAAGTCCTGGAGGCGCTCACCGCCCAGCAGCGCCGCACGACCCGGCAGCTCTTCCTGCGCTTAGTGACCTCTGAGGGAACCCGACGTGTGCAGCCCCGAAGTCAGCTCTTGGCGGGCATGGATGAGGATGCGCCTACAGTGCTCGAGCGGTGGGCCCAGAACCGCACGGTGGTCATCCACCGCAGCAGAGGGCAGGACCAGGATCCCGAGGTTGAGCTCGTGCACGAGGCGCTCATCAGCGCGTGGGGGCAGTTGCGCCGCTGGCTGGAAGAGAATCGCGAGGAGCTAGTGGCGCTCGAAGAGGTCAGCCAGGCTGCGGAAGTGTGGAGCCGCCGGGGCGCACCCAAAGACGAGGTCTGGATGGGGACGCCATTGAGCGACGCCCTGCGCCGCCTCGAACCGATTGAAGGCGACCTGCCCCAGGCCGTGCGGGCGTTTCTGGACGCGGGGCGGGCGCGCGAGCGTCGGCGCTCCAGGGTCCGTCGAGTCACCATGGCCGCGAGCTTCATCGTGCTCGCCCTGATCGCCGCTGGCGCCATCGCCATCTCGGCGACTTTGTCCGCAAGCAACAAGGAGATCGAAGAGCGTCGTGTCGAGGTGCAGGCTCAACGTGACGAAGCGCAAAGCCAACGCCAGGAAGCCCAGCTCCAGCGCTCGCAAGCAGACGCGCAGAGGGCTGAGGCAGAGGAGCGCCGAGCGGAGGCACTGCTCGACTCGTCCCAACGAGCCTGGGAGAGCGGCGACGTGCTCTCTGCGAGAGCCCAACTGCGAAAGAGCCTGGAGCTCCTCGACCGCCCTGCGGGCAGGCTCCTCTGGCAGGATATGCAACACACCCCCATTTGGCGTCGGATCACGCAGAAGTGCGTGAAGCCTGATGCGTTCAGGGCTTTCTTTGCCGACAAACACGGCGACCTCATCGTGACCTTGTGCGATGGAGTCCTCTCGGTGCAGTCCTCGCTGACCGGTGAAGTCATCGGCTCTCCAGAGGTGAAGGCCGTCCAGACCGCAGAGGGTTCGCCCGAGTCGGGCCGCCTGGCGTTGGTTGACGGTGAAGGAACCCTTCGCCTGTTCGACTCGAGCACGTTCGAGCCCACAGCCACGCTCCCCGCTGCACGGAAAGGCGCTTGGACCATCGACTTGGCGCTGGAGCCATCGGGCGCGCGTGTGGTCATGGTCTACAACGATGGGGAGGTCGAGCTCTGGGATGTTCGGCGAGCGGCAAAGGTGTGCTCGACGACGATAACCGACGCCAGCAGGGCGGTGTTTCAACCGGGCAGTCAGGCCGTCGCCGTGGGCAGCGCGGGTCGCGTCCAGATGTTGGACGGTGCCTCGTGTGCCACGAGATGGACCACTGAGGTCAAGTCGTTCAATGGCTTCTCGTTCTCGGGCAATGGTCAGCGACTTGCCATTGCTGCGTTGCGTCCTGAGATCACTGTCCTCGACGCAGAGAGCGGCGCACCTCTGCAGTCGTTACATGGACAAAGGCCGCATGTTGGCGTCGCCTTCGGGGAACATGACCTGCTCTTTTCGGTTGGGGCCGAAAGAACCCTCACGCGGTGGGATCTGAGCACTGGCAAGAGAACCAACGCTCCGGTCACGTTCTTTTCACTGCCCAGGCACGTCGACGTGAGCTCCGATGGAGGTTGGGTGCTCGGCGGCTCCGCCGAGGAATTGGTGCTGCTGCGGTCCGGATTCGAGGAAGCCCCACGTCCACCCATGGTTCCGCACACGAACGCCGTGACCGTCGTCGCCCTCAGCGCCGATGGGGCACTCGCCGCGACTGGCGCCCTCGACGGCACGGTTGCCGTTTGGGAGACAAAAACTGGCCAGCAGCGGTGGAGCTTGCCGAGGCAGACGAACTGGATCTCAGGCGTAGCCTTTGGCGAGGACGACAAGGTGTTGCACACCACATCGGTCAACTTTCAGATGCGTACGTGGGAGGTCAAATCTGGTCGCGTCGTCCACGAAATCACTGTCGCGACCCATGCCGCAGGCGCTCTGGTCCGAGGGGCGCACGAGCTGCAGGTCGCTTCTTTGAACTATGGTACCGAGACGGGCGTCGCGTTGAATCGAATCTCGATGGATGGCTCCCAGGTTCTGGGCTCCCTTTCCACAGAGGCGAGAGACGGCGTTCGGCACCGCTACAGCGCCGACGCCACTGCCCTCGCCGTCACTACTCAAGACGGGTCGCTCTACGTGCTCGACGCTGTGTCGGGGCGCACCCTTTGGCGGCGGGAAGGCGAAGGGCAGAACATTGTCGCCCTCAATTGGGCTCCAGATGGGACGCAACTCGTCACGCTCGATCAGCTTGGCGTCCTCACGTTGTTCGACGAAGTAACGGGTCAGCTGCTGGCGTCTCGAGCCACGCCAGAGCTAGGCCGCGAGCTTGTTCTGCTGCCCGACGGCCGCGTATTGGTGGCGGCGGACACTCTGGTGGCTTTTGATGTGGCCACCTCCGAGCCAGGGATCGCGGTGCCGACCTTCGAGCCGCTCGCCGGATTCACCTTCAACGCGGATGTGACACAGCTCTTTGCGGTGGGGACGCGCTCCGGTGTGTTGTACCGCTTCTCTGTGCCCACGCTGCGTCCCGCCTGGACGCTTGGGGCCACGCTCAAACACTCTCGGCTGGTGCAGACCCAGGCAGGTTGGACCGCACTCCAACCAGGACTGCCCCTGGTGCCGGCAGCGTCGAGCCGCTCGGCATGGCTTCACGCGGTCGAGACGCAATCGAACCGCTCCGATGAAAGTGAAACGCTTGGATGTTTGGCCACCGCCGAGGGCACGATCGAGCTCTGGGACCTGGCCTTGGACAAGCCCGTGAATACCTACTCGGGCATGGGAGCGGCCGAAGTCCGTGCGCTCGGGCAGGCTTGTTTTGTCGGCGACGGCGCCAGGAAAGGTCTCATGCTCGGCCGGCAGGGTGACGCACGCGCTGTGGCGGAAGAGTATTGGGAGGCCTCGGTGGATGGCGACAAGCTCCTTCTCATCACCCACAGCGACCTCCTTGTCTTCGGCAGCGACGGCCAACTCGAAGCCACAATCCCGACGCACGGCGTCACGTTCGCAGCCACTGGCGCCCAGGGTCGGCTCCTCCTCGCGGGGAAGAAGGGCGCCCTGGAATGGCTCGACCTCAATACTCAGGAGCGTTCCTCTTTCACCCTGTTGGACGCCCCCCCGGACACACCGAGCGTGATGGTGCTCGGGCCTGCAGGAACGTTGGTCATCGGGTACGAGTCCGGCGTGGTCGGCGTGTGGAGCTTGGAGTCCCACCAGCTCTTGCAGAAGACCCAATTGCGCGGGCTCATCCTGGACCTCTCGGTGTTCGACGAGATCGTCTACGCCAGCTCGTCGGTTGGAGAGCTCCGCGCGATCGACTTACGTGTGTTGGCGCAGCTTCGTTGCGACGTGCTGCGAGAGGCGTGGGAAACCATCCCGGTGTCGTGGGTAGGGAGCAGGGCGGTGCTGGCGCAGCCCCCCGTCGATCATCCCTGCGCGACTGCCCCAGAGCCGATGCCGCACGACGAAGCGCCGTGACCTATTGGTGCTCTGTGGGCACGGGCCACTACGAAGACAGATCGTCGCCGCACGGTCCCTGAAGGGTCGCGACGTCCCCGAAACGATGTTGAATCTCTAATGCCGCGAGCTTGTCGTCACTCGACGAGCGCGGCGTCCTCGAGGATGACGGGGTAGACCTGCCCAGAACCGTAGTCTTTGTCTTTGCGGAGGGTTCCTCTCATGGTCACCACGCCGCCGAGTTTGACCACGGCCGTCGTGTTGACCGTGAGGTCTTGGGTGTTGCTCGCCGCATCGCCGGTTCCATCCTGCAGGTAGACCCAGTTCTTTCCCATGACGTTGGCGCTGAGCTTGACGACCTTGCCGCGCACGGTGACCGCGGAGTCGTCGAGGGCCGCGGACTTGGCGTAGCAATCGGCGACGGTCTGGCCGTCGACCGCTTTCTTCATCGGCTCGACGGGGCCGGTCAGCGTCTTGCCTACGGAGCAGCTCTCCGCATCGCCCGCGTCGCAGGCCTTTTGGTAGAGCTCCACGACTGTGGCGTAGTCCCCGCTGAGGCCGACACCGCTCATGAGCAGGCCGCCCAGGTTCGAACACCCCGCGGCGCTCCCCTGGTCGCAAGCCTTCTGATAGAGCTCGGCGGCCTTCGCGTAGTCCTGGGCGACTCCCGCGCCGGTGTTGTACAAGGTGCCCAGGTTGGAGCAGCCATCGGCGCTCCCGCCGTCGCAGGCCTTTTGGAACCACTCCGAGGCCTTGGTGTCATCCCGCGCGACGCCTCTGCCGGTGTTGTACAAGGTGCCCAGGTTGAAGCAGCCGTTGGTGCTCCCGTCGTTGCAGGCTTTCTGGTAGAGTTCGAAGGCCTTGACATCGTCGGTTGCGGCGCCTTTGCGGATGTCGACCAAAGTGCCCAGCATCGCGCAGCCATCGGCGTTCCCGCCGTCGCAGGCCTTCTGGTAGAGCTCGCCGGCCTTCGCGAAGTCTTCGGCGACGCCGGTGCCCAGGACGTACATGCCTCCCAGGCTTGCGCAGCCATCGGCGCTGCCCTCGTCGCAGGCCTGCTGGAAATAGGCGAGCGCCTTTGCGAAGTCTTGCGGGACTGAGGTGCCGACGTTGTACAGGTAGCCGACATAGTAGCAGTCCCATACACTGCGCAGTTCACAGGCCTTCTCGTAGAACGCCACGGCCTTCGCATAGTCCTGCGCGACCCCAGTGCCGTTCTCGTAGATGGCCGCGAGAAGCGAGCAGCCATCGGCGAGGCCGCTGGTGCACAGCGCTTCGCAGCCCTTGACGTCGTTGGCCTCGCAAGCCACGGCAGGGTCTGTACAGATGAGCTTCAGGCACATGAACCCGCCGCCGCAGCCCACTGATTCTGAGCAGGGCTCCCCGCCCGCAGGCAGGGTCTGGTCCTCGGCTTCTGCTATCGCTGGCTGTGCGACAGCGGCGAGGGGAGGCAGCAAACAGCAGAGCGCGACCGCCATTCGAATCAAGAAGCGCGGCTCCAACAGCCCTCGGAACGTCCTCGCAATTGACACAGCGGCCCCCTTTTGTTGTTGCGCGCGTCGTGCGCGCACCCCTCCGGGTTTACACGACTCTTCGCCATCCATGGCTACGAGTTCTTCGTCCTGACGAACCGGTTCACTCCCTGCCACTCATGCTCACTCTAGACGGGATCGAGGGAGCTCGAGTCGCAGTGCCCTCTGACACAGGCCGGTTGGAAGAGCTCCACGGCCCTTGCATCGTCCTTGGTGACACCAAAGCCAAGTTGGTCCATTTGGTCAAGGTTGGAGCAGCCAAGGGCGGCCCCGTCGCCACAGGCCTTTGGGAAGAGCTTCTTGTTGAACGCCGGTTCGACGAGCCCATGCTTGCTCGACGCCGAACGCAACAAGGCCGGAGGCGCTGCCGCCTCCGGCCTTTTGAATCTGGTCCGCCGCCCAGGTTGAGGGCCGTGGTCTATTGGCAGACCTTGAAGTTGCCGTCGACGGCGATGCAGGTCCCAGCACTGCAGTCGGTGTTCGTGCAACAGATCTCGATGCACTTGCCAGTGTTGGGATTGCAGGTCAGCCCGTCCTTGCAGGCCGGGCCGGAGTTGATGTTGCACGACTGGCCGAGGGTGGCGGTCGCGGGGGGCGACGTGAAGCACATCATGCCGATCGACGCATTGCCCCAGTCGCACTGCCCGTTCGTCCCGCACTGGTCGGCGCCGGGGATGCACGTGCCTTGGCCCGCATAGCATTGCAGCCCGTTGCCTGGGTTCACCAACTCCTCCTGGCAAATCCAGAGCTGGCCGGTGGCCATCTCGACGCAGACCTCGTTGTTGTTGGCGCATCCCGTGTTGGGGCAGCAGAGCGCCGCGCAGGTGTTGGTCAGGATGCTGCAGGTCAGGCCGTCGACACAGTCTGGTCCGTTGGTCTTGTTACACGCCTCGCCGAGCTGGGCGGTCGAGGGGGGGCTGGAAAAACACTGCCAGCCCAAACTCACGTTGGCGAAGTCGCAGTGGCCACCGGCGCAGTCCCCGTTGCCCGGGTTGCAGGCCCCGAGGCCGTCGTAGCACAGCAGGTTGGTGGGCGGGTTTCCCTTGGGGACACAGAAGGAGTGACCGACGCCGGTCGCCTGACACTTCTCGTCTGTGCCGCATCCCGCGTCATCGCAGCACAGCGCCGCACAGGTGGCCGTCATGATGTTGCAGGTCAGCCCGTCCTGGCACGCTGGGCCATTGGTCGTGCTGCACGCCTCACCGAGCGCGGCGGTGGCCGGCGGGTTGCTGAAGCACTGGAAATCCGTGCCGGAGAAGTCGCAGCCCCCATTGACGCCGCACTCACCCTCGCCCGGCACGCAGGCCCCCATGCCCTGATAGCAGGCCAGTCCGATGTTTGGGATGTCCGCAGGCACGTCCACAGGCACGTCCAAAGGCACGTCCACAGGCACGTCCACAGGCACGTCCGCAGGCACGTCCGCAGGCACGTCCGCAGGCACGTCCGCAGGCACGTCCGCAGGCACGTCCGCAGGCACGTCCGCAGGCACGTCCGCAGGCACGTCCGTTAGCACGTCCGCAGCGGTGTCGCCTTGGCCTCCGGTGTCCGAGGTGGACGTCTCGCCGCCATCTCCCTCCGAGGTCGTTGACGTATCATCGCAAGCCGCAAAAGCACAGACCAACACACACAAGCACACCGCTCGAAACCATAGTCTCATCACGCTCACCCCTTGTTGTTTTGTCGAACCCCTGAATACGGAGTGAGAAGCCTGCCACGACGACGATGCGTGTTTGATCGTCAAGATTGCTCGTGGTCTGGACAGGTTTGGATCACTCAAAGGCAAGCGCATAGGAAGCCAACGAAGCACGCAGAGAGATTTCATACCTCAGACGCTCCGCGTCATCCAAGAGGTGAGAAATCTTCGGAGCTCCATCTCTCGATGGTCGGCTTCGAGCTCACCACGAAGAGCACGAAGAGCACGAAGAGGCTTTCTCCTTCCTCTCCTTCGTGCTCTTCGTAGCTCTTTTCGTGGACTCCAGTCAACGTCGACCCCATGAGCTCACGACGAAGCCTCTCAATTGTTCAAACTCTCTGCGCCTCGGCCGCACTCTGCGTCTCTGCGATAAGATCGAAGCAATATCAGCAACATACCGCCAGATCCCAAGCGATTTTCATAGCAGTCATCTGAGACGCTGCGCGTCATCCAAGAGGTGAGAAAACCTTCGGACCACCATCTGTTGATGGTCGGCATCGAGTTCACCACGAAGAGCACGAAGAGCACGAAGGGGCTGGCTTCTCCTTCCTCTCCTTCGTGTCCTTCGTGTCCTTCGTGGTGAAAGATCGAAGCAATATCTGAGAGATGCCGCCCGATCCCAGCCGATTTTCATGGCAGCAGACATTGACCCATCTACCACCCAGGTTCCGGCAGCGCCTCGATGCACGAGCTGTCGACCTGCGCCATGACCCCATCGGCTTTTAGGAAATCGACAATGACGTCCGCGGCGCACGCCACCGAGATCGTGGAGTGTGTGGCCCACGGGACAATGACACGGTGGGCGTTGGTCAGGGTCGTCATGGCCTGGTCGCCCCAGAACGACGGCGTGTTGAGGTCCGCTGCGCCGTCGATGAGCAACGCCGGAACGTCCGCCGTCACAGGCGCCCGCAGGTTCGCCGCGACGGGCGAGACGCCCCAGGCGGCACAAGCGGCGGCAAGGTCGAGCATAGACCCCATGCCCCAGGTCTGCTTGGCCAGTTTGGTCTCGAGCGCGGCGACGCCTCCTGAGTTCGGGAACCACTCGGCGCACATCACCGCAGCGAACACGCCGGGGGCAACGTAGTCTCGGGCAAGTTGGTGCGGGAAATACGGCAGCACGAGGCTGCTGCCGCCACCGCTGCCGCCGCCGCTCCCGGCTCCCAGCCCATCGGTGACGGTCAGACCCCACAAGTCGCCCATGATGCCGTTCCAGAGGCTGTTGTCGCCGTTGCTCGCCGCCTGAATGGCGCGTGGCACGCGGTTGCGAAAGCTCGCCGTGTAGAGCGCGGCCTCGAGGAAGATGCGGAAGGTCAGCCCGTCCTCGACCGTCGCTTGTCCGCTCACGACGATGCGTCGCGGCGTTTGGGTGAGGGTCTGGAGCCGGTTTGCCAGCGTCGTGCCCAGGTCTGGAGCGACGAGAGTACAGGCCGGGCTCGCCGCGCAGTCGGCGACGAGCAGGTCCACTCCGTAGTCGAACATGGCGACGTCGTCGCCAAAGAGGTCGACGTCCGGTGGAGCGAGCCCATCGAGGACGATGGCGGCGATGGTCTCGGGGTGTTGGCGCATATACTCGAGACCGACCCGTGTCCCGTAGGACCCGCCCCGCAACGAGATCTTGTCGTACCCGAGACGCTGGCGGACGTAGTTGAGGTCGTGGGCGTAGTCCTCGGTCAAGAAGTGGTCGAGGTCGAGGGCGGTGTGCTCGGCGGCGCAACTGGTCCAGTCTTGTCCGGTCTCGGGGTACCCTTGCGAGCAGGCCAAGTAGCCCGAGTTGCCCGTGCCCCGTTGATCGACGTAGACCAGGTCGAAATCGTCGCGCAGCCCGGAGAGGTACAGAGGGATGGTTCCGGCCTGGAAGAGCGCGCCGCCGCCCGGTCCGCCGGCGAGGTTGAAGACGGCTCTGCCGGTCGGATAATGGTTGGCGCGCTGGACGGCGACGCTGAGTGAGAGCGTCTCGCCGGGGTTGTCGTAGTCGAGCGGGACCGCGACGGTGGTGCACTGGACCGCGGCCGACGGCTTGGGGTAGCCCGTCGCCCAGTTCGAGGTGTCGCACGGGCCCCAAACCAGCTCTTCATAGACGTCGCCGTCAGCGGCCGTGTCGCCGTCGTCGGTCAGGTCGGCCGCAACTTCTTCGTCCGTGCTGTCATCAAGGACGTCGGCGTCGGTCGCATCCTCAGGATTCTTGGTGTCAAGGGCGTCGACGTCGGCCACGACGTCTTCCGACACGTCGGTCTCTGCCTGGGGCTTCGAGGTCTCGTCGTCACAGGCCCAAGCGACGCAAGAAACCAGGACGAGGAGAACGAAAATGCGGTTCACGGCGGACCTCCGAGCCAAGGAAGGGACAGCAGGGAAAAAGAGGGCCTGTGCTAGTCGAGCCGCAACCCGGGCGCAACGACTGCCTCTCGTGCATTTCGTGCAGCCGGCAAGGCCTGAGGCCGTTCTGTTACTCTGCTTGGAGCTTCTCGAGCGCTTTGCAGCCAGAAGGTTCTCCCAGCTCGCAGCCCTTCTTGAACGAAGCGGCCGCGGCCTTGAGGTCCTTATCGGTACCAGCCCCATCGGCCTGCATGAGTCCTAGATTCACGCAACCCGCTGCGCACTTGCCCTTGCAGGCGAGGGTGAAGAACTCGACGCCTTCTTGTTGTCCATCATGGACTCATCCATGAGGTCGTCGTACCGCTCGCCGAGGGTGTTGCAGCTCGCGCCGTTCCCGTCCTCGCACTCTTTGGCCAGCGCTTCGAGAGAGGTGGGAGCTCCCTTGCTTTTGTGTCCTGTATTCAGTTTGTCGCACCCTTCCTCGAGGCCAAGCTCGCACGCGGCCGTGAAGAGAGTCTTCGCTTTCGCGGTATTAGGCTTCTCGCCCTCCGAGAGCGACAACCCCAGCTCGTAGCAGGCCTCGGGGACCTGCAGCGTGCACGCCTTGTCGAGGAGCTCGGCCACCTTGGCCGGATCCTCGTCGACCCCCATTCCGCCCTTGTACACCGCCGACATCTCGAAGCACGTCGGCCCGTGGCCGAGGTCGCAGGCGCGCAGGAAGAGCGCCAAGCCTTCGTCCACAGACCCCTCGAACGCAAACGTGCAGACGGCCAGACTTCGACATCCGTAAGGGTCGTCCAGCTTGCACGACTTCGCGTAGAGCTCGCAGCCTTTGACGGGATCGGCGGCCGTCCCTACGACTCCGTTGTAGTACAAAAAGGCGAGGAGGTTGCACGAGCGCGAATCATCCCCCGTGCACCCGCGGTCGAACCACTTCAGGGCCTCCTCAGGGTCGACCTCGACTCCGATTCCTTCTTTGTAGAGATATCCGTAGCTGCCGCATGCGGCCGCACCCTCGCAGCCGAGGCGAAAGAGCTCACGCGCAGACTCGTAATCCTCGGCATCTTGCCGAGCGCGCCCGGCAATATTACAGGCGGCCGCGTTGCCTTTCTCACACTCTGACTGGCAGCCGCTCGAGTCCGACTTCGAGCACTCGGCGCCGAGGCCCCACGACGAGGCAAGAACGAGAACAACAAAAACAGAGAGTCCACAGAGGGTCTTCATGGCGATTCTCTTGGTTCGAGATGGCACAGGCGGCAAAATGTCTGGCATGATTCACCGCAAACGTCGAGGGTTCCAAACCCTGTCCACAGGCCTACGCCGACCTCGAAGGCATTTCACCCCGTGGAATCGGTCGTGGCAATAAACCCCAAATGGAGCGGTCCATGAAACCAGCAAGGTTCGAAAGACTCCTGTTGTGCCTAGCCCTCTCGCTTTTCGCCCTCTCCGCCTGTGACTCGGACGGCGGAAAGGGCGGCCACGACTTGCTGAGCGATTGGGACGGCACCATCATGACGGTCGACCCAAATTGCTCGAGCGTGCGCTTGACGCAGTACTGGTCGACCCAGTGGGGCTGGTGCGAATTTCCCAGCGACCGCAGCTTCCTGCCTGACTTTGCGCAGGCGGGAATCACGTTGGCCATCGCGGAGCCCTGGAACACCGGCTCCTACGGCGGCGACCCGGGCGAGGCCTGCGGCGAATGCTGGGAGGTCTCGACGTCGTTCGCGACGCAGGTGGTCATGGTGCACGACCTCTGCCCCATCGAGGGCAACCCGCTGTGCGCCGGCGCCCAGTTCCACTTCGATCTGACGCCCGAAGCCGCGACCGCCGTTCATGGGGGTGGCAACGACGCGGCGACCGCTCGCCGGGTCCCCTGCCCGGTGACGGGCAACGTCTACGCCGCCATCCTCGACTGGAACCAGTGGGGCTACCTGCGGGCGTCGTTCCTGAACCACCGCATCGCCATTCGCAAGGCCGAGGTCCGCGCCGAGCCCGGCGGCGAGTGGCTCGCCATGGAGCGCTCCGGCGGCGCCTGGCAGCTCATGGACGGGCCCGGACACGACGCGGGCACCGGCCTCGTCTTCCGCCTCACGAGCGCTCAAGGCCAAGCGGTCGAGGGCAGCCGCGTCGTCCCCTTCCAGGTGGTCTCGCCGGGCTATGAGAACGTGGTCACCGAAGACCTCGGGCTGCAATTCGACGACCTCGAGGAGCCGCTCGCCGGCCAGTGCGCCTTTGTGCCCGACGGGCTGGTCTACGGCGACGCTTGGGGTGGCATGGACCAGGTGAAATGGACGCCATTGCTGTGGGAAGGGGCGACGTTGGAGGAGACCGACGAGGGCTGCCACTCGGGCAGTTCTTGTCTGAATGTGGGCCTCGAGCAATGGAGCGGTTTCCACCTTTACCTACGGCAGGCTTTTCCTGTCGAGTCGTTTTCGACGCTGCACGTGTGGGCGCGCGGCGAGAGCGCCGGAACGGAGCTGCTCTTAGCCCCGAGCAACGAGGGCGACCGGTGCACGGAGCAGACCGTGACGCTCACGACGGAGTGGCAAGAGGTCACCTTCGACCTCGCCGGGGGCTGTGCTGGCTTCGACTTTCTGACGTCGGTGACGGTGCAGAACCAGTCTGCGAAGGCGACGGTTTTCTTGGACGACATCGAGTTCGAGACAACGCGATAGCGGGACTCTTGGCGGAGCGGATCGCGCGTAAGGCGAGCAAGAAACAGGGCGGCGAAGAATTCGCAGCCAGGGATGCCGGAGAGTCGTGCAGCGGATATTGGCTAGTTATTGTCCAGCGGCACGATCGGTGCGTTAACCACGACAGCCGCAACTTGCTCGATATGCGGACACGATGTGTCCCGAAACACTTGGCGAGCCCATCAAGTCATTGAAGTTCGGTTCGAGCCCGTCGGTGAACGACGATGCCGTGATCGGGTCCGTGGCCAAAGGCCCATCTCAATGCCCGTTCGACGACCCCCCGCCTCCGGCCTTTTGAATCAGGCCCGCCCCCCAGGTTGGGGGCCGAACTATTGGGGTCGCCTGACACTTCTCGTCTGTGCCGCATCCCGCGCCATCGCAGCACAGCGCCGTGCAGGTGGCCGTCATCATGTTGCAGGTCAGTCCGCCCTGGGAAGGGGAGCGGAAAGAAGAGGCTGGCGTAGGCGCCGCGAGGATACCGATCGGACCAAGGCGCTAGATGTGCTCGGCCGAAGTGACAACGCGACCTTGATGTTACCTCGCGATTGCTCAGCGTCTGCGTTCGGCGGTTTTCTGTG
>PFUG01000432.1 GCA_002789955.1 Deltaproteobacteria bacterium CG_4_9_14_3_um_filter_63_12 | reverse complement strand
CGCAAACGGGCCAAAGTCCCTCAGATGCTCCGGCACTGGCGGCCCGGGCTCGGGCACAATCTGCGCGAACGCCACCTCGCGCTGGTGCCGTACACGCAGGTAGATCCCTACGAAAAGAACCCCGATGGCGAAGAAGAGCGTCGAGCTCGCCACGATGATGGCCACCCAGCCGTCTTCGACCTGCAGGTCGGTGCGCCACTTGTGCTCGATGTCGTCGAAGCTCTCGGTGTAGGCCTTCTCGAAAGCCGGCCTGAACGGCATGCCCTGGCCCAAGTTCGCCGTGAGTTGCTGAAAGCGCACCCGTCCGCGCCAGGAAATCAGCCAGCGCAGAAAATGTCCCGACTCGGCGTAGGCCAGCTGCGCCTTGGCCGCGCCCGCAGGAAAGCTCTCGTCGAGCTCCCACAGCGGCAGCAGAGAATCCGACACGGCCGCCTCGGCTAAGGCGTTGGCGCGGCCCAGGTTCCATTCCTCGGTCTGCAGCAGCGCGAACCCCTCGACGAACCAGTGCGGCAGCGCCCGCCCTTTAACGTGATGGTCGAGCGCAATGTGGCTCAGCTCGTGGGCCAGCGTGCGGTCGAGCTCGAGCCGCGCGCCGCGGTTCGGCGACAGCTTCACCAAGATCACGTCCTCGCCGAGCAACGCCAGCCCGCTCGCCCAGTGCGGGTTGCGCGGCTTCTCGCCGGCCGCCCGAAAGTAGTCCTCCATCTCGTAGACGAAATAAATGTCGACCGAGTCCAGCACGTGCGGCGACAGGTCGGCGACGATGCGAGCCGCTGTCTGGGTCGATTGCCGCGCCAGGGGAACGACCAACGAGGCGTAATCTTCGGGATAGTGAAAGCGCATCCCGTTCTGGTCGAACGAGGCGAAAGAGGAAATGACGGGATGGACCGCGACGTGTTTTGGCGTGGTGGTGTGCGCCGCGTCGTCGGCGAAGGCCGCGGAAGTCCAGGCGGCGAGCGACCCCAGCAGCAGAAGCCCAACCAGGATGCGGCGCAGAGAGCTCACTTCGCAGCTCCTACGTCGAGCCCCAGGCGCTCGAAAACCTCTGCCAAGGAGAGGCCGTCGAGCTCGACGACCTTCTGCCGGCTCGTCAGCCCGCTCACCAAGCGAACGTCGGCCTTCTTGAGCTTCAGCGTCTTGGACAGAAAGCGCACGACCTCGAGGTTCGCCTTGCCGTCGACGGGAGGAGCGGCGATCTCGAGCTTGATGCGCCCATCGTGCATCCCCGCGACCGCCGTGCGCTTGGCCTTGGGGATGACGTGCAGCTCGATGCGAGTGCTCATGGCTGGGGTCCTGTCAGGTGGGCTTCGATGGCGGCAAAGCCCACGAGATGCACCGTTTGCCCAGGGAGCTCCAACGTCGGCGATGGGCCTTCGCCGGTGGTCCGAACCCAGTGCATCAGGTCCAAGTCCTCTAGGAGCCGCCGTACGCGCCGAAACTCGTCGCCGGCCTCTTGGATGAAGACGACGGGCGTGTTTTCTGGGACTTGCAGCTCGGGCGGCGCGACGCGCTGGCTGCGCCCGAAGCCGGACAGGAAGGCGGCGGCCTTGTGCCAGCGGCCCGGCTCCTCGAGGCCGTAATGCTCGCGCACGTAGTCGACGATGTCGGCCGATTCGTAGAACGCGGTTTCTGTGGCGGTATCCGCGAAGAAGGGAAACTGCGCCTTGCCGCCGGCTCGAAGGACCGCTGCGCGGCCCTTCGCGCCGCGGGCACAGGGCACAGAGAGGTAGGTCAGGCCCATGGACTCGAAGGCCTGGCGGACGCGGCGGCAGTACGGGCACGCGTCGTAGGCGTAGAGGTGCAAGGGGCTCGGCGGCGCAGTCATGGATTCCTCGGGTGCGATGGCGAGTCCTCAAGGGTCTGCACCGATCGGCCGAGGGCAAGCGCTGGCCGCGCAGAGGGCCCCAAGTCAGGGCTTGCGGGCCACCACGAAAGCCTGGCGAGCGCCGAGGCCGAGCCGGTAGAGTTGGGCGTCGGCGAAGCGGATGCCCGGGTAGGTCAGGGCCGTGAGGCTGGCCATGCGCAGTCCGTCAACCAGCGGCTTGAAGACTGGCCAGTTGCGCCGGCTGGGGATGGTCAGGAGCTTCCAGATGCCGCCGTTGACGTACATGCTGCCTTCGACGAGACGCAGGTCAAAACCTGCCTGAGAGACCCGCTCGGCGACGGACTGCAGCGAGTAGTTGCGGCGGTGGTAGTGAATGTAGTCGGGCTCCTCGATGGGCACGAAGAGGAGCAGGTGACCGCCGCGCCGCAGGCGATCGTAGAAGGCGCGCAGGTAGGCGGCGTCGTCGCTGACGTGCTCCAGCATGTGGGAAGAGAGCAGCAGGTCGAACTGGGCTTGGGGCAGCCCGTCGAAGTCGTCGTCCTTGACGACCTCGAAGCGGGCTTGTCGATAGTGGGCAAAGCGCGGGTCCCTCTTGGCGGCGTCCACACCCGATTGCGAGACGTCCACGCCGGTCACGCTGCAGCTCTTGGGGAAGCTGGCGAGCATGGAGCCGTCGCCGAAACCGACGTCGAGGACGTCGAGGTTGGCGACGGGCAGACCGAGCTGAACGAGCACCTCGTGCATGCGACGTACACGGTAATGCACGTCGAAGCGGAAGGCCCAACGCAGGCTCCGGCCCTTGGCGTAGAAGTCCCGATATCGCTCACCTTGAGATGTGGCAATCATGCTGTGCTCCACACTGTTGCGCTGGCCCGTCGACGGCTACGGCGCCTACGTGCAGCGTCTGCTGTGGGCAGGGCCTATCGCAGCGTCTGTGCCGAGTCGCGAGCCCGTTGTTTGGTGCGGGTTCGCGAGGGCTTTGGGGGGCTCTTGCCTCCACCTGGAGTGGAGCAAGAGCCCCGCAGGTGGAGTGGTGTGGCGAAGCGGGTCTCGCGGTGGACTTCCGATCGGATTTTTCGCGCGTTACTCGGAACAGAGGTGGCTCGAAGCGAGCCACCTCGCGTCCCTACGCGCGATCCGCTCAGCGAGGGGACGGAATCGACGCGAAGGACTTCGACGTCGCGAGTCCCTCTATCCAACCCTGATTGCCGAGAATCCCGCACATTCGCGCTTCGATCTCGACCGCCGAGAAGAGCCTCGCCTCGGGCGCTTTGGCCATGGTCTGGCTCAGGAGGGGCCCCATCGGCGTGCGCACCCAGGCCTGAGGGATGGGAAATGGCGCGGGTTGGATGTGCTCGGCGAGCATCTCGAAGGTGCTTGTGGCCTTGATGGCCGGCTCCCCGACGAGGCTTTCGTAGAGCATGAGCCCCCAAGCGTAGACGTCGACTTTCGGACTTCGACTCGACATGGTGTCCCCACCGTGGACCAGTTCGGGCGCCACATAGCCAGCGGAGCCCGTGAAACTGGCCATGCTGGACAAGGTCTCGAGGCACTTCGTGCGGTGCTCTGCGACCAACGTGGCGAGGCCGAGGTTAAGGATCCGGATGCCGAGAGAGGTCAGCATGATGTTGGCCGGCCTCAGGTCGAGGTGGGCGAGTCCCCGCTTGTGGGCGCGGGCCAGGATCATGGCGATCTCGAAGTGGATTTGGAGGGCCTCGACGGGGGAGATGGAGCGCCGTCGCAACGATTCCCGTAGTGTCTCGCCGTCG
>PFUG01000370.1 GCA_002789955.1 Deltaproteobacteria bacterium CG_4_9_14_3_um_filter_63_12 | reverse complement strand
CGGCTATCGCCCTCAACGCCTCGTCGATCTCCACGGTGCGAACGAAGCCATCGTCGCCCACGAGGCGTGCGGCCAAGGCGGCGCCATAGCCCGTGCCGGTGCCCAGCTCGAGGAGCCAGTCGCCGGGCTGCAAATCGAGGAGGCTGTAGTTGAGCGCATAGGCGTGCATGGCCGAGATCGTCGACTTGCCGCTGTCGCTCAGGGGGATGGCCTCGTCGCGCGCCGCGCGGTGCACCTGCTCCTCGGGGAGGTAGCGTTCGCGCGGCTCGGCGAGGAGCGCCGCTCTGAGGGGTTCGGCGAGCGGCCCGAAGGCGCGCTCGATGCGGCTCACGGTGCCCACGCGGAGCTCGGCGAGCAAGGAGGCCGCTTCGGTGTCCTGGCGCACGTCTGCAGTTGGGTCACCACAGAGCCGCCGCCACAGCGCGTGGTCTCTGAGCTGGTGGAGCCGCTGGACCGGGTGAAAGAGACGGCGTTGGCTATCGACGCTGCGGCGGAAATAGTCGGCGGCCGCTCCCCCATAGGAGAAGCGCTTGCCGACGGTCTCGGCGATGGGCGCGAAGAGGGCTCGGGAGCGCTGCGCACAGGTCCTGTAATCGAGGCTGCGCGAGGGGTCGAGCCAGGTCGCGGTGAAGGCGGGCTCGCTGTAGTTCCACCAGCGCTTGCGATACACCACCGTGCCGTAACGGCGCTCATACTCCTCGATGTTTTGGTGAATGGGCGAGCCCGGGTAGTAGCGGTATGGGTCGATGGAGATGAAGCCGGTGAGCCGTGGGGTGTTCTCGACGAGAGCCGCGAGCCATTGCGCCGAGCGGACCAGCGACTCCTCGGTCTCACCCGGATGTCCGACGATGACGTTGGCCCCCCAAGGGAAGTCGAGCTCCCCAGCGACGGCAGCCAGTCGCTCGAAGCGCTCGAGGTAGTCTGCTGGGGAGCCGCCACCGCTGCCGCCCTTGTGGATGATCTCCAACATGCCGACGTCACCGGACTCGAGCCCGAAGCCAAGCCCGAAGTTGGCGTCGTTAAAGGCCCGCAGGTCGTCGTCGTTGAGCACATCGGCGCGGCTGAGCGCCCAGAACTTGCGGACGCCCAGGTCCAAGCGGCCCATTCGCTCCAGCATCTCGCCTCGCCAGGCGGGCTTGAGTCCGAAGAGCGGGTCGGTCAAAAAGAGGGTTCGTCCCGCCAGCGGCAAGGCGGCGTCGAGGCGTCGCAGCTCCTCCTCTGCGCGCGCCGGAGAGAAGGCGCGCCAGGAGCGGCTGCCCTTGGCGGCCTCCATGCAGAACGCGCAGCGGAACGGGCAGCCGCGACTCAACGACATCGTGACCTGGTTCCCGACCTTGCGGGAGATGCCCAGATAGCGGCTGAGCTTCGACCAATCCATCGGGGGCAGGGAATCCAGGTCGGCGACCCCCTCGGGCCCGAGGACCCGCGGCAACGCTCGCGCGCCGCGCTGCACCTCGTCGATGATGCGCTCCAGTGGCCGCTCACCTTCGCCGATGACCACGTGGTCAAAGGGGCTGTCGGGGCCAGTGAAGTCTTCGGGGCAAGCGCTCGGATGGTAGCCGCCGACCACCATGCGGGCGTCAGGACGGTGTTTGCGGAGTTCGACCGCCAAGTAGAACGCCTTGAGGTACTCGAACGAGCTGTAGCAAGAGATTCCTATCACGTCGAAGCTGGCGTCGTAGATTTGAGCCAGATTGGGCTGAGGCAGGTGCCGCTCGTAGTCGAGGTCGACGATGTGAACTGCGCAGTCGGTGTTGGCCTCGGCGTACGAGGCCAGCGAGACCAAGTGTGGAAGCCCGAAGTTGCCGTCAGCGACGAACGAGTACCCCGTCGAGAGCAGGAGGACGTTCACTTTTGGTCGTCGATTGCTGGCCAAGTCGAGCCTGTGGTGCCGCAGAACGGGGGCTGAAGCGAAAGGGTCGGCGCCGCACGGACAGCCAGGTCTGTGCTCGTTTCTCGGCCGACGAGAACGATCGCGCGTACGGACGCGAGGTGGCTCGGTTCGAGCCACCTCTGTTCCGAGTGGCGCGCGACATGCGATCGACTACTCGTAGTTCATCAGGTCGCCATCATTCGGAACGTCGTCGATGGGCGCCGAGAGGCAGATTTGTGGCTGGTCTTCGTCGACGACGTCGGCGGGAGGCGGCGACAGGCAGGGCTGTGGCTGGTCTTCGTCGACGATGTCCGTCTCTGCGGTGTCCGCGGGCGGTGAGAGGCAGGGTTGTGGAGCGTCGCTGTCGGCGTCCGCGTCAGGTGTGGGTTCTGGAGAGAGGCAGGCGCAAGCCTCGCCGCTGACGCCAACGATCACCAACCCGGTGCTGGCCAGAGCGGCTTTGATCAGGAAATTGCGGCGGCTGAGGATGGCCTCAGTGTCGTCTCGTTCGTCGCTCATGCTTCCCCCACAGACTCGTTTGAACTCCACTGCTCACCAGCTCCCCGAGCTCCCCCGAGCCAGGCGGTGCCGTCGCACCGAGCAGTGTCGCTGACTTTGCGTCGCAAAGTCCAGTCTGCGCTCGGGAATTCATTTACTGGCCGTTGACCGCTAGGCACATAAGTCCACGTGGCCAGCCGCTGAGAGAGAACACTTATCGCCGCGAAAGCGACGGATTGCGATGTTGTGTCACCGTGGGCAAGTACGCGGCAGAGACAGCCATTGCTGCTCGCAGCGCGTCGGCGTCGCGGCTGAACGCGATGCCGCAGTCGTAGGGGACGTCGAGCCATTTGTGGGCGTCCGTCGCCCACGAATCGGCCGCGTCCATCCCTTTCACGAGCTGCGCACGCGTCGGTGCCGCCGCGGCCCAGAGGCCGAACGCATTGTCCACATGGAAGACCTCTTCAGCGCGTGAGGACTGCTCGGGAAAAGGCTCGTCGAACTTCTCTAGAGCCGCGACGGCTTCGGGTGTGCAGACCTTCCGGTTCTGAATCGTCTCGAGGTATTGAACGGAGCGTCTCCGGGCCGAATCGAGCTGCTGCTTCATCGGTTTCTCACCACAACGGACCCGACTGGCGCCTCGAGGCGCAGTGGCCTAGTACCCCGTCAGAGGGATTTTGAACCTTTGGACAGATCACTCCAGGACAGGCAAGTCCAAGGGTGAAATGTTCAATTGAATGCTGCGTGGGACCCCAGGAGTCCGCGTGATCAGACCCTCGCGCTCCAGCGTTAGCACCATACTGTGCACGGTGGGTGGAGTGACCGCGAAGAAGCGTTGGAAGTCAGCTTCCGCAGGTGGTCTTTTGTTCACCTTGGTGTATGCGTGGATGAACGCCAAGTACTGACCCTGTTTTTGTGTGAACTTCAAGGATCCCATGACTTGAGGATACCGCGAATGCCCTGGAAAGCTACCTTCCTGGTCTCTTGTGGCGGCAGGGACGCCGCCCCACGACCACGGGAAGAAGACCTCCCGGTCGGCGCGCTCCCGACAGCTGGTAGGGCAGCGAGATGGGGATGACCGCCGCAGCGCGTGGGCTTGTCCGACCAGCGCGCCATGCGAGGAACTCCACGCCCTGCGTCGATCGGATTTTTCGCGCGCTACTCGGCGCCGAGCGGGCTCGAAGCGAGCCTGCTGGAGTGCCCACGCGCGATCGCCGGACACGCAAGCCCCCAGGCAC
>PFUG01000552.1 GCA_002789955.1 Deltaproteobacteria bacterium CG_4_9_14_3_um_filter_63_12 | reverse complement strand
GTAAGGCATCAGCGCTGACACCCAGAAGCTACGATGTTCACGTGTCGGAGTGCGCCTGAAGATGATCGCCATGGCGTCCTCGAGTATCTTGAAGGCGATGGACGAGAAGAAGACCAAGACGACGAGCCCCACCGAGCCAATGACGTCGCTGAGGTCCAGGAAACGCTCCACCTCTTCGACCACCGCAGAGGCCTGACCTGGAGCCACCAACTCGAGCTCGGTCGAGACGACCGAGATCAGCTCGGCGCGTTCGAAAAAGCGGGTCAGGATCACTAAGAAGATCGCCAGCAGCGGGACCATCGACAGCAACGTGTTGTAGGCGACCGCGCCGGCGAGAAGGACCCCCTTATTGGCCAAGAAATGAGACACCACGCGGCGCGCAAACCCCGTAAGGTTATGTAGGCGGTTTCGGACACCCAGCTCAGGAGCCACGGCCTGCACGGCCGGGGCTTTCACTCGTACTTTGCCGTGTGGTGCGCCTCTCGAACGCACTCGCTGCTTCGTTTTTCTTGTTGGTCGCCGAGCACTAGGCAAGTGACCCCTCGCGTGGTTAGGCGCAGAGGTAGACCTCGTGCGTCAGCGAGCCCGGCGGGCTGCCCGAAACGGGACGCTCACCGCCTCAGAACGGTCCTGAGAGCAACCGCAAGCGTTTCCAGTTCTTTTGGATCGCCGCGTCGACGTCGTCTCGGTTCATCACGTCGCTGTTGAATCGCCCTTGCCCGCCGAAGTAGCGATCCAGGGCCGCGTCCGAGAAATCGGGTTCGACGTTGATGACGGTGCGGGTGCCATCGAAGATCTCGATGACCGGGAAGAGCCCCGCTGAGACAGCGTCTCGAACGAGCGCAACGGTGTCTCCTGGCTCCGACTTCCAGCCAGTGGGGCAGGGCGCCAGCATATGAACGAAGCGGAAGCCATGACAATCGATGGCAAAACGCAGCTTGTGAAAGGCGTCGTCGATGTGGGCCAGCGAGATCGAGGCCGCATAAGGAATGCCATGCGCGGCCATGATCGCTAGGATGTCCTTCTTGCCCACGGTCTTGCCGGCCGGCGTCGTAGTCGTGACCGCGCCCAGCGGCGTCGCGGAAGACCTCTGTCCGCCCGTGTTGCCGTAGATCTCGTTGTCGTAGCAGATGTAGAGGATGTCCTCGTTGCGCTCTGCCGCAGCGGAGAGCGTGGCCATACCGATGTCGTAGGTCCCTCCGTCACCAGCCCAGCAGATCACGCGCGTGTTCTTGCCGTTGAGCCGCGCGACGTGCGAGAGGCCAGAAGCGACAGCCGCCGCGGACGCGAAGGTGCTGGCGACCACGGGCGCGCCGTACGCCGAGTATGGGTAAGGCCCTGCCGTGACGATGCCGCAGCAGGCGGGAATCACCATCTGTACAGGCCGTTCGGAGACCGCGCGGCTCAGCATCTGCAAGCCGACGGACATCCCGCAGCCGCCACAGTTCGTGTTGCCTGAGCGCAAGATGGGGTCCGACCGATCCTCGGGGCCCATCGCCATTCCATTGAGCAGAGGTTCAGACATCAGCCGACCTCCTTCACCAAGGGCGCTTCGGCCCTCTCGCGAGAGTGCATCTCTTCGATGAGCGACAACAGATGCTCAGGACGAACATCTCCGCCTCCCAGACCGATGATGTAGTTCTGGACCATGGCCTCGCCGAGGACTCCACGGACCTCGGCCCACAAGATACCGCCGAGCCCAGGACATGTGTCGCGGTCGATCACCGCGACCTTCCGGACCCCGCCGACAGCGGCTCTGAGCGCCGCCTCGGGTAGGGGTCTGAACATCGCCACTCGGACAGAGCCAGCTTTGATGCCCTTCTCCCTCGCCGCGTCGACCGCGGCCCGGGCGGTCGCCGCCGTCGTACCCAAAGAGACCAGGAGGATTTCAGCGTCCTCGTTGCGGTAGCTGACCACGGGTTCCGGGGGGCGGCGCCCGAACTGGGCTTCGAACTCGTCCTGTGCCTTGGCATAGACTCGAGGGACTCGCTCCATGGCCTCCATCAGTTGGAGCCGGTGGACCTCGACCTCGTGAGGAAAATCCAAGCCGCCGATAGTGATGGCGCTCTCCGCGATGCGGTGGGGAAGGTCGAGGTCAGGGAGGAAGGCGTCCACGAGGTCCTGTGTGGGGATCTCGGTCATCACCATGGTGTGCGAGAGCACGAACGCGTCCTGACAAACCATCACCGGCAACAGCACGCTGGGGTCTTCCGCGACGCGGAAGGCCATAAGAATCAGGTCGAAGACCTCCTGGTTGTCCTCACAGTAGAGTTGGACCCAGCCCGCGTCGCGCAACAACAACGTGTCACCGTGGTCCACCCAGATGTTCCAAGGGGGCCCGAGCGTCCGGTTCACGGCCATCATGACGATGGGGAGTCGGTACATGGCGGCCGACACGACGTTCTCGGTCATGTAGGCGAGCCCATTGGAGGACGACGCCGTGAAGGAGCGCGCACCAGCGATGGAGGTGCCGATGCAGACCGCCATCGCGCTGTGCTCGCTCTCGACGCGGACGAGGTGTCCCTTCTCGATGTCCTGCTTGGCGAGGAACTCGATGCACTCGGTCTGGGGTGTGATGGGATAGACCCCACCGCCGAAGCCGAGGGCCTCTCGGTTGGCGCGCCCAGCCATCGTCGCGGCCATTCCTGCCGCGTGGTTCGCGGTGATCAGCTTTAGGGTCATGAGGCGACCATCTCCATGCTGTGGCGCGGGCACTCCGTCACACAGAGGCCACACCCTTTGCAGTAGTCATAGTCCACTTTGTAGGCGCTGCCATCGCGGAAGATGATGCCTTCCGGGCAGTACACGAGGCAGCTGTCGCAGGACGTGCAGTGGCCACACGAGAAGCAACGCTGCGCCTCGGAGGCATCCTCGAGGCCTCTGTTGACCTCTTCCAGGCTGCGGGCCCTCGCCGTCGCATCCAGCAGCTCTTCGTGAACCTGCGGCGAGTACGGGAAATGCTCCACCAGAATCTGCTCGGGCTGCACGGAGACCGAAGGGTCCAAGCGCACCGCCGCGGAGACGGGCTCACCCATGGCGGCGCGGGCCTCCAGAGCGACGTGGCGTCCATGACCGATGGCGTGCACCACGGTCCCCTCGCTGGTGAAGAGATCGCCCGTGCCAAAGAGGTTCAGCGCCTGGTCACCCGCATAGGCTCGACCGCCGAACACACTCCAGCTGTCGTCCAGGATTCTCGAGTCGCCGGACTGACCCAGCGCCAACAGTACGAGGTCGCACGCCAGACTCTGCACGCGGTTGCTCGTCACTGGGCTGCGGCGTCCACTCTCGTCGGGCTCTCCCATCTCGACCTCGGCGAGTCGAACGGCTTGCAGCCGCGCCTCTCCTTCGAAGCCAACGGGCGCCACCTGAAACAAGAACTCCACTCCCTCCTCGAGGGCCTCGACGATCTCTTCCTGGATCGCGGGCATCTCCTCACGGGTTCGTCGGTAGGCGACCGTGACCTTCTCTGCCCCGCAGCGCAACGCGTTGCGGGCGCAGTCCATGGCGGTGTTGCCGCCGCCAAGGACCACCACATGTCCAGAGAGGGCACCGGGGCCGCGGAAGTTGGTGCGATGCAGGAAACGAATTCCTTGCTCTACGCCGGGCAAATTTGCTCCCGGGACCTCGAGCCCCCGAAGCTTCTGCAGGCCGGTGGCGACGATCACCACGTCGCACTCGTTCATCAGGTTCTGGAGCCGCCCTCGGTCGATGGGCTCGTTGCAGTGAGCCTCGACGCCCAGGTCGAGGATGCCTTGCAGCTCGCGATCCAACACCTCGCGCGGCAAACGGTAGACCGGGATTCCTGTTCGCAGCACGCCGCCGAGCTCCGCTTCGGCCTCGAAGAGGGAGACACGATAGCCCGCGCGGGCCAGGTGGTAGGCGGCTGACAAGCCGGCGGGTCCGCTGCCGACGATGGCGACGTGTTTGCCGTTTGCGCTCGCCCTAGTGGCCATCTTCGAGACGTCTCGGTGGTCTCCCACCCAACGCTCCAGGGCGCGGATGTTCACCGCCGCGTCATGCTCGCGGCGATTGCAGCCCATCATGCAAAAGGCTGGGCACACGCGACCGCAGACCGCGGCCAGCGGGGTCGTCTCGGAGAGCAGGCGAGCCGCCTCGTCGAGGTCGTCCTTGACGAGGGCCTGCAAGAACCCGACGACGTCGTTGCCGGCTGGGCAATGCGCGTTGCAGGGCGCTGGCATCGTGGCGTAGCGAGGCGTCTGCACGCGCCATGAGCCGGTCTTGAGGGGAACAGGCGCGCCGACCTTGTGGTCTACGAGGTCGAGCACTTCGGGACGCAGAATTGGGTCGAGACCAGCAGCCGGGCGAGTGAAAAGTTGGTCTTCACCGAGGGCCTGCACGGATTCGTAGGCTTCGCTCGACGCCAGCACGTTTGCCGGCTTCATGCCCAGCTCTTCGAAGACTCCGGTCAAGTCGTCCAGCGGCACCCCCATGAGCCGCGCGAACGCGCCGGCCATTGTCGTGTTGACGATCACGACTGTGCGCGTCCCTATGCCGTGGCGGCGAGCGATGTCCGTCGCGTCGACGGTCGCGACACGAAAACCAGGGAATTGCTCGCGGTAGTGCTCGGGGCGTTCTGTGGTGTTGAGCAGGAGCAGTCCACCCTCGGCGAGCCCCGACACGGCCTGCTCGTTGAGCAACGTCGGATCGAGGATGAGGATGTGGTCGGGCTCGTAAACTTTGTTGCGGTTGGTGACGGTCTCGTCGCTCACTCGGGTGTAAGCCCTGACGGGCGCTCCCGAACGCTCTCCGGCATAGTCGCCGAAAGCTTGAACGCTCTTTCCTTGTTTGGCGTAAACAGCTGCGACCAATTTGGCGCAGGTCACGCCGCCCTGACCGCCACGTCCGTGAAAGCGAATTTCCATGGCCTCTCCGGGGGCGGGTTTCAACCAACTGACGCAGATGTGCTTATCGCGCAAACGGCCTCAACGCAACAGTCTTCTGCACGAAAAGGGACTTCACGATCACCCGTAACGGGTTGATACCACAGGACCCCTGAGTCTCAGGGCCAGGTAACCTGGACCGGGACGAGGCTGTCGGTGGTGGTGCCATCGCCCAGCGCGCCGGCCGAGTTCGAACCCCAACACCACACATCCGGTCCACTGGCGGCGCAGCTGTGTTTTTGCCCCAAGCCAATTGCGTCGATGTTCGACAGCTCGGCGACAGTGACGGCCACAGCGCTGGCGACCTTGCCGTTCGCGATCTGTCCCCTGTCGTCGCGTCCCCAGCACTTCACCGCTCCGCTGGAGATGACACAGCCATGCTGCTCACCGACTGCCAGCTTTGAGGCCATGAGCGGCGTCACGACCTTGGTGCCGTTCGGGCCCGGTGCCCCAACGCCGGCGCCAAGTTGGGACTCCGCGGTATCGCCCCAGCAGACGACGTCGCCATCGATGAGCCGCGCACAGGTCTGGAGGTGGAAACAGTCGATCTCCGCGGCCGAGCCCAGATTTCCTGACGCTCCACCGATGCGCGTCACCGCGACGGGAGCCGTACGTTCCGTGTTGCTGTCGTCACCGAGCTGGTATTTCCCGTTCTCGCCCCAACATCGCAACGTCCCGCCTGCGATCAGGGCACACGAGTGCTTTTCGCCCGTGCACAGGTCGGTCGCGCCGTTGATGGCCAACGTGCGGGTCGCGTTCGGGCGATCGGTCTTGGTTCCGTCGCCGAGCTGGCCCTTATCATTGCGCCCCCAACAGTAAATCGCTCCAGTGCTCAACAACGCACAGGAGTGTTCTTTCCCCCCGTCGACGCGCAGGGCTGCGGAGGGCAGTCCGGGGACCTTGACTGGGACGAGACTCTCGGTGACCGAGGTGCCGACGCCCAGCTGTCCCTTGTCGTTGCGTCCCCAGCAATAGACGTCCCCGTTCGCGACGACCGCACAGTTGTGATCCTGACCAGAGGCAATGAACACAGTGTGACCATGCAGGTCGACGTTCATCAGCTCCGTGGGAGTCGTGCGGTTGAGCGAGGCCCCGTCGCCGACCTGACCGAAGTCGGAGACTCCCCAACAGAAGACCACTCCATCAGAACGCCGTGCGCACGTATGTCCGTCACCGCCCACGAGTTGCAGGATGACGTTGTCCGACTGGCAGCTCGCGTCGACACAGACTTGGTTCGCCGCACAGGTTACGCCGCAGGCGCCGCAGTTTCCGTTCACGTTGGCGTCCGTCTCGCAGCCAGAGCTCGCGTCGCAGTCCACATAGCCAGGGAGGCACGCGCCAACCGTGCACGTTCCTGCAGCACAGGTGCGAACGGCGTGCAGCGCCGTGCAGCGGTTGCCACAGCTGCCGCAGTTGTTGGGGTCCGTCTGGAAGTCAATGTTTGCTGCGCCGCCACAATCACACGAGCCAAAGGAGCAAGCTCCTCCCTGGCAGTCTGTGCCACATTCGCCGCAATTCAACGGGTCGGTGTCAACGCGCGCCTCACAACCATTGCTGAGAGGGTCGAGGTCGCAGTCCGCGTAGCCGCTGATGCAAGAAGCAAAGACGCAGCTGCCCTCGACGCACAGGACATTCGAGCCCGGCATGGCCGTCAAACAGGAGACCCCACACGCCCCGCAGTGATTGACGTCAGAGGAGAGATCGACGGGGGTCCCGAGGCATTCGCACTGCCCGGCGACGCAGTTGCCACCACATGCGCGGTTGCAGGCGCCGCAGTGGTTCGCGGCACTCTGCGTGTCGACGCACGCGCCACCGCAGCAGGCCTCGCCGCCCGTACAGACGTGGCCACACGCCCCACAGTTCGAGGCGTCGCTGTTCAGGTCGGCACACTGCGTTCCACAATCGGTCCCACTCGGACACACACAGGACCCATTGACGCAGTCTTTGTCGCCGTCACAGGCGTTGTCGCAGGCTCCACAGTTCGCGCGGCTCGAGCTCACGTCGATGCAGGTGTCGCCGTTGCAGCAGGTATCGGTGCAGCTCGGTGTGCTCCCACAGGCGCAGAAATCCGAGCAGCCTGAGCTGCAGCAAACCTGCCCTATCCCGCAACCGCCTTGTCCCTGACAGGCGCAGACCCCATTCTCGCAGGTCTCGCCGACCGCACACTGCTGTCCACACCCGCCGCAATTGAAGGGACTGGTCTGGGTGTCGATGCAGACCGATTGGCCGTCGTTGTCGCAACACTCGGTGCCGACTCCACAAGTCACGCCGTCGCAGCTGCACGAACCCGACACACAGTCGGGTCCCCCCGCGACCAGAAGGCAGCTCGTCCCGCAGCCCCCGCAGTTTGTCGCGTCGCTCAGCAGGTCGGTGCGGCAGGCGGCCGCGCTGGCGTCACAGCTGTCCGTACCACCGGGGCATTGACAGGCCCCAGCGATGCAGAGCGGCTCGGCGCACTGGTGATCGCACGTCCCACAGTGACGGGGGTCGAACGCGACGTTGGTGCACACTCCGGCGCAGCACTCCTCGAACTCGGTGCAGGCGTTCGTTGCGCCGGGGAAACTCGCGGCCTTGGCGCCACAACTGCAGTATCCCTGGTTGCACTGTTGACCCGCATGGCATGCAGTTCCGCAGGCCCCGCAGTTCTGCAGGTCGTTGGCGCCGTCGACGCAGGCGCCAACGCAGCAGAGCTCACCCGAGCGACAGGCCTCACTGCCGCTGCCCGGGCCACTGCAGTCGGCGTTGCACTCGCCGCAGTCGTCGATCGCCCCGTCATCACAGGCCTCGTCCCACTCGACGATGCCGTTGCCACAACGTGAGGTGGTCTCGTTCTCGATGTCGATGACGGCGTCCTCGTCGTATTGGCAGGTCCCGTACAGGTAGGGGCCGTCGACTTTGACGCAGAGCTCCCCAGGCAAACACTCGCCGTTCTCGTGACAGGTCTCAGCGGCACCCTCACCGACGCTCACTGGGTCATGGCAGGCGGTCGAAAGCGCGGTGATCAAGAAGACGAGGAGGATTCCTCCCTGTCGCTCGAACTCAGACAAAGCCAAATGGCGCATAACGACCCCCGATAGCGCGTAGGAGCAGAGGTGGCTCGCTTCGAGCCACCTCTGTTTCGAGTAACGCGCGAAAATCCGGTGAAAGCAACCGCCTGCACCCTTCGAGCTTGGCTTCAACTGCGGCAGATTTCAATCCCATTGCACTGACTACGAGTCAGCCGTCGGCTAAAACTTGAAGTCGAGCCACACCGCCGCCTGCTCCCCGCCGAGCGACGAGGAGACCTGCGGTTCGTAGGGCGACTCCGGCCAGAGAATGAGCGCGACGCCCGTGACGATCGCGCCGGCGCCGAGGAGCGCCGAGGTGAGCCCGACGCCGCCGATGAGGTTCGCTCGTCCGACAGTCGCATTCGCCTGTTTCTGAGTCGGCGTGATGTGCTGCCCAGTGTAGACCTTCAGCGATTTTCCGGCTTGGTCGTAGAGGTCGTTCGAAGACATTTGCAGGACCACACCACTCCCAACCAAAATCGCGCCCGAGCCCAACGCCAGCCAGCCCCAATCGCTGAGCTGCATCTCTCCGAGAGTCTGATTAGGGGTTGGGACGCGGATGTCGTTGACTCGATTCTCCTTGGCGACCGTCTCGACGGTTTGCACGACCCCGTCCACCTGGAGCTTTAGCGTTTCGCCCTCGGGGTCGAGCAGGTCGTCCACCGCGCAGAGGTCGGTGTCCACTACCCCTCGCTGCAGGTCGTCCTCGCCGTCGCGACAGCGGACCTGTAAGCGGGCTGGACTGTCTTCAAGGATCAGAGGGCGAAATCGAATATCGTGAGCGACGTTTGGTGCCAACTCGACGTCCATGACGACACTCTTGTAGCCAGGTTTCGAGGCGGTGATCTCGAACGTCGTCGCCTCGACGCGCCCCTCGAAGGGGAGCGAGACCAGCTCGAGCCCCTCGGCCGTCACGCTGGCCATCACCACCGTCACTTCGGGCGTGTCCGATTGGATGCGGATGATCGCCGAGTGCGGGCAGGTGTTCTCCAGCTCCGTCACCTTCTGCAGCGACTTTTCGCGCAGCTCTTCTGGCCCATTCTCGCGAGCCAAGATCTGTTCCAGCCACCAACGGGCCATGTGGCAGTCGTGCAGCTCGAGCGCCGCCGCCGTCAAATCTTCGAGCAGCTCGACGTCCTCCGAGCACTTTCGTTGCGCGCCCATCAGGAAAGACAACGCCTTGAGCGGGTCCTTGTGGAGCAAGTCGGCGCCGGACGTCCTAAACGTCTCGTATTTCTCCCGCTCCTCGCCCTGGAGATGACCGCAGACCTCGGCGCCTGCAAGCCGGGGAGCAGTCGCCACCGCAATGACTGAACTCAAAAGGGCCAGCGCGGTGACGAAGGGGCGGAGTTTTCGAGGAGCGGTCATCACAGAGCGAACCTCAGAAGTGAGAGGTAAGGACGAACGACCCCCCGGTAGACTCGGGAACCAAGGTCAGTTCGGTCGATTCCTCTTCGTCGATGGAGAAGAGCACGATCCCCGTCACCACGCCGACGAGCCCCAAGCCACCCGCGACGGCGCCGCTCAGCCTCAGCCCGTTCTTGCGCTCGTCAACGGCGGTCCCGTAATCCAAGACTCTCTGGGTGTCTGGGTCTATCGCGGTGGCGACTGGCCCCTCGCTGGTCATGAGCTCGGCCATGCCGAAGAGCACTCCACCAGAGGTCAGGAAAGCTGCGCCACTGACCAGCGAGAACCACGCCCAATGTTCTAGGCGAACTTCCTCCTCAGGCTCAGCCGGGCTGGTCAGAGTAAGCACCCGGTCTCGATTTTCCTCGATCAGCACGGGTTCGACGAAGGTGAATTCACCGATCTCGAAGCCGATCGTCCATTCGCCCGCATCCAAAGCCACGAGCTCGTCGCAGTCCAGGTCGAGGGACCTAGGCTCGAGCCGCACTTTTCGCACGCCGCGAGGACAACGCACGACCAGCGTCCCCATCTCCTCGACGGGGTCCAACGGAGGCAGGACGATGCGGTTCTCGACGCCGGTCACGAGGGTCAGCTCGCGAACAACGGGCAGCATGCCAGGTTTGGTCGCGCTGAGGCTGTACTTCCCCGCATCCATGCGACCCTCGAAGGGGCAATCGAACGAGTGGAGCGACCCGTCTTCGGCGGACAGCCCGAGGAAGACGTCGGGCTCGGAACACAAGAAACCGACGCGCACCGAGAGGCTGCACTCACTCGAGAGTTCAATGATGGCCTGGCGCGCAAGCTCGGGCAGCTCGCCCATGAACTCCACGGAGAAGTTGCCGACGTTGGCCAGCAGTCCCTCGTACCAGTAGCGCGCCATGTTGCACCCACCCGAACGCTGGTAGGCGCGTGCCAGGTTGAAGTCCAGCCGCGGATCGTCGTCGCAGATCTTCTTCAGCTTCAGAATCGAATCGATCGTCGTCTGATAGTCCGCCTTTTGGTACGCGTCGAACGAATGATCCAGCAGTTGCAGGTACTCGGCCTTGTCTTGCGCCGGGAGGTCCGCACAGGGCAGTGGCTCTTCGACGGGCTTCTTGCCGTAGGCCTCGAGTGGGAAGGACACGCAGACGAACGTCAGCGACAAGAGGAGGGCGAGCAGCCCGGCTCGCTGGACGTGACGCCGTGCACAAACCGCGGCCTCCCCTCTCAACGCCAGGAGAGCTCTCGCTTCGCCTTGTCGCACAAGAGCACCGAACGTCCGCGCTCGCGCGTAGGCGCGCCAGCCGGCTCGCTCCGAGCCAGCTCGGTGCCGAGTATCGCGCGGATCTGACGAAGTTCCGGGACGCGGATTCGGGTTCCACATTGGCTTCGTGTTGAAAGGTCGTCTCGTGGAGGCCGACACAGGTCCGCCTCGCCCCATCAATGTTCACCAGGGTATGCGCCAGCCCGCATCGAGTCCAGTCGACGACCTTCGAACACCGAGCCGACTTTGCTACTCGTAGATCTCGATGCGGCGCATCAGGGGAGAACTGTCGCGGCTCTCACTGGCTTTTGTCGGCGTCACCACCGTTGGGGACGCCGTGTCTTCATCGAGCCGCAGGAGCTGCTCTTGAACGTCGGCCGTTTTGCGACCAGTCGGGAACAACTCCAAATACTGCTCGAAGGCAGCCCGAGCTTCTTGTGTGTCGCCCAGCCCTAGGTGAGCCACGGCGAGCCCGACCAACAGGTTCTCGGACAAGAGCTTCGAATTCACCGCGTCGACGAACACAGCGACGGCTTCTTTGAAGCGGCTGAGCTTCAGGTAGACCCAGCCGAGCTCTTCGCGGGCGAGGACATGTCCTGGATCGGCCTGGATAGCGCGCACGTACAAGGCGATGGCTTCCTCGACGTGCTCCTCTCGGTGCGCCGCTCGTGCACCTCTCAGAAGCGTGGCGACGTCGAGCTCTTCCTCGGAGAGCGGCATGACGTCTGTGCCCCCCACCTCCTGAGCCGCACCAGTCGGCTTTTCGACAACAGGTGCCTCCACAATCACTGTCTGCTGCCGAACACGGACCGCGTCGAGGATGAGCAGCGCCAACCCCATCACACCAAAGAGCACCAAGACGCCGATGATCACGACGTTGATGTCGGTGGCGTCGAGCCAACTGTGTCGTCGCTCGATGTTCCCCAAGTCCGCCCTCGTGGGGACGTTGCCTTGCCTCGAGATCAGCATTGGCTTCGAAGCCTGGGGGGCGCCGGTCTGCCGCAGCCGATTGAGGATCTCCACCGTGGCGTGGTAGCTCTCTACGGTGTGCCGCTCCCCTGAGGTCTCGAAGCTCTCGCCGTAGCGAATCGTGTCTCGCTCCACCTGCTCGATGGCCTCGATGAACTCTCGGGCGCTCGCATAGCGCACCTCGAGGGACAACGCGGTCGCCCGCTTGAGCACCGGACCGATGGGCGAGCTCAACAGCTTCGTTGGGATGTCGAGCTCGCCATTGCTATGCGCCATCAGGCAATCGTAGGCGTTTACCTCGTTGACGGCCGGCAATCCAGACAGCATCTCGATCAGCACCAGCCCGACCTGGTACACATCCATGGCGGGCGAGACCAGCTGCTGGGTGATCCACTCAGGAGCCAGATATTGAGGCGTCCCGAAAAGCTGACCGCTCGTCGTGAGTCGGCTGTTCGTCTTGACGTGCGCGATGCCGAAGTCGAGCAGCACCATGACCTCATCCTCCGTACCGAGGTTCTTGAGGAAGAGGTTGGCGGGCTTGATGTCTCGGTGGATCACTCCACGAGTGTGGGCTGTCTCCAGCGCACTCAGCACTCCCTTCGCATGTTTCAACGCCCGTTCGGTGGTCATCGGGCCGTTCGCGCTCAGAAAGGTATCGAGATCCGAGCCCGCGAGGAGATCCATCACGATGTAGGGCGTCGGCGCGAAGCTGAAGTCGTGGATCCGAACGATGTTGGGATGCTCGATGGCGCTGATCGCCTGGGCTTCCTGAACGAAGCGGGCCTCCATGCCAGGCGCGTTCCGCAGGTCGAGCAGCTTGATCGCGACCTCTCTGTTGAGCGCGAGCTGACGAGCCTTGAAGACCACCGCCGTCGCCCCCATCCCAATTGGCTCGACGAGCTCGTAGCGGCCATCAATGACGGTGCCGGGCTCGAAGCCCGTCATCGCATCATCGCCGTTGATATTGAAAGGATCGTCATACATTGGGCGGGAGGTCACTCGTAGACTTGGATGCGGCGCATATCTTGGCTCTTCCTCCGCTTCTTCTTCGGCTTCTTCCCCTCGACCTCTGTCGGGTCGCCGCCCTGACGACCCTCGATTGCGCTCAAATGCTCCTCGACCTGGTCGCGTTTCGCGCCAGTGGGGAAGAGCTCGAGGTAGCGTTGGAAGGACTTCTGTGCCGCTCCATCCTCGCCCAAGCCTACCTGCGAAAGCGCCAACCCGAGCACGATCGACTCCGTGTTCAGGTCGAATTCCACCGCGCTCATGAATACGTTCACGGCCTCTTTGAAACGGTCCAGCTTCAGGTAGAGCCACCCCAACTCCTCGAGCGCCGCCTGGTTCTCGGGCATCTTCTCGACGACTTCTTGGTAGAGCGCGATGGCGTCCTCAAGACGCTCCTCACGATGCGCTTGCCGTGCCAGACCCAGCAGCTCCCCCACTCCCAGCTCGTCCTCCGACAGCGGAACCCCCTCGTCAACGACTTTGACAGGTGCCTCCTTCACGACCGCTTGCACGACCTCCACCTTTGGGCTCTCAGCGGCCGCGACCTTCACCCCCTCGGCTGGCTCCCGAGTCAAATGACGAACCACCAGCGCACCGACGATCAACAGCACTGCGACCGCCAAAGGCAAGATCCAGGGCGAGAGTTTCTTGCGCCGTTCCTTGATCTCCTGGGTCGCCAGGGCCATGCCTCCGGGAGCGGGGACACCCTGTTTCGCCGCGCCGAAGAACTCGAGCTCCCGGTGGGCGCCCTTGGCCGCCTCCTTTACCGCCAGCTCGGCCGCCAGTTTCTCCTCGATGGCCGCCAGCTTCTCGATCCCCAGCGTGCCGGGCTGGATGGGGATCGTCGAGGGGTCGATGGACTCCAGGTCGGCGAGCATCTTGGACGCGTTCGCGTAACGCACCTCGTGGTTCTTCTCCGTCGCCTTCATCAGGATCGCCGCCAACGGATGGTTCGCAAGCCAAGGCGGCAGAACCAGCGGCGCGGTCTGCTGCTTCTTCAGCACAATGTCCGCCGTCTTGCCCTCGAAAGCGATTCGACCCGTCAGCGCCTCGAGGAGAATCAACCCCGTCGCATACACATCCTGCGCTGGGATCGCCTTGGCGCGGCCCTCGATGCGTTCCGGCGCCATGTAGCTCGGGGTCCCCACGATGGCGCCCTCGAGCTCCTCCTCGGCCAACACCGAGATGCCGAAGTCCAGCACCCGCGTGCGCAGCCTCGACGCGCGCACACTCACGATGATGTTCTCAGGCTTGAGATCGCAGTGGACGATGGTCTGCTCGTGAGCCTCCGCCAGCGCCTCGAGCAGGTGCCGGGTCATGCGCAAGGCGAGCGCTGGCTCTAGCGGACCCACCTTCAAGAACTCCCGCAGCGTCGCCCCCGAGACGAACTCCAAGGCGATAAACGGATAGCCGTTTGGCGTCACCCCCGAGTCGTACAAGCGCACGATGTGAGGGCTGTCCAAGTAAGCGATCAGCGCCATCTCGCGCTCCAACGAGCGCAGCATCTTCTCCGCGCCCGCCGGGTCGTTGCGATTGTACGACAACGTCTTCAGCGCGACCGGCTGCCCAGTCGAGCGCTGCAGCGCCTTGTAGACCATCCCAGTTCCGCCCTCACCAAGACAGGCGAGCACCTCGTAGCGTTCTTCGAACGAAGATTCGTTTTGGGTTCCCGGAAGCACTGCGACTCTCAGAATGCTCGGGCGCTGGACGCTCATCGCAAAGGCCAGCTTCGACTCGCGAGACGGAACTCACAGTTCACATCGCCGCCGCCCAACTGTCAACGCTCATGACCGAATTCCTTGAAGAACAGCAGCGCGCCACGAGCTCGCTGCCTCACTCTGACCCGCCCCAGGCCGCCGCCTCCAGGTCACTCAGCCGATAGACGCCCACAGAGACCTCCGGCAACACCTCGTGCGCCGGCCCAAGCCCGATCGCCAGGCTGTGCGCGTATTCTCCACCAAGCGCCGTGCCGCGAATCCCATAGAGGTCGTCCACCAAACGACTCAACGCCGCGTTGCCTTCCTCGATGGGAACCAAATACTCGGTATGTGGCGGCTCCTCGGCCTTGCCTCTAGAAACGTAGGGCTCCGCCGCCATCACCGCCCACCAACGCCCACCGACGAACAGCGTCTCGAACAGCTCCTTCGCGCTCAGCGCCTCGACCACATGCGCCCGCACCGTGGCCGCAGGCACGCCGCTGAGCGGCAACGTGACCCAGGTCCCGAGCACACTCAAATGCGGCTTGCGCAGGCTCCCCGCCGGCCCGACCAGCCCAGTCTCCGACCACGCGATCAACACCTCTCGCCCAGCCGCCGACACCGACAAAGGGCTGTCCGAAGGCCGCTCCACCGCGATCGTCTCCCAGCCTCCCGCTGCGTCGACCTGCGCCAACGTCCAGAGCTTGTGCTTCGTGCCGTCCTTCGCCTCGTGTATCTGCTCCAGCGCCAGCAACACCACCCCATTTCGACTCACCGCCGAGCGGATCATCGGCACGTGGCTTCCGGTCTCGAAGGCGTGGCCCTCCCCCTCGAAGGGCGCCACCCAGAGCTCCAACGTCGCATCTCCCTTGGCCTCCCGCGCCTCCACGACGACGGCGGTCACGACCCCAGCGTCCTCCACGAAGGCACAGCGAGAGCCCGCCTCGACCCACAACGCCGGACTCGTCGGGCTCCAGTTCGCTCCCACCTTCTGACCCGCCGCGTCGAGCTCATATACGACTAAGCTCGAGACCGGCTCCTGACCCCCCCGCTGCAACACCCCCACGGTCACGGTCCCTTTCTGACCGACAATGAGGCAGCCCACCTGCGCCCGCGTCGCCACCTCGAAAGGCGCGTTCTCCTCGCCGATGCCCACGAACACTGAGCCCTCGGGCGTGTCGAACGCATAGGCCCCGACCTCGCCGTTCCCTTCTACCCACAGGCTCTCACTGCGCACCTCGCCGCTATAGACGAGCTGGGTCTTGATCGCCGCGGACGAGGCGATGCCCTCCAGCTCGCTGCCGTCGGGTGGGCGCGCCTCGCCGAGCGGCACCTCGACCTCTGGAGTCGGCGCCGACGAGCAGGCCAACAACAAGGTCGTGGCGAGGGTCAGCCCGACCAGCACAAAGCGGAGGAGGGAGGGAGGCAGGGCTCTGCCCTGACCCGCCGGGGGCCATCGTCCCCCGGACCCCCTTTGGCTTTCGTCTTTCTTGCAGCCAACAAGGTCCCGGTCTGTTGGGAGAAGTCTTTTGCTGGCCGGCCGTCGGCGCCTTGTTTCTCTAAGTTGTTGCGCGCATCCTGCGCGCAACCCTTCGGGTTTACACGACTCTCCGCCACCTTTGGCTCCGAGTTGTCGCGGTATTGACAGTGATTGCGGCCTGAATCCCATTGTCGATTCCCTCTGCGACTTGGCCCCAGGGGTGGGGCGGGCGCGAAAATTGTCCGATGAGCAACCGGAAGGTCGAGCCCGTTTCCATCGGTCCAAACAAGCTCAATGTGGAAGATTTTCGGGCTCCCCTGGCAGATCTGTGGGCGATTTGACTGGCGAAGGGTGAGCTGCGCTTGGGCGCTCACCAGAAATGCCCCCCCTGCTC
>PFUG01000340.1:16055-16313 GCA_002789955.1 Deltaproteobacteria bacterium CG_4_9_14_3_um_filter_63_12 | reverse complement strand
TCTGAGTAGCATGCAGAGACCATCAAGTAGACCGCTGGCCATGACTGGAAGGGCTCGTATTTCTTGGCCTCCTTGACCGTCGGCCGGAACGCTTCGCCAGCATCAGCGATTGCAGTGAGAGCCTTGCACGCTCCGTCGTCACCGGCCCGTTTCCGCGCGGCATCCCATGTTTTGAGCGCATAAATCGCAGCCATCTGGCGCGCTGCGAGCCTCTTGTCGTCGTCAAAGTAGTGTTGGTCGTCGTCGAGGTGCAGGGCC
>PFUG01000340.1:11765-15875 GCA_002789955.1 Deltaproteobacteria bacterium CG_4_9_14_3_um_filter_63_12 | reverse complement strand
TTGAGCGTCCAGTTTACGACACCGCTTTGTCCGATTGCGTGGACCAGGCTCCTGTCGACAAAGACCTCCGCGTATCTAAGGCAGTTCTGCTCAGAGGTGCAACGTGCGCACCTCACCCTTCCTGAAGCCCAGGGCAAGGGGCGCGCCGGTGTCCAAGGCGAACGACACCCTCCCCGAAATCGTGGTGGCGGGGGCAATCTTTGCCTGACAAGCCGCGAGCATGGTGTCGTCGAGCACGACTTGTGACGTGGTTGTCGTCGAGAGCAAGAATAGAGACTTGAAGTCGCAGGTAAGCGGCTTCTCCCCGTTGTTAGTCACAGAGACCTCAGCCTGGACGGTGCTCGCCTGCTGTTGGAAGCCCCTTAGCGTGACGGTCGTTGTGCCACGCTCGAATGAGAGGGTGTCAGTAGGCTTCGATTCAAGAGACTTGGGAGGCTGCCCAGATTTCAGCTGCAGGTAGATTAAATCTGCCCAACCCAACAATTGACCCTCCAAGTCCAAGAGGGCTTTGCCTCGGTGAACCCTCGTCAGATGCACCTCCATCTGAGGGCTCAATGTCTCACTCGTGAGCTCTGACTTCGCCTTTCCTGCGAGCAGCAGACTTGCGGTTTCATCTACTGGAGTGCCTTTTATCATCGACCAATCGATGGGCGCGCTCCATACGACCCCTTCATAGGTACTCCCCAACGGGGTCTCCACCGAAAGGTGAATGGCGGCAATTGCTTCTCGCGGTTCATACCGACAGTAGATCGGGTCCACCTCCCGTGTGAAGACGACAAACCGTTCTGCCCCGTCCTGCTCCCACGGCTTGTCGGAGCCAATGTCTTCTCGAAACCCGTTGCCAGACGAGGCCCGCAGGATCACGACCTCGTCTGAGAAATCCAGGTAGAGGAGCCCTGTCACTGTTGCTCGATGAATCACGTCGCCAAACTTGTTGGCAGCTTCTCCCACGACTTGAAGGGAGATGCCCTTCGACTTTCCTTTTCGCGCTTCTCCAGAACACTCACCAGTCAGCGCAACGTTGAACATGTCCACCGGCAGCTTCTCTGCATCAACACTGGGGAGCGGCTTGTCGGGATGCAAGACACTCCACGTCGGCAGCGGCTGGGAGGGCGTGGAGCGTTCATCCACTTGCTCCAAGTCCGCTGTGGGTGCACCTTGCTCATCAGCCTGGTCCACAGACTTCTCCTCATCGAGGGCTGCAGCTGCGATGGAGGGCTTGTCGGAGGCTTCATCAGCGCCCGTTAAGAGCACGACGAGCCCAACGCCGACCGCCAAGATGGCCAGCCCAAAGGCTCCGGCGAGCCAGAGGAGACGGCCTCGGCCTGGCTCTTTCTCTTGGGCGTGCCCTTGCTCTTGGGTGTGCCCTTGCTCTTGGGGCAGCGGCGGCGGAACCACGCCCAGAACCATCAAAGGGTCAAGCCCACTACTCAACACGAATGACATTGATTCCTGCTCCAAGGGCTGCGAAAAGCCGCTTTCCGTCGCGCGTGATCTGCAGCTGGTGAGGGAAGATCGGCAACTCGATTTCGTCTACGAGTTTCAATGTTTCGACAGAAATCACCGCGATGACGCTCGGCATGGCAGTGCCCACATAGAAGACTTCGCCATCGGGCGAGAAGACAGGCTGGGTCATTGCCACATTAGGCAACGTGACCTCCTTGATTCTCCCGTTTTCTAGGTCGACCACACTGAGCATGGGTGCGCCGCTGTGGCGGATCCAGAGGCGTTGGCCCCCAGGGAAAAACCCCAAGTCTTCCGGCGCATCGGCGAGGGCGATGGTTTCCTGTGTGCGCCTGGCGACCCAGTCGAGAATCACCAACGCGTTTTGCTGATCGTCTGCAACGAAGACGTGGCGGCCGTTGGGGTGGAAGAGCAACCCACGTGGATGTTGGAGCTTGGGGAAGAACGTCATTCGAGCATGGTTGGCGGGATCGAGCGGGTCGAGCAGAAGGACCTGGGAGCCTGTTGCACGGCTCTGCGTTTGCGGCCCCCCCAACATCTGTTGTCGGAACACACCGCCGGAAACCATGGCGATCTTCGAATCCGGTCGCACGGCAACATCACCAGGAGAGAACTTCTCATTGGCAGTGGATTGCTGAGAAATCACCTCGCCTTTGTCCAGGTCGACAAGGGCGATGGTTTCGCTTTGAACCGCCGAGACGAGGACGCGCCCCTGACTGACGTCGGCGACGGCCCCAATGTTTTCACCCACTGATACCGTGTGCTTCAGTGAGAAGTCGCTTCGATCAAGGATCAACAAGTCTCGCGCCTGCCGATATTTGCTTCCGCTCTTTGAACGACGTCCGAAAGTCGCCCAAGCAACAACGAAGCGGCCTTCGTCCACGACCTGCAGATTGTCGATGGATGCGCTCGTTGGAATGACGTCGAGGATGGTCAGCGTGTCGGCATCGAGAACTAGGAGATTCGTGCGAGCGGAGCTGGCGACTAGCAGCTTCGTCTCGTCAGTCGAGAGCACCAGTCCTGCGTTGAAGTATAGGGCGATCGAGAGCTCGAGAGGCAGAACGACAGACTGGCGAATGGTGTGGAAGCGCAGATGACCCTGTGTTCGAAGAACTCGTGCCGGTACGAAATCGCCAGCGTCGGACTGACCCTGAAGATCCAAGACGTCGGGTTCTGCTGTTTCCGCGCGAACTTCTGAAACGTCACCCGCCCTTGTTTCGAAGCACGCAGGGCTCAGCGGCAGGGCCACAAGAGCGAGCAGTACCTCCAAGAGCCAAAAGCGGTTCATGTTCATCGTGGGTGAGCTCCGCTCGTTCTGGACTCACTCGCCATGCTGCCTTTCATCGCTCCCAGAAAGGAGGCCTCTAGCGTCGCGCTCTCGAAGCGGAACTCAACACCAAAGGCTTCCCTCTGACGCATTATCGCCGAACGATGTCCAATCTCGTGTCGCCATCGACGAAGACCTCTGCATACCGTTGCCCTTCCACGTAGACAGTGATCGTCTTCTCAGGGTTGCTCCCCAGGCAAAGCCGATATTCCCCATCGCGAGGGAAGGCTTCTTTCCCGTTCCACGACGTGCTTACGGTGGTCGAGCCGTCGATCTTGTCCCCACTGGACCACTCCGCGGAGCCGTAGAGACACGCGTCGTCTGCCCAAGCGGCGACAGAGAAGCTAACGAGTGCGAGCAGGAACGAAAAAGAGACCACGATCGACTTGATGTTCATGATTCCTCCAATTCCAAAGGTTGCGAAAGAGCAAAACAGCACCTCGGACACTTATCCACGTAGGGGCGTCTCCCACGCCCGAATCCCTATATCGTCGCTGCAAAACTGCCTGGCGCGTGCATCGTCCCCACCTTCGTGCCCGACACGAAGACGTCCGCCTGACCCACTGAAGTATGTTCCACAACGGCTCTCCCCTTGTCGTCGGCGTAGACGTCTTTCGTCATCCCACCGTTTCGAAATCCTAGGACAATCCGAACGCGTCGGGCCGGCGAGCCATCTCGATGCTGGACAATTACTGTTGAAGCGGGCATGGGTTGAACTCCTACTCCTTTTGCGTGTCATGTCATTCGTTCGATGACGGCTCATGGTCGTTGACGTCCCTCGGCCCCAAACGCGGAACCTATGAGACGGGTTGGCACTGCTCTGATTGGGACTTCAGCTTGCCTGCAAAACCCGCCCATGACCAGTCCGAGATGCCGGACCTTCCGCAGGAACAGTCGCAGCAAGACGACCACCAATGCGTTCCCCCACTCCCACTCGCCCCGCTCATCGCTCCGCCAGCTCTTTCAGGGCCTCCCACGACGATCCGGGCTTCACCACCGCGTAGTAATCACCCCACTCCAGCGACTGGACCCCCTTGTCACTCAACGTGATGTTGACATCGACCCAGAGCGGGCCCCCCGTCCACGCGCTCGTGGCGTGAATCCGAAACGAGATGGCGTAGACATTGTTGGCAGCGTCGACAATCGCCACATCGTGAAGCTCAACCGACTCGTACTCAGCAGTCGGCCACGCCGCCAAGAGCACCGTCGAGCCAATCGCGTCGATGGTCGCCTTGGCCATGCTGCGCAGCGAACCCTCTTCGGCGTGGGCACTCGAGCTCAAGGCGCTGAGCATCAAGACAACGAAACAGACGGTCAGT
>PFUG01000340.1:0-11743 GCA_002789955.1 Deltaproteobacteria bacterium CG_4_9_14_3_um_filter_63_12 | reverse complement strand
GCTGACATTGAACGTTCATGGCTTCTCCTTCCACAACGAAGAGGGGCGAAACTCGAACACACTGTTCGAGGACGAGAACCCCTATCGCACGGAAGATGCCACTATTTGCCCAAGCCACGCCTCTGAAACAATCACATGGTTTCAAAGGCTTACGGGATCCCCCCGGGCGACTACGCCGCCGATTCTCCCCGTCTGAACGTTCAGCGAACGTTCACTCACCGCTCACCACTCCTCACTCACTCATCGGTGGCAACGTCTCCTCATCCACCCGCCCCACACAGCCGGGACGCCCCACCTCCGGAATCCACGAGAGGTCGCCCATCAACGGCCGCAGCCGCTCCACTAGCTCCACCGCCGAGGCCAAGCGCTGCTGCGGGTCTTTCGCCAGCGCGTGCCGCAACAGCGGGCCCAGCTTCGACTCTACCCACACCTCTGGGATGGGCACTGGCCGCGGACGCACCTGCTCCGCCAGAATCTTGAGCACGTTGTTGCCCTGCACCGCAGTCTCGCCCGTCAAACACTCCAACAAGATGAGCCCCCACGCATAGACGTCGACTCGAGGGCTGGCCTTGAGCCCATGGGGATCATGGCCCGGGACGCACTCGGGAGCCAGGTAACAGGGCGAGCCGACGAAACAAGAGTATTGGGTCAGGGTCTCAAAGCTCTCCGAGCGCCACTCGGCCGAGAGCGTGGCGATGCCCAGGTCGAGGACCCGCAGCTCGTCCTGCTGGGGGCCGACCAGCATGAGGTTGCAGGGCTTCAGGTCGCGGTGCACGACGCCTTGGCTGTGCGCACCAACCAAGATCTCAGCCAGCGTATAGGCGAGCAAAATTGACTCACTCACCGTCAACGGCTCTCGGGCGAGCCGCGAGCGGAGGGTTTCGCCCTCGAGGCACTCCATGACCATGTAGGGGCCTCGCTCGAGGTCTTCCCCCACCTCGCGAACCTCGACAAAACCCGGGGCGTCGAGCTGCTTCGCCAGCATGGCCCCTCGGTTGAAGAGTCGCTGCGAGAGCTCATTGTTGGCGCCGTCGCGGGGCGCGAAGAGCTTGATCGCGACGTCCTCTCCGCCGTCCACGGCGGTGGCACGGTAGACGACGCCAAAGCCGCCGCGTCCCAGTTCATCCGCAAATCGATAACGTTGGTCGAGGCTCAGCGCCTCGACGTCGAGGGTCTTCATGGTCACGTCTCGTCGTTCGGAGCAGCCCGCAAGCGCATCTCGAACGCTCGGGCGGTGAGCTGCAGTGAGTTGGCGGCGGCGGCGAGGTCGCCTGCGGCAGCGAGCGCTGTGCGCAGCTCGGCATGGGAGTAGTCCGCGGCCTTCTTGAGTCCATGCTCTTCGGCCCATTTGTTGAGGGTGAACTTGCTCAGCCCAGTGCGTTGGTGCAGCGCCTCGACGCTCCAACCATCGGCCCTGAGGAGCTCGACGAAGGTCTCGCGCGACGGCGGCCAGAGGCCCTCTCGGCGTGCGCGGTTCTCGAGGGCCTTGCGGGAGAGGCCGAGGTGACGGGAGAGGTCGTCCAGGCGCCACTCGAAGCGTGTCAAGAGTCCGGGCAGCCCGTGGTCTCTGGCTAGGTCGGCCGACACGCCTGGAGCAATCGCTGCGGACACGGGCACAGCGCGAAGCAGTCCGCTCAAGACCCGATTCGGGTCTTTGTGAACGTTGAGCGCGATGACGGTATTGAACAGCTCACGAACGTTTCCTGGCCAGTCGTACTCGAGGAGCTGTGACAGGTGCCGCGCCGAGAGACGGACATCGGTGTAGGTGTCATTGAACCAAACCGAGGTGGCGTCGCTGTCTTCTGCGGCGGCGCGAAGGAGATGGACGAAGAGCAGGGGAAGGTCGCTCTTGCGGGCTCGCAACGGTGGCACGGTGACAGCCAACGTCGAGAGGCGGTACTTGAGGTCGCTGCGGAAGGACTGTGGCTCGTCGATGTTCTTGGAGGTCGCGCTGAGGATACGCGCCTTGAGCGGCCGCACGCGGTCGCTGCCGACGGGTCGAAACTCTTTGTCCTGCAGGGCTCGAAGCAACTTGGCCTGGGCGTCGAGGGGCAAGTCCGCGATCTCGTCGAGGAAGACGCAGCCCATCTCCGCGGTGACGAACGCGCCATCTCGGTCGTTTGTCGCGCCCGAGAAGGCTCCCCGCTTGTGGCCGAAGAGCGCGCTCTCGACCAGTTGAGGGGACTCGGCCATGTTCACCCCGACGAAGGGCCTCGTGCCGGCGGTGAGTTGATGGAGGGACCTGGCGACCACCTCTTTGCCGACGCCGGTCTCCCCCACAATCATCACATTCGTCTGGGGGGCCGCCTCGGCGATATTATTGAGGTCCTTGCGCAAGGCCAAGAGTTGCGGGGAACGGCCGATCATCCGTCCCGTTGAGTCGGCGAGCGCATCGTCGCGGACTCCGACGGCGAGGTGCAGCAAGACGCGATTGCCGATGCGGAGCAGCGTGTCGGGGGGAACGCGGGTCGGCTGGTCGGCGTGGAGCGGTTGCTCCTCGAGAGGGCTGCTCAGAGGGGCGAGCCAGATGGGCAGCGAGTCGTCCTTGAGCTTTCGGACCTCGAAACTGTGCGCTCTCGGGCTCCATCTGAGTTCGAGGTGCTCTCGGCTCAGGGTGGGATCTTCCAGCGCGAAGGTCGTGTTGCTCGAATCAACGAATTGATGCTGGGTGCGGTTGATGGGGACCCACTGGTCCGCTTCGAAGAGCCCCCAACGGCTGCGGAGTCCCACGTAGTCGAGGCGAGGGTGAAAGAAGATTTCGACGAAGGGCTCAGGCGCTTCCTGGGCCACGATGAGGTTCACGGCTTCTTGCGGGGCCAGGGTGCTGGGAGCGTTGCTGTTCGGTGCCACGGAGTCTCCTGTCGGAGCACCGAGGCGTCGTGCCTCGGTGCTCCAAAGACATCAATTCTGCACTTTTTCGAAGACGATGGCCTGCTTTTGGAACCAGCGCTTGGTGGTGGTGCCGTCGGAGCCACCAGTGATGAGGAAGAGCTTCTTCTGCTCGCCGACCGGCGCGTTGTCGAAGTCGGCCTGCGTCGGCCAGATGGGCACGTCGACGTTGAGGACCCCGCCGTTCCACCATCCAGTCACGCGAGTCACATAGGTGTTCGTGTCCTGGCAGGCTGGATAGGTTGCGTCCGCCACTGCAACCCAGAACTGCACGTTTGTCGAGGGCGCTCCCGAGGGCGTCTTTTGAAACTCCAACGTAGCCGTGTTCCCGGTGACTGAGACCGCACGCCCCCGGTAGAGGCTGTAGCAGTCAGGGGTCGAGGCGCTGCAAGAGCACGCTAGGTTCGGTGTGAAGCTCGGGGTCCAGTTGCCAAACCCAGGCGTGGCAACGATCGAGAAGCTCGGGGCGGTTAAGCAGGCCCCGGACGCACAACCGTTCGCGCAGCTCTGCAGCAACTGGCTTGCCCCGCAGCGGTTGCGACCCCAAACGTCGGCGCCGTTGCAGTAGGTGGACTCGTCGTAGGTCGCGTCCGTGCAACCATCGCAGTGCCCAGCGGTACAGCCAAACTCGCAGGATGTGGGCTGGCGGATACCACACTCGTTGGTCTCGACCAAATTCGAGCCCTCGCAGGCCACCGTCCAAGCGGTTGGGTCGCAACTCTCACAGGCGCCTGACACTGCCGCACAGCCAAACTCACACTGCTGGACAAGGTGATCTTCGCCGCACTCGTTTTTCTCCCGTGCGCTGGAGCCCACACAGTAGGGGACGAAGGTGGTCTCGCAGACTGGCGTGTGGGTCAACGGGACGATGATGGCGACCGCGCCACGCGCCTCGTAGCGCGCCCGCACCGACGAGGTGGTGAACCCGCGACTGTCTCCCTGGGCGGCGTAGCTGCGACCCGGGTCGTTGATGAAGGTCGTTGCCCCGTCGATGCGCTCGATGATCACCCAGTGAGACTTGCCCGAGAGGAAGGTAGCCGATGTGTTTGTGCCCTGTGAGTCGCCCTCGATGATGGCGACGCGGTCACCTTTTGCCAACTCTGCCGAGAGCTCACACCAAGACAGAGGCTCGTACGCGACGGCGTCGGTGCGGTTGGCGTATTCACGGAGCATCACCAAGACCTGGTCTGAGTCAGTCCCTTCGCAGAGCCCTCCGCGCGCCGACCAAGTGCTATCCTCGCCGTCGAACCAGTTAATGAGCGACTCCAGATCAGTTGCGGTCACCTCTCGGTGCTCGGCGGCGGCTTGGAGCATGGCCACGGAGGCAGGCCCACAGCACATGTTGTTGTCCCAAGTCGCGAACTTGGGCAACTTCTGGCTGATCCAAGGGATGTATTGATACGGGGTCGTTTCCACGCAGTCACCGCCTGGCGCTCCAACGTATGAGTCGACATTGGCACCGGCCGAGGCGGCGTCTTCGGTGGGGCCCTCGATGGATTCCGACGCGTCCGCCTCCGCGATCTCGGACAGACTGCCGTCCGAACTCCCGAGGTCAATGCCAGCGACGTCGATTGGAACCCCGTCGCTGCTACACTCACAAGCCCCCCAGGACTCGCCCAAACAGGTCTGCACGCCTTCCCCGTTACTACAGAAGCAGCGCTGAGTGGCTCCGGTACAAGCCGGTTCACTTAACTGTCCATCGCCGCAACCAACCGTGACCGAGAAGACCAAGGCAAGCGCCAAGACCCAATAGCCTCTCAACATCATTCCCTCCTGGTGTGTGCGACGTGAAATCGCGGTGCTGATGGAGGTCTTGCGCAACACCTATGCCGGTGGTCAGAGTTTGGTGAGATCCGCTCGAAGCGCTGCTATTGCGTGCACTCTCATAGAAGGCAGCAAGTCGACTCGACGTTTGCAGCAGGCTTGTGAACGTTCAAACGCTGGGGTTCGAACGTTCACTCGTTCGTTTCGTCCTGGACGCTTCGAGCGCAGCGGAAACCGATTGCCCCGTGAGCCTGACCTTCGCGTGGGAAACGCATGCGGAAGGAATTACGGTGCGGGGACACTTGGCTTTGATCCCAGGGGGACCCTCGATGGGTCGCCAGAACACCCCCCTCCACCGTGGAGCATGAAGCTGTCCTGGGAGTCCCGTCTCTGGGCATCTTGTCGAGCTGGTCACTCCAACAGTCGGCGCTCCACTCCATGGAGTTCCCCAAGAAGTTGAGAATACCCGCGTCGCTGCGGCCTTCGGGCTTGGAGCTGACCGCATCGGCGGCTGACAAAGGACATCCCTGTTCAGGGAGATCGAAGACCCCACGCTCACAGGATATCGGCGGCTCACCCCAAGGGTAGAGCGGCATCTCGGTGCGGCACTCCAGAGTGTCTTCGCAGTCAAGGCGCACAGCCCGCTCCTGCTCGGCCTCTGAAGGCAGACGCTTCCCTAGCCAGTCGCAGTACTGTTCAGCCTCGACTTGTGTGACACACACACGGGGTCTTTCGAGCTCCTCGGCGGGGCTGCCAACGCTGGGAGCCTGCTCCTGACAGCCTTCGAGGTTGTTGAGAGTACAGACCCCCGCCTCGACACAGGCTTGGTACGCTTGGTTGGAGACGGCGACCACGTCGAGCTCGAAAGCGGGAATTCGTTGCTCAATCTGCGGCAGCTCGTACCACATGCAGTTCGCGTCCAAGGTCTCGTTACACCCCATCCAAGTGGTTCCGGCGTCGACACGTGTCATCGTGCTGCAGGCTCCCTTCTGACAGACCTCGTCCGCTGCGCACGTCTGACCGCAGCCGCCGCAGTTCTCCAAGTCACGAAGGACGTCGACACAGCGCCCTTCGCACAAGGACCTGCCTTCGACGCATTGGTCGGCGCAGTGACCCTGCCCATCGCAGACTTCGTCCTCTTCGCAGGTGCGACCCGCCTGAGCGTCGAGGCAATTGCTGTGGGCACCACAGTGTTCACGCTCGGTCCGAGGGTCGACGCAAGTGCCGCCGCAAGACACCTCTTCGTCTCGGGAGCAGGCACCGACGCATTGCCCAAGGCGACAGAGCTGCCCAACGTCGCAGCGGCTATTGCAGCCACCACATTGTTCGCCGTTGCGTTGGAGGTTGACGCAGTTGCCGTCACATAGGGTCTGTCCAACCCGGCAATCGTCCGGTTCGGGTGAGACCTCCACATCCTCCTCGAGGTTGTACCGCCGTCGCTCTGAGGTGCGCAGCAGGCGTGGGGCACGCTGCGCGGCGACCGCCATCAGCCGGTCAGGGGCCAGCGCATACTCGCGAACGGTGCCATCGGACGAACCCATGAGGACGGTGTCGCGCGTCGTGCCAAAGCGTGCGGCGCCGACGCGATCGGCGCATCCGACGAGCTGAGCGATCTCGCGCCCATCAATGGAAAAGAGTTTGACGGAACCGTTGTGCCCCCACGACAGAATTCGGCCTCCGTCGGGCGAGAGTGTCGCGCCGAACAGCGTGCTGCCGTGCTCCATGACTGCGTATTTTTCGTACTCAGGTAATCGCCAGACAATGATCCTCCCATCGTCGGACGTAGAGAGGAGGAACTCACCACTTGGAGTGAATTCGAGGTTGTCGGTTGAGTCACGGTGGCCGTCGAGGGTTCGAATGACTTTCCCGTCACGCCAAACTCGAAGACGCTTGTCGATATAGCCTACAACCCAAGTTCCTGGCGAATTGGGGTCCTCGGCCGCGGACCACGAGACCTTGTCGAATGGGAGTTGAACCGACTCGCTACCATCTCGCCGCCACAGGGTCGTCATCCCAGATTGCTCTGTGGAGGCAATCCACTGTTCATCGATACTGAAGTTCATGTCCCAGGTCGCGTCTAGGGGCTGCCCTGGCATCACAGAGAGCTTCGTCCCATTGGCTGCATAGTGTCTCTTTTCGCCTGAACGACACGACGCCACAAACGACTTTCCCGATGGGGCCAGCGCAATGAAAAGGACTCGCGTCATGAGCTTCGGCTGTTCTTCGAACGAATCGACGACGCCGAGAATCTCTCCGTCACGGCTCCAGCGAAGCAGATAGCCAGCGTCATCACCGGAGACGAACGACTCTCCATCGGTCATGAACTTCAAACCGCGGATGGGCAGGTTCTCGTTTCGGTAATCAGGAGCAACGGCTTTCACGACCTCCTGAACTTTGTTCTCGCGGAGTAAGCGCCCTTCGCCGTCCCAGACGAATATCCGATTGTCCAAGGTGCTCGCGATGATGCGGTCTTGTGTCGGGCTGTAGTCGACAGCGAGTACCGTCGCTCCCACATTGAGCAGGAGGGACTCCTGCCCTTTGATCGACCAAAGGCGCGCGGTTCCATCGCCGGCGGTCACCAAAGACTCGCCTCCAGCCACGAAACGGGCGTCCCACACTCCTTCAGTGTGTCCCCTGAAAGTCGCCAACGGGCGACCTTTCAGAGTCCAGAGGCGCGCGGTCTTGTCCTCAGCCCAGGTTAGGACGGTTTGACCGTCGGGCGAAAAGCGCACGCCACGGATGCGCGCCTCATGCCCTTCGGCTTTGATTTCAGGGATGTCGCCGCTGACACTGTGGAGCACGAGGGTTGGGCCGTCCGCCATGGCGACGAGAGTGCCGTCGGGGCTCAGCGCGATGGCCTGCTCCGTGCCCCAGCTGCCGCGACGGGACCAAATGACCTCTCCGGTGGTGACCGACCACAGTGTTCCTAAACCCTCCCACGACACACCAAGGACTTCCTCGCCTGAGCTTGAGAATTCGAGGTGGTCGACGGTGTCTCTCGCTGTGGGCTCGTCGAGCTCACGTCGAAGACTTCCATCCAAGCCCCACACCCGCACCGTTCGTCCTCCAGCCGTGGCGAGGAATTGCCCATCGGGAGAGAACGAGAGGTCACGCACTCGGCCGGCGTGCCCAGTGAGGTGAGCGAGCTCCTTCCCATCCCGACGCCAGAGCCTCACGCCGTCGTAGCCGCCGCTGGCCAAGACCGTGCCGTCAGGGCTGAACTGCACTCTCGAGACCCGACCCAGATGACCGATGAACGTGGTCACAACGTTCCCTTCGAGGTCCCAGAGCCGCACGGTGCTGTCCCACGAAGCGGTCGCGACCTGGGTCCCGTCGGGGTCCCACGCCACATCCCAGACGCGGTCTGTGTGTCCAACCAGCGTCGCCACGGGAGAGCCATCAAGCTTCCAAATCCGTGCGCTCCCGTCCCATGAGGCCGTCGCTAGATACTGTCCGTCAGGGCTGGGGAGCGCACGCCAGACTCGATCGTCGTGCCCCGAATAGAGGTGAAGCTCGCGAGCATCCGCGAGGGCTTGCTGAAGCACGTAGACCGCCTGCTCGGTCTCCTCGACGGCCATGGCCTCGCGAGCCAAGAGCAGCGAAAGGACCGGATCGGACTGGGTCAACGCCTCTTTGGCGGCCAGCGCCAGCTCGTTGGCGCGAGAGACGTTGGCGCTCTGTGTCGCTTCGGCGGCCGCGCGGTCGGCTGCGTCGGCTGAGCTCAGCGCCAACGCTTCCTGCTCCTGGGCCTTGAGCATGTTGAAAATCGAAACCAGGGCAGCGCCTGAAAGAACGACCACGAGGAGCGCCACGGCAGCCCAGAGCACCTTTCGACTTCGTGTCGCGGCGGCTCTCGACTGCTCGACGAAATTGCTGGCCTCACCCAGCCAACGCTCCCCTCGGCGACCGCGCCAGTACAGCGCTTCGTCCAACAACTCTCCGCGCCACAGCGCTGAGCGCTTTCTCTTGCTTTGCTCCCACTGCACAACAGCAACGTTGAGGCGGTTGAGGAAGAGACGTTCGGGCTCGAACTCGACGAGCCAACTCTGGTAGGTGTTCCAGCGCAGCAAACTCTCATGGGCGAGCTCGACCACGACGACCGCCGCGTCCTTGTAGACGGTGACGAGCCGCTTCTGCGTCAGGACCTCCAAGACGTGTTCGCCGACGCCCCCGTCAGACCACAGCTCGATGAACTCGTCGCGCTTGCAAGGCTGCCGCGTTTGGCCATCGCTGGAGGCGAGCCGAAGAAACAGCTCTCGGGCTGCATAGCGATGTTGTTCCTGCAGGTGAGCAACCACTTCGTCCGCGTGGTCGGAGAGAAACGAGGCCACTCGTACGCCACGGCCTTCACTTCCTACCGTGCGCCGTTCTTCGTCTCTCAGTTCCCACAGCCGACTCGCCGCCAGCTGGAGCAACGGCAGGGGTGTAGTCTCAGCGCTGAGCTCATTGACCAGCTCGTCGGCGGCTTGCGGATCGAAGGTGTAGCCGTGCAGCTCTGCAGGCTGCACCAACGCGGACCGCAACGCGGCTTCGTCCGGCTTGTTGAGAATGAGTGAGCTGGCCTCGAGCACCTCATGGAACGAGGGATGCTCGGCGGCTCGGCTCAGAAAGTCTTCGCGCAGCGTCACCACGACGCGCAAACGGGAGGAGGCGTGGTCGCCAAGGATCAGCAGCTGTTCGATGAACTGCTCACGCACCAGGCTGCTCGTGGTCCGGGTGTAGAGCTCCTCGAGTTGGTCGATTACGAGCAGCACCGTCGTCTGCTCGGTCGTCGCAAAGCGACGCAGAGACGCGGCGAGCGAGCCAGGATGCTGCGCCACACGGGCCGCCAGGAGCTCGAGCTCCTCACCGATGAGCGTGGCCACGTGCTGTAGCAGTTGCCCCAGCGGGTTGCTCGCCGGCCTGAAGGTGACGCAGTGCCAGCCGCGACGCGTGACGCGGCCCAGGAGACCCGCCCGAACGAGCGAGCTCTTCCCCGCGCCAGAAGCCCCCAATACGGTGACGAACGCGTTGTCGCAGACCTTGCCGTAGAGTTTTTCCACTTCCTGGGTTCGACCAAAGAACATCGACGTGTTCTCTTCGCTGAACGCATCTAGGTAGCGGTATGGCGGCGGGAGTGAGTCGCTCAGCTCAATCAGCCCACGCTTGAGTCCTTCGAGCGCCGCAAGCAATTCTGTGGCGCTCGAGTAGCGCTCGGAAGGCGCGCGCCTCAGAGCCTTCACCAAGACCGGCTCGAAGAAAGGCGGTAGGTCCGGTCTCACAGTGTGAAGGAGCGGAATCTCCACCTCCGGTGAGGCGCAGAGTAGCGGGGCCAGCGGCCGGCGGCCGGTGAGAATTTCGAAGAAAATGAACCCCAGCACCCAAAGATCGGTCTGTGGCCCCTGAGTTTCGCCATTGACCTGCTCGGGAGTCAGGTACTGAACGGAGCCAGCCATTCGGGGGCTGATTCCCAGCATTGCTCTCAGCGAGTCAGGAGAACGGGCTCCTCCATAGTTTTGGACGATTCGGTCATACGCCACATCGGCCAGCCCAAAATCGAGAATCTTCACGACTCCGTCGCGGCCAAGATGGATGTTCGAGGGCTTCAAATCACGGTGAACGACCCCACGCTCGTGGGCATGGGCCAGCCCTCGAGCGACCTCGATGGCAATGTTGACCGCCTCGATGGGCGAAGGGCGTTCGGCCTTCAGGCGCATTTCGAGGCTCTCGCCCTCCAGGCGCTCGAGCACCACGAAGGGAACAGAGCCTGCGCCCTCAGAGTCCCAAACACCAACGTGATAAATCGCGACGATGTTGGGGTGATTCAGCTGCGCCGTCGCGGCGGCCTCGCGCCGAAAGTCCTTCACCCATCCGTCGTCATCGGGACGGTGCAATAACTTCACCGCGACCCGCCGGCCGAGTGCGGTGTCGCGGGCTTCGTAGATCTGTCCGAATCCTCCTGACCCAATCAGCTCGAGAAGCTCGAAGCTCGGAGGGATGAGGGTGCCGGAAGGATAGGTCGCATCCATGCCCCAGTTGTAGATCACCGTGGCGACGACGTCACCACTGAGCACGATCTCGAAGCCCCAGCTCCCAAGCCCCAAAGGGGTCCGGAAACCTCACCGACGCCGGAACACCAACCCATCCAACGAATCACTCCATCCCGAAAGATGCTCTCGACCTTCGCTTGCGTCTCGTCGTCCGGCGTGAGCACGAGGGCCTCGCCGATGAGCGTGTAGTGCCCCGAGGTCTCTTCGAGGACTTCTTGGCGTTCTTGCTCCAAGAGCTGCGGCGCGCCCGGGTCGGTCAGGTCCATGAAGGACGTGCGCAGCGCGGTATAGTGGTAGCGGCCGGCGTCCGAGAGCGCCAAGGTCCAAGTGTCCTGCTCGATGAGCGACAGCGCCTCGTCTTGCGGGTCGAGACGGTCGAGGCGCACGGATTGGCTTCGGAGTACTCCAAGAATCCCGGCAGGTGGAGCATCACCCCCGAAAATCGGTGGAATTTCTTAACAAAAAAGCCCGCCGAATTCGGCGGGCTCCTTTGAACCTACATTCAAGATCGGGTCTCAGCTCTGAGCCTCAGGAGCCCCCACCGGCGCCACTTCGCTCGGCGCGGCCCACCGACGTCCATCGCGCCAGCTGTGGATCGAGCGCAGCGTCGCGCGCAGCGCCGGCTGGTGATAGGTCACGTAATAGGCCGCCTCGAAGACCCGGTCGCCCGTGGCCTTGAGCCGCGTCCAGAGCCGCCGCTCGAGGAGCTGCTGGTCAGCGGTCATGTTGTGTTTTTGGCGCAGGTGGATCTCGTCGGCGAGGGCGAACGCTTTGTCGGCGTCGGCCGGGTCGTACTTCTTGCCAGAGAGCTCGGCGGCCTGCTCCTGATACACTAAGCCGAGCCGACGCAGGTCGTGCTTCACATCGTCGTAGCCCTGGCCGCTCTTGATGGAGGCGAGCTCGACCATGACCAGCGGGTTGTCATCGAGGCAGTATTCGGCAGTCGAGAACATCCGGCCCCTAGTGGCCATGCAGTCCTGGACAAGGAGCTGTGGGAGCTGCACATCGGACGCCCCAGCGCGCACGCTCAGCCCCCGTGTCGCCACCCAGCTCGCCGCCAA
>PFUG01000377.1 GCA_002789955.1 Deltaproteobacteria bacterium CG_4_9_14_3_um_filter_63_12 | reverse complement strand
CCGACCATGGTCGAATCGAAGCTCTGAGCCGACGTCTCTACTTGGCGGCTTTCTGGTAGGTCCCCACCAGCTCTCCAGTGGCCAGGATGTGTTCTGCCATGGCCGCTTCGACGGTTGGCTTGTCGGCCACCGGCAGCTCGCCTAGCTCCACGTCCAGCGCGTAGAGCTTGTGAAAATAGCGATGCCGGCCGATGGGCGGACACGGACCGCCGTAGCCCGTGCGCTTCCAGTCGTTGAGCCCCTCGCGAGTCCCTGCGGGCAGCGCGGTGGAGCCGCCTTTGGGCAGAGCTGTGACGCTCGTCGGGATGTCGTAGAGCACCCAGTGCACCCAAGTCATCTTCGGAGCCGCAGGATCGGGCGCGTCGGGGTCGTCGACGATCAACACCAGCGACTTCGCGCCCTTGGGGACGCCGGACCACGAGAGCTGCGGCGAGAGGTCCTCGCCCTCACAAGTGTGGTTCATGGGGATTGGGCCGTCGGCGGCGAAGCTCGTCGAGCTCAAGACCAGGGTGGACAGCGCCGGGTCTACTGCCAGCGCGGTCTTCGCAGCGGCGTCGCCGCCAGGTTTTACAGGGCTCACAGTCTCCTCCTTTGGGGGGCTCTTCTCCGTTTCGGGGGTCTTGGTGCTGCAGCTCGGCGCGCTCACGATGAGCAGAACCAGCAGCAACCAGGCTATGCGTGGGCTTAACATCGAATCTCCTTATGGATTGGGTCGCCGAGGCGGAGCGAGCCCCGAACTCGCAGCCAGGGATGTCGGAGAGTCGTGCAACCCCGCATAGAACGTCCGGCTCGCGGCCGCCAGCACTCTGCGAGCTTGGAGGCTTCCCGAAGTTGTGAGTATAACGCAGCGCACGCGTCACGTCTGCCGCATCGCGCACTGGGTCCTGACTGGAGGAATCTTGAGCACCATCGAAGTCACCACGCAGTGGGCGGACGGACACGTCGTCGTCGTCAACAAGCCGGCCGGCGTCCCGACCCACCGCCCCGACCCCGCCATCGTCGGCGTCGTGGAACGCCTCGAGGCCGAGCTGGGCGAGAAGCTCGGCGTGCACCACCGACTCGACGCCGCCACCAGCGGCGTTTTGGTCTTCTCCCGCAGCAAAGACGCCGCCAAAAGCCTCGCCCGGACCTTCGAGAGCCACAGCGGCGGCAAGCACTATCTGGCCGTGGTCATCGGCCGGCCCCCCCTCGGCTCCGGTCTTCTCGAGCACCAGCTCAGCAAGACCCCTCGCGACGGTCGGATCTTGGTCCAAGAGAGCGAAGGAGCCGAAGCCCTCAGTCGCTACAAGGTCCTCGCCTTCGCCGGCCCCTACACCCTCTGCGAGCTCGAGCCCATCACTGGCCGTACCCACCAGCTGCGCGTGCAGATGGCCGCCATCGGCTGCCCCATCCTCGGCGACACCCTCTACGGCGGCGGGGTCGGGCCCGGACGGATGCTGTTGCACGCTTGGACTTTACGCATCCAACACCCGGTCGACGGCGCCGTGACCTTCAAGGCCGCACCGCCGGACCTCATGGACCCGGCGTCCTTCTCGCTGGTTAAGCTCCTCGGCGCGCTGCTCGAGCACAATGTCGCGTCCGAGCCGGACAAGAACAAAGACGACGCCTACTCGCTCGCCACGCCTGACCGCTCGGGGCTCGCCGACGTCAAGCTCGAGCGCTACGGGTCTGTGGCGGCGATTCGCGTGTACGAGCGCGACCTGCCCTACGCGCGAATCCGATGGAGCGACCTGGACCTGGCGACCCTCGGAGAGGCGCTGCTGGAGCGGACTTGGTGCGAGGGGGCGTGGGTCATTCGCCACCCCTTGCACTCGGCCGAGAGCGCGCCGGAGCCGGCGCCGCTCGCCTTCGGGGTGGTTCCGGCGGCGCCTTACTGCGTCGGGGAGGAGGGCGTTCGCTACGAGATTTCGTTGCAGGCCGGCTTGGGCTGTGGGCTCTACCTGGACCAGGGCGAGAATCGGCGCCGCGTGCAGGCGCTGGCCTCACAGCGCAACGTCCTCAACCTCTTTTCCTACACTTGCGCGTTCTCTGTCGCCGCTGCGGTGGGCGGAGCCTCAGGCACGACCTCGGTGGATTCGTCGAAAGCCGCCCTCGATTGGGGCCGGCGCAACTTCGAGGCGAACGGCCTCGAGCTCGGCCCGCACCGCTTCTATAAAGACGACGTCATGGCCGTGCTCGAGCGCCTGAAGCGCCGCGGCGAGCGCTTCGGTCTGGTCATCTGCGACCCGCCGAGCTTTGGCCGCGCCGGAAAGCGGACTTTTTCCCTCAAGAAAGACCTCGGCGACCTGATGCAAGCCTGCCTCGCGGTGGTCGAGCCGGGCGGCGCGCTGCTTTTCTGTGTGAACCACAGCGAGCTCAGCGGCGACCTGCTCCGCCGCGTCTTTCAGGCGTGCAGCCACGAGGCCGGGGTGGACATTGTCTCGCACAGCTTGACGGTGGGGGAGGGCGGTCCGCTGGCCGTTGGGACCGAGCTCAAGAGCCTGTGGGCCGAAGTGGGATGAGCGACGTCGTCCAGCTGCCAGGCGAGTTTGCGACGTTCGCGAACGCAAGCGTGCTGTGGCTGCAGGAGGGCGCGCTGCTGCGGCGGCTCGAGCTGGAGTCGGGCGAGGTGTCGGGGTGGTTGCTGCCCGAGGGCTTGAAGCTGCGTGGCGCCACACCGTGCGGAGTTCGCGTGCTTCTAGAGCGAACGGGCGCTTGGCACCTGGCCTGGCCGCCCTTCACCGAGTCCGAGGCGACGGTTCTCGACTTCGAGGGGGCGGCGTCCGCGTGCCCCTTGGCCGACGGCGGGCTGGTGCTCGCGTCCAGGCTGCGGGCCGAGCTGCGGGCCTTCGACGAGGTCGGAGTCGAGCGCTGGCGCGCGCAGCCGACCGGTGTGCCAGGCGAGCTGCTCGCCTCGCGAGACGGGCGCTGGGTGGCGCTGCCGAGTCCAGAGGCCGTCTCGCTCGTGGACGCTTCGAGCGGCGAGGAGGTCGACCGAGTTGCCGCTCCCGGCGCGCCTATTTGGGCGGCCGCGGTCGACTTCTCTTGGACGGCCTGGTTGCTGGGAGTGCACGGCGGCCACGACGTTTTTTGGGCGGGCCGAACCCAGGGCGCGTTCGTCTATCGCAGAGTCCTTGTGCCCGGCGGTCTGGCGACGGCGCTGAGCGTCGACTGCCACGGTCGCGCGCTGGTCGCGACCGTGTCGGGCGAGCTCTGGCGGCTTGGCGATCATCGAGGCCGAGGCGAGGCTGTGCGGCTCGATGAGCGTGGGTCTGGGGCGCGGGTGACCCGCATCGAGAGCGCGGGCGACTCGGTGGTGGCGCAGTGGTCGGATGGCAGCGTGTGGCTGGTCTCGCTGTAGCGCGGGGGTTGGCTCTTGGGGTTGCGGTGTGTCTTGGGCTCGATCTTTAACGCTGAGCCGCAGAGCCGCAGAGCCGCAGAGGGTTTTCTTGGAGGGACTTCGTCGTTGGCTCTTGGGGGCTGTGGTTGCGTTGGGTTCGAGCTTCTCGCAGTTGCGTTGCATCGAGAACTCGTAGCCTGGGATGGCGAAGAGTCGTGTAAACCCGAAGGGTTGCGCGCAGGAGCGCGCAACAAGTGAGAAAAGCTTTGAGCCATGCCCAGGACATGGCCCTGGCGCCCAGGGCATGGCCCTGGGCGTCGGCCCCTCGGGGGCCGAACAACGCCCAGCCCAAGGTGCAAGCTTGGGCAAACCGAAGTCGGCTCGCCCGATCCCGGCGATATTGATGGCGGTCGCCTGAGACCGAGTTTTCTTGGAGTCGTTCCCTACTGATTGAGAAAAATACCCCCAGCCACCGCGTCCAGAGCCCCGTCGCCGTCCAGATCCCCGAGGACGACCTCGGACACCTGCTCGAGCGTGGGCTGGCTCCACCCGAGCGCGAACGTCGAGCCGTGGTTGAGATAGACCTCGGTGGTGGCCTTCGTCGCAGTGAACAGGTCGAGGTCGCCGTCGCCGTCGAGGTCTCCCACGTCGAGCGCCTGGAAGGGGGAGGTTGCGGTGACGCTCTGCGCCAAGACGAAGCCGCCGTCCCCTTGGCCCCGCCAGCGTTGGATGTCGAACATCGCGAACGCCACGTCCGGCAGATGATCTCCGTTGAGGTCAGCGAGGCGCGCGGCGGTCGCCCACGACCCAGAGGGACCGATCGCTTCTTCGACGAAGCTCGCCGGGCCCTGGTTGCGCGACAGTGTTGCCCCGTCCGCCACCATGTCCCAGGAGATGACGTCGAGGTCCCCATCCTGGTCCACGTCGCCCACGACCGCGACCACCGAATACGCGCCGAGGCCTGCCGTGTCGATGCGCGTGAACCCCGCGGCCCCATCGTTGCGCAGCAGCCGATTGGCCCCGTTCTGGTTGGGGACGACGAGGTCGAGATCCCCGTCTCCGTCCAGGTCGGCGGCGCTGAACCAGGGCAGCAGTCCGGGGATGGGGGTGCTCGTCTGCGCCAGAACCCCCGCTTCATTGGTCATCAGCGCGCCCACACCCATTTGCTCGGCGACGAGGAGATCGAGGTCAAAGTCGTTGTCGACGTCGACCAGTCCCAGCCCTGGCCCGTTGCTAAACATATCGGGCGGGCTGCTGAACACGCCGCCCCCGAGGTTACGCATCATCACTGGAGGCACACCCGCCACGACGAGGTCGAGGTCACCATCGCCGTCGACGTCTCCGACGGTCACGCTCTCGAAAATCTTCGGCCCGTTGGGGGCAGCGACGAAGCTCCCGCTGCCACCCTGAGCCTTCACGCGAAAGCGCCACACATAAGGGCTGAGCGGGAGGGTCTCCGCGCTGAGCAGCGTCGCCGTCGCCGAGACGCTGACGACATCGCCTGGCAGGAAAGGCGTGTCGGGCACGAAGCGCAGCGTGCTCGCGGTCGGCCGAGAGAGGACGCCGGGCAGGCGCCCACGGAAGGCGCTGTGGACCACCACGGCCGCGGCGTCTGGGGTGCCGACGTCGCAAGAGAAGGAGAGCTCAATGGCCGCCCCCCGCGCGACCGACTCATCATTCATCTCGGGGTTGTGGCCGACGACGGCGAACGGATGGCACGCCGCGCACACGCCCTGAGCACAGAGCTCGCCAGCCGCACAAGCCTGGTCGCAGGCGCCGCAGTGCTGCACGTCGTCGCCGTGCACCTCGATGCAGGTGTCGCCGCACGAATTCTCCGGTAGGCAGGTGCAGACGCCGTTGGTGCAGGTCTCTCCGCCACCACACGTCTGCCCGCAGGCGCCGCAGTTGGCGAGGTCGTTCTGGAGGTCGAGGCACAGCTCGCCGCAGGCGCTCAGCTCGGCCGGGCAGACACACTGGCCGTCCACGCACTGCATGGCCGCCGAGCAGGCGTTCTCACACGAACCGCAATGCGCCGCGTCGGTGTGCAGGTCGATGCAGGCGGACTCGCCATCGCACCGCACCGTGAGCACGTCGGGCAGACCTTCGACACACCAGTACGAGAGGCCGTTCGCTCGGGGGGAAAGCCGGCAGGCTCTGTACGGCGCACACCCCTCGACACACGTGTAGGCCAAGTAGGCTTCCGGGCAGGACAAAGTGGCGATGTAGTCACAGTCTCCGCACATGCCCCCACCGAACGGCGCGATCCATACCTCGCCGCCGCGGCAGGTCTCGTCGCCGAGGCAGTCGATGCAGCAATCGTAGGGCAGCTCCTCGTGTTGGTCTCCTTCCTGGTCCCCTACACCGTCTTGTTCCTGGTTCCCCACCACTTGGTCACCCTCACCCCTCTCCTCATGGGTGCCGCAGCCGACGAGGGCGGTGAGGATCAGGAACAACGAAAAGGTGGTGCCAAGTCTACGCATCGTGTGTACTCCGGCGGTTAGGGGTCTTGCTCGCCAACTTAGCGGTCCCTCTGACCCCAGTGCAAATTGGACGCGCTCTGGCCGTCGCCGACCGTATTCTAGCCGGTGATGGGCGCGCGCAGTTCCGACAGAGGCTGTTTCGCCGCCCCGAAACTTCGTGGGCGAGGGAAGTCCAGCGGCGGCGTCGATCGAGGGCCCGCGGTGGGCCGTCGGCCTCAGGCCTCAGGCCTCAGGCTGGAACCGACGTGAGGCCTCAGGCTGGAACCGACGTGAGGTATCAGGCCTCAGGCCTCAGGCCTCAGGCCTCAGGCCTCAGGCCTCAGGATGGAACCGACGTGAGGCCTCAGGCTGGAACCGACGTGAGGCCTCAGGCTGGAACCGACGTGAGGCCTCAGGCTGGAACCGACGTGAGGCCTCAGGCTGGAACCGACGTGAGGCCTCAGGATGGAACCGACGTGAGGCCTCAGGCTGGAACCGACGTGAGGCCTCAGGCTGGAACCGACGTGAGGTATCAGGCCTCAGGCCTCAGGCCTCAGGCC
>PFUG01000135.1 GCA_002789955.1 Deltaproteobacteria bacterium CG_4_9_14_3_um_filter_63_12 | reverse complement strand
CCGAGGGGCAAGGGCACGAAGAGGGGGGAGCGAGCGGTCTTATCGGTCGAGCTCACCCAGCCGTTGAGGAGGTGGTGCAGGGTCCCGTCCCCCCCAGCGCCGACGATGACGTCGAGCCCTTGGTCGAGGAACCCTGTCAGCAGCTCAGGGAGGGCGTTCAGGTCGGGGCAGAGTGCGGCCTGAACGTTGTTCTCGTCGATGGCGAGGATGGACCGCAGGAGTTCGGGATTGCTTGACAATCCGTGCGCCTTTGGGTTGACGATGAGGCCGACTGTGTGCATGAGAAAAGGTCGCTCGGCGAGGGTCGGAGCTTTGCGGTCGAGGCAGCCACGACAGTGCAGGCGGAACTCTGGCCGCCCTGGTGGCGGGTGTCTACTGAGGAGCACCAGCAAGTGCCGGTCCGGGAAACCCCCATCTGCGGCGTCGCCTTCCTCCCTCGCTCCTCGGCGTACCGGTGTACGTCTGCGTCGCTCGGTTGTCGGCTCCTTGCACCTGGGGCATTTCCGAACGGGCACTCAAAAGATGTCCTTTGGGAAGGATTGCGTGTTTCGCTGAGATCGGTGGAAAGTGCGACCGAACTCTGAATTTCAAGATGGACCCGGGCGGTGAGCGCCATAAGGGCTCGGCGGAGGAGTCCGGTCCGTGTCGCCCAACTTCGGCTGGTTTGGATTGGTGCCCAACCGAAGCGTGAGCAAAGGCGGGGGACGCGCGCTATTCGGCGTCGTCTTGGGACTTCTTCTCGGCCTTGCGCAGTCGACGCTCGAGGCGTTCGACGTTACGGCGGAGCTCTCGGACCTCGTCCTTGGTCACGAGGTTGAAGCCGTTGGCGACTTTCTTCTTGGCGCCGTCGACCTCGTTACGCACCTTGAAGGTGGCCCGAAACGCGAACGCCATAGCGTTCTGGAACTGCTGGCTCGCCATGACTTTGCGTGCCGCGTCGGTCTGCATGAGTTTCATGGCACCGCTGACGAGCTGGCCCTTGATATCGCTCATAGTGTTGCGCTCCTGATCCGTTCTACCGGCCCCTGCCGTGAGATGACTGGGTGGTCGAGGACTCTTTGCAAGCGACGGAGACCCTCTCAGGCCGCCTTGGGCATGCCCCCGCAGGAAGCCGATCGCCGTTTGACGGCGCCGTCTCCGGGCGAAAAGCCGTCGAATCCAGACCGCGCACTATGAATCGCTGACCCTCAGAAGTCAAGAGCCGGTTCAGCCCGTCGGCACGGAGAAAGGCCGTCAATACTGCACTCTTTTGATGCGGGATACCGTGCTCATGTGGCGTACGGAAATAGGCAGCCAGGTCTTGCGTCGAGGTCCATTTGTGGGGAGTTTTCGCAGACATGGCGCACTTGGCCGAACCAACAAGTTGTTATCCCCCTTCACTAAGGATGAGACATGTCGCATGAGACCTGGAAGTTCCCATCGAAAGCGTGGGCTGTCGTTCTAAGCGCCCTACTGCTGCTCGCCCCGACGGCTTGTTCGGAAGAGGACACCACCGCTCCGCCACCGCCAAAGTTTGACTACCACCTGAGCCCAACCCCAGAGAGTGTGGTCCTGCTGAGTGGAACGGCTGAGTACGGGAGCACGGTGACCCTCACGCGAACGCCGCAGTTTACGGCCGAAGAGCTCGCCGCATATGGTCCGTTCGAGCTCGAGGCCGACCCCTTTACCGCCATCTGGTGGGTCGAGGCCCCCCTCGCCGCCGATGCGGAGAACGTCTTTACGGCGACTGCGGCCGACCGAAAGGGGAACACCAGCGAGCCGGCGAGCACTTCGATTGTACACATCTCCCCCACGATCGAAGTCCTCTCGATCGTGGTGACGCCCGTGCGAGTCGCCGCGGGTGAGCCTGCCACGGTGTTGGTGACCGGGGTGGACAATTTTGGCGCTGAGGTGACCGATCTCGTCGTCACGCTGACGTCAAGTGATGACACCGCTGTAATTGCGGAGTCGGAGGTTGTGCATTCAGCCGCTGGCCCGAAGGTGCTCACGGCGACGTACGGCGACCTGACAGCGACGGCAGAGCTCGAGGTCGTGCCCGCTCACCCCACGACCATCGACTTGACGCTTGAAGCGGCCGACGTAGATGGCGTGAAGGACGGGATTCAGGTGACGCCGGACACCCCCATTCCGATGTCATGGGTGGTGACCGACGAGTTCGGCAACGTGTTCGATGCACCGGTAGGAGTCACCACGAACGCGCCAGGTTTCGTCCGGCAAAGTGAGCTGGTCGGCGTAAGGGTGAGCGGCCTCTACGATGTGGTCGCCACCGTCATTGGGACCGGGGTTTCGGAATCTGAGGCCTTCGAGGTCATCCCTGGCGATGCTGCGAGTGTGTCCATCTTGCTCTCGAGCTCTGAGATTCGCGCTGGCGAAGCGGTCGCTTTCCAAACCATCGTAACCGACGCGTGGGGCAACTTGGTGGCGGAGAGTCTGGGGATCGCCACAGACGCCCCAGCCGGCGGCTCGACCGTCGATATGCTCGCTGGAAACGTCTTGTTCACGGCCGCAGGTCACTTCAGTGTGACGGCCACCGCGCTCAGCGACTCGACGGTGAGCGACACGGCCGCAGTACATGTCCGTGCCGCAACGGTCGCCCTGATCGACCTCGTGCTGACGCCCACTCCCGCCACGGTCTCCCCCGGAACCCCTGTGGACTATGCGGTCACCGCGACCGATGCCTTCGGCAACGCAGCCGAGGAGCTCATTCGGGTGTTCACCAATGCGCCGGGCGCCATCATCACCACGGCTCAAATCACCAACCTGAGCCTCGCCGGCAACTTTACTGTTTGGGCCGAAGCGACTGGGACTGGCGTCTCGGACTTCGAGTCTCTGACCGTCACACCTGGGACGGCGGCGACGGTCGACCTCGTCCTCCCCCACACCTCCCAGCCCACGGGCATGGCGATGAAGTACTTCGTTACGGTCTTTGACGCTTTTGGCAACGAGATCACCAGCGGCGTGACGATCAGCAGCAGTGACAGCGCGGCGAGCATCGACACAACGGCTGGCACGATTGTCTTCGGAACTCCCGGCGTGCAGTCGGTGACCGCCAGCTACAACGGGCTGACTGACTCCGAGTCGGTTCAGGTCTTCCTCGAGCCCGACGTAGGTCCGCCGGTCGTCACCATCGTCGAACCCGCCCCGAACAGTGCGTTTGCGCCTGGCCAGACGATTACGGTCAGGGTTCTGGCCAGCGACGATCGTGAAATCTCCCAGGTTCAGCTGCAGATTCGGGGAACGGTGCGCTTCGATGACTTCGTGCTCGTTCCTTCCGGAATCAACAACTACACCGCCGATTTCGTGGTCAACATCCCCAATGGTGCCGCTTACGGCGACGCCTTCATGACGGCAGCAGCCTACGACACAGCAGGGAACGTGACGGTCGGGACACGCAGGAGCTTCCTGGTGGATCCCTCTGTGCTGGTCAATGTTCCCAACGGAGCCACGGTCTCGGTCCTGGCTGGCGGTCCTGCGACCGTCCTCAACAATCCACAGGGCATCGACCTTGATGACCAAGGCACTCTCTACATCGCCAACAGCGGTGACCAGACGGTGGTCACGCTCGATCTGACGGCCTTGACGCTTGACAGCATCAGCCAGCGCCTCAACACCGCGACGCGCGATGTCGCCGCCATACCTGGAGGTGGGGTCTTTGTCACGATCAACGACCGCATCGTGCGTATCGACACCGCAGGAGTCGACACGAACTGGTCTCAGAGCGTCGGCGGCGCGCGGCTTCGCGGGCTCTACCTGGA
>PFUG01000451.1 GCA_002789955.1 Deltaproteobacteria bacterium CG_4_9_14_3_um_filter_63_12 | reverse complement strand
TTTTACGAGGGACTCAACATTGGGGGTGCCAGCCGTTTGGGTATGTGGGTGAGCCCTACCGCCAGCAGTTGGGGGTCTTGCACCCTACGACGCATGCAGAATCGGCGTTGACGAGCTCAACGCGACCTAATCGAATTGGACGCACAAACCCAGCTGACAGATGTCTCTGGACTGTGTAGAAAGGTCCGCGAAATCAAGGCGCTCGACGCAGACCGAGAGATGCGGAGGGCCTGAGCAGCAAACCCAGTGAGGACAGGCATGGGACAGATCGACAAACTCTTCATCGGTATTGCGGGCATGATCGGCGCGGGCAAATCCACCCTCGCGACGGCCTTGGGCAAGCATCTCGACATCGACGTCTACTACGAGCCGGTCGCCGACAACGAGTACCTCGCCGATTTCTATCGAGACACCGCAAAGTACGCGTTCGCGACGCAGATTTACCTCCTCAATCGTCGCTTTCAACAGCACCAGGAGATCATCTGGAGGGGAAAGTCGGCGGTGCAGGACCGCACCATCTACGAGGACTCGGTCTTCGCGAAGATGTTGGCCGAGGTGGGATTGCTGGACAAGCGAGACTACCAGACCTACCTCGACCTCTTTGGGCACATGTCCAACTTCATGTGCAAGCCCAACGTCATCGTCTACCTCGACGTCAAGCCGGAGCGCAGCATGGAGCGCATCCAAAATCGCAGCCGTGACGTGGAGTCGGGCATCAGCATCGAATACCTGAACAACCTCTACTCCAAATACAACGAGTTCATCATGGACATCTCGAGGCTGATCCCAGTGATTCGCGTGGACTACGATCGCTTCGCGACGGCGGAAGAGATGGCAGAGGTGATCCATCGCGAGTACTTGACGCACAGTTTCTTGCGCTCGGTCACCCGCTTCGACCCGATTCGGTGAGTGACGATTCAGTGGGTGGATAAGCCGTACTCCACCCCCGGCGGGTCGTTGGTAATGTATTTTGTTTCAATGGTTTACGCTTGGGTCGAGGGTCTTGGAGCGACGGCACAGTGGGGTCGAACCACTCAAATGGGCAACAAACCGAAGGAAGTCCGCAGTTCTTGACCCGAAAAAAGAGCTCGTGATGTGGGCCGATTCTTGCTTAGTGGGCGCAACGAGAGACGATGGCGTGCTTTGCGGACCGACGAAGGCCCGATTGCAAGGCTTGCCTCCATGGAAGGATTGGGGTCTCGGGCTGTCCGCCGCGACCCCGCGCCGAAAAGACTTGGCGTAAGGAGCCAAATTCAGTGGATGAATTCAAGAAAAGCTTCAAATTGCTCTGCCCTGGACCAGTCAACGTTTGGCCCGAGATCGCATCAGCGCTGACGGAGTACGAATTCTGCCACCGCGAAGAAGAGTTCTCTGCGCTCTTCGAATCGGTCCAAAGGAACGCCCTCGCCGTCGCAGGCATCCGCGAACCCGACAAATACACCGCGCTCCTCGTCACGGGGTCCGGCACCGCCGGCAACGAGTCCGTGCTCAACAGCGTCGTCGACACCGATGACGTCGTCGTCGTCATGGCGAACGGTGAGTTTGGGGAGCGCCTTGGCGCCATCTCCAAGACCTACAACCCGAAGACCGAAGTTATCGAGCACGCCTGGGGTGAGCTCTACGACCTCGAGCGCTTCGAGGCTCGACTTGCCCAAGGCGACGTCAAGCTGGTCGCTATGGTGCACCACGAGACCAGCACGGGCTTCCTGAATCCCGTCGAAGACGTCGGCGCCATCTGCCACAAGTATGGTGTGCGCCTGTTCCTCGACGCGGTCAGTAGCTTCTCCGCCGACCGTTTGGATCTCGAAGCCTCGCACGTGACGTTCATGACCACGTCGTCTGGCAAGGCCCTGGCGAGCTATCCAGGTGTGGCCCTGCTGATCGGAGTGCGGGCGGCCTTCGAGGCGCTCTCTGAGCACCCCGCCCGCAACCACTACCTCGATCTGCGCCGCTACTACGCCTTCTCGGAAAAATATCAGCAGACACCGAACACTCCCGCCGTGCCCCTCATCCTCTCCCTCAACCGAGCCCTCGAGCTCGCCCTGAGAGAGGGTCGCGAAGAGCGCCTCGCGCGCCTCGAAGCGTACGCCAACCACGTCCGCAAGCGCTGCGCAGAGAGAGGGCTCGAGACTCTCAATCCGCTTCGCAAGCTGTCCAACGCGGTGACCAGTGTGCGCATCCCCAGTGGGGTTGCGTTCGAGGACATTCGCCTTGGGCTGCGCGCAGAAGGCTTCGTGATCTACGGCGGCAAGGGCCCGTTCCAAAACGAGATCTTCCAGGTGGCCACCTTTGGGAACATCGATCTCGACATCATCGATGAGTTCTTCGACGCCCTCGACCGGGTCTTGGATGCAGCCGTTACCGATCTGCGTGCGCTCGCCGGGCAGTGACACCACCCCGCGAGACCGAGCCGATGGACTCATCGTCCTCTGCTGCTTCAGCAGCATTGCGTTTGTGTTTCTCTCTGGGATTCGCCAACGAATCCGAGATTCACCGGGCGGCGCAGAGCCAGCAAAGGAAGCGGAGAACGCAGAGCTGAAGGGGGGATTTTCATGCCAGCCACCTTGAGACGGCGCGCGTCATCCAAGAGATGAGCAAACCAAGAACCCGACTCAAGAGATGAGAAAACCAAGAACCCGACTCACCGTTGCCACCATGAGCCCACAACGAGACAGCTCCTTATCTCAAACCCTCTGCGCCTCGCCCGCCCTCTGCGCATCTGCGATAAGATCGAAGCAATATCGACAACATACCGCTCGAACCCGGCGATTTTCATAGCAGTCACGCCAGACGCTGCGCGTCACCCAAAAGGTGCGAAAACGAAGGTGCGGTCAAGCTCTTCTCTTTGAGCCCAAGAGGTCCCACTCGCCGTGGCTCCCCTGAGTTCACGACGAAGCAGTTCCTTTGTTCAAGCTCTCTGCGTCTCGGCCGCCCTCTGCGCCTCTGCGATAAAGATCCAAGCAATATCCGCTACATGCCACTCGATCCCAGCGATTTTCATAGCGGCCGTAACCAGCGAGAAGCTTGCGGTTTTGAATCTAGGTCGGGTCGTGGGCGGCGAGCTTGCCCTTGGGCGCCCTCGAGACCAGCTTCTGAATCACGTAACCAACCGAGATCAAAGAGGATCCTGTGAACATGATGACGAATGCCATGGTCGGCAGGCCGACGACGAGCAAGGTGACGAGCAAGACCGTGTAGAAGTCCCTCTTGGCGATCCAACTGAAGACGGTGAAGGCGTTCTCGAGCAAGGACTTCTGTGTCTTCTCGGCCTTCTCGAAGCCCCACTTGAAGTGGTTGTGCGAGGCGACGCCAGCTCGGATGAACTCGCGGTAGAAGAAGCCGACCGTGATGGCTGTGGTGGTCGCGCCGATGATTCCCAGCGTCGTGTAAATGCTGTGTCCAGTGAGGGTGGTGCTGGCGATCCCGAGACCGAGCATGAAGGAGATGTTGATCACGTCGTCGCAGACGGTGTCGAACCATTCTCCAGAGTGACTCATGGTGAGTCGCATGCGGGCGA
>PFUG01000006.1 GCA_002789955.1 Deltaproteobacteria bacterium CG_4_9_14_3_um_filter_63_12 | reverse complement strand
GAGGCCGCTGAGCCGAGAAGCGCAGAACCGCGCTCCTACGAGCCGCCCAGCTCGGAACCGCGTTCGTCTGAGCGCCCTGAGTCCTACGAACCGCCAAGCTCTTATCAGCGCCCCTCGTCCTACGAACCGCCAAGCTCCTACGAGCGTCCCTCGTCCTACGAAAAGCCTGTTTTCGAAGCACGCGCCTACGAGCGTCCCTCGTCCTATGAAAAGCCTGTTTCTTCTGAAGCGCGCACCTATGAGCGCCCATCCTACGAACCGCCCGCCCCGACACCGGCCAGCCCTGAGGACGACGTCGAGGACGCTGAGGCCGTCGAGGACGTTGAGGCCGTCGAGGACGTTCAAGCCGAAGCGCCGCATGAAGCCGTCATCGAGCGGGACCGGTGGGCCGGGATTCGAGCCGAGGTCAGCCTGTCGCTGGCGAGCTTCACCGCCGACCCCAGCCTCATCGGCCTGGCGATAAGCTGGTCTGCGGTGAGCGACGGCCCGATGGTCGCTCTGCGAGCCAAGCGCAAACCCAAGGACGTCGAAACCCTGCTCAGCCAAGACAGCCCGTTGCCCGAAGGCTGTGAGCGCCGCTTCTTCGATGGCACTGACATCACCGAGCTCATTGACGCCGACTGTCACGACTTTGGCTGGTACTTGATCGCTACGGGCGAGGGAGCTCCCGTCGAAGACCTGTCGACCCGCGGGGTCTACCGGCTCCTCGACGCGCCGAACCTCTACTACTGGCACCATCCCGAGGGCCGCGCCCAAGACCGTCTGGTGCACGCCTGCGAGCTCGAGATGAGCCGTCGCAGAGGCGACTGGGTAGCCCTCGAGTTCGGTGCTCACGACATCGACGAACCCGTACAGCTCGAGCTCTACCGGTTCAACAGCGAAATCGACTGGCTGAAGGCGACGCCCGAAGACCTCGAGGCCTTCCATGCCGCCCAGCGTGGCGAAGAACAAAATCTCGTCGACGTCTTCGGTTTCGAAGGCAACATGGTGGGCATCCGCGACGACGTCTCGCCGGAGCGCACCCGCGTCTTCTTTGGCGCCGCCGTTGTCGACCAAAACAACAACCGCTTCAACATCCCCGTCTTTTGCCTCGGCCCCGAGGAAGGCAACAGCTGGCCGCTGCTCAGCGATCCGTTCGCCGACGACGAGGAGGGCGTGTTCGAAGAGCGCGTCGTCAGCGAGGGGGACGTCGGCATCGAAGAATACGAGCCGATTCGCTTCGACCCCAACGACCTCGCCTCGGTGATGGAGGCGGCCGCCAAGGTCGTTGCCCTGACCGAGGGCGACGAAGGCGAGCCTGGCGTCGAACGGGACCTGGCCGAGTATGAGGTGCGCGTCGCCGGAGAGCCTCGGCCTCGAGGCGATGAGCCTCGACCTCGAGGCGATGAGCCTCGCCGCTCACGGCCGCACCCCAAAGACCTGTCCATGGACGACGTACTGGGCGAGGTCCCGGGGCGCAATTCGGCGCCAGCCAGCCCAGAGCCTCGACCTCGAGGCGATGAGCCTCGACCTCGAGGCGATGAGCCTCCACGGGCGGCCACTCCCGCCACGCCGCCCAGCCCCGTCGCGTCGGCGTCGAGCCCGCGCAGCGAAGCCACCGCAGGGATGCGCGCCAAAGTCGCGTCAATGACCCTCGACGACGTCCTCGCCGGCACCCGTGTCGACTCGCGAGACGGTCTGGATGACGAGCGCGTCGAGGACGACGACGAGGGCGTGGAAATCCGCCTCTCACTCGACGCCGACAGCGATCCGGACGCGCTCCGTGACCAGCTGAATGGCGCCTTGGTCGACGCCGAGAGGCGACTGCGCTCCCAAGAACCAGAGGACGAAGAGGAAGAGCTCCTCCCCGCGCTCGAAGGCGATGAGGAGCTCGAAGGCGAACAAGACCCCCTCGAAGACGAAGCTCTCGAAGATGAAGAGGCCGAAACGGCCGCTCCCGACCCCGCCGAGCTCGAGCGTCGCGCCGAAGCCCTCATCGCCGAAGCCCTCGCCAGCTGGGTTCCAGGGGCCCAAGTGCAGCTCGCCTTCCCGATGGACGGCAGCGCTGGCGCGCCGGAAACCATCCAGGCCAAGCTCAAGCTCGCCATGCAGGCCAAGATGGAGGCCATCGCCCAAGCCAAGCTCGCCCAGCACGGCGACGAGGAGATTGGGATCGTCTCTCGAAGCCGGTTCGTGCCTGCGTCCGAGCTCGCTCCGCCGACCTCCGACCCGGAAGTGCAAGAAGGCGAAGACGAAGACGAGGACGACGAGGACGCGATCAACCGCCGCGGTGACGCGCTCATCGCCGCCGCGCTCGCCAACTGGAAGCCCGGTGACCAGGTCCGGCTCGAGCTGCCTATGGACGGCAGCGCCGGAACTCAGGGGGCTCTGCAGGCCAAGCTGCACACCGCCGTGCAGATGAAGGTGAGAGCCGCCTCGAGGGTCGAAGAGGAACCGGAAGACGAGGACGACGTCGACTCGATGCTCGGCAGTGGCCAAGGGACTCCTAGCCCAGTGGACGACTTTTCGAAGGCGGAGGACTCGGCGCTCAGCGAAGGACAAGAGGTTGAGCACGGGGCGGCGCAGGACGAGTTCGACGTCGATGTCGACGCAGCGCTCGGCGACCGCTACGGCGATGACGTGGAGCGATTCGACGCAGAGCCCGTGGACCGCGGCTTCGACGAAGAGGAATTCCACTTCGACCTCGACGCGGCATTGCGGGGTGGGGTCGAGGGTTCCGAAGGGGTACAAGCCTTCGAAGACGAGGAACCCGAGCCACTGCTCTGGACTGCTGTCGAGCAGGTTTGGCACCTGCCGCGGCTGCGCTGGGACCGTCCCGAGGGCGCCGAGGTCTCCTTACTGTGGACGGCAGCCTCGGTCCCGCCTCACTTCGATCGGGCGGACCTGGGCGCGCTGCTCGACGGGACGCCTCCGCGGGGCATTCGACGCTTCGATCTGGGCGAGCTCAACGGCATCGTCGAGAACCTGTGCGCCGCTCGCTCCTTCGTGGTCGTGGCGGTGCGCGGACTAGACGGCGATTGGCAACCGCTGTGTCCGGAGTTTGTCGACCTCGAGGACGGTTACGACCTCGAGCTCCTCGAGCCCGAGGACCTGGCGCAGTTGGACCTCGCCGTGGCGCGCTGCGTGGCTCGGGCGAGGAGAATCTTCAGCGACACTCCCGAAGACCTAGACGCGCTCTATGCCGAGCTCGACCGGGCGAGGAGCCTGTGGCGAGACAACGTGCGAGTCCTCGCATTCGCTCGTGGAGCGGGGATCGAGCTATGACCTCACAGCCAGGGATGGCGGAGAGTCGTGCAAACCCGAAGGTTAAGGTTGCACACACGATACGCGCAACGCCCTGAGGAAATTTTGCGCGAGCGCGCGGTGCTACGCCTCTTGCGGGCCACAGGGCTCTGCGTGCCGGTCGTCCGCTCGGTAATCCAGGTGTTGTGACAGAGTGTGAGCGAAGCCGTGGCCGAAGCTGAAAAATACCGTTGCCACTCCTGCGATCTGCGGTTCGAGGCCGAGCCCGGCGGCCGCCTGCGCTGCCCGTCGTGTATGCGCGTGAGCACAGTCGAGGTCGACGCGGGTCGAGGCACGAAGAACAGCGGACGGACACTGTGGCGCGCTGCCCTGGCCGTCGCTCTCCTCGCCGCGTGCGGGATCGGGGGCTACTTCGCATTGAGTCGACCCACCCTAACCGCGGACAGCGAAAGGGAAGCGCCTGTGCTCGACTCGCTCCACGTCTCTGAGGAGTGGAGCGAGCTGGCGCAGAGGCTGTTGGGCACATCGCCGAGGGACGCCTTCGCGCAGCTCAGCCGCGGCGTTGTGTCCGAGCTCGCCTTGCATCGCTTGGTGTTGGTACCGGTCGCGTCGAGCCACCGCGCCTTCGTCTATGCGACGGAGCAGCACCGCGAGCTCTTGGAGTCCCTGGTCAACGAAGAAGGGGCCTACCTTTTCCCCATCGAGTTGACTCTGGCGCTGGCCACTCTCCTGGACCAGACCGACCTCGACTACGATTTTGTCTTATTGCCCCCTGAGGAGGAGACCCTGCGGAGTGAGCCCCTGCTGGCCCTGCGCGACCCGAGCTCCGGATTGGCTCTGGACCCACGCGACGGGCAGCTACGCCCGGCCGCGCGCCTGACCACCACCGCCCGCTTGAAGGACGATGCGGTGCGGACCACCTTCGGGAGAGTCGCGCTGCGCGACCACAACCTCCCTGCCTTGAAAGAGTGGTACGCAAAGAGCCAAGCGGCTCTGCCGGACTCCGCAAAAGACGTCGACTGGCGCACGCGAGCGTTCATGGCCGAGGCGGCCCTCGCCTTGGCGTTGCCACAAGAAGCCGCGAAGTGGGCCGAGGACCTAAAGCGCGACAGCAACCACCCCGACGGTTGGCTGGTGGCGGCGCGGGTGCGGCAAGCTCTAAAGCCCGCTCCCGACGCCTGGATCGCCGACCTGCGCGAGCTCGTGATGGCCTTCCCGTTCGAGGCGGAGCTCTGTGCGAAGCTCGGCGAGTTGCTCTACACCCAAGGCGACTATGACGCAGCCCATGACGCCTACTTGTTGGCGCTGGAGCGGGACGACAACGTCATCGGAGCCAGGACCGGCCTAGCCAATCTTTATACCACCGGAGACTCCGAGTACGCCCTGCGACTCCTCAAAGCCGAGCTCGACCGCGACCCCGCCTACGTCGAGGCCTACTTAGGCCTGGTCACGGTCTACACCTTCCTCAACCGCCCCTCGGACGTCGATCGCGTCGTGCGGGCGGGGCGCCTCGTGGCGGAAGACAAAGAAGCCTTCGAGAACCGCCTGACGCAGACCCTGGCCGCAGCGCGGGCGCTGAATGAACCGTAGGTTCATTCGCTCGTCGGTCATTGCACCGACTTGACGCGGAGGGCCGACGCAACCAGCCCCATCGAGACTCGGCCCAATTCGTGCTCGAGGGTGGCTCGTCCACCGGCTCGTCTCGACGAAGCTCGCGCTCCCATCTGCCTTTCCGAAGCCTTCGGCCCGCCCGACATCGGCCGCAGTGGCAAAAACGATGGCGCACACTGTGCCCATCGCTCACTTGCTGGACTCATTATGAAACGCGCACTCCTCCTCTTCCTGGCCCTCTCCACCCTCGCTGGTTGTGGTGACGAGGCTGGCCCTGGGCTCGACACCCTGACCTTGCGCGAGATGCTGGGTCTCTCCCCAGAACGCATCGCCGGGCTCGACGCCTCCGCTCGCGCGCACTTCGTCGAGGCCATCAGAGACGCCTGGTCCGTCGACGAGCTGGCGACGTTCTCTTCGCCCCTCGAGCTCGCGACTGTGCCAGAAGGGCAGGCCGATGCCTCTTCCCTGAACGCGCTGCGCGCCTTCGACCGCTTGCGCGCCGAGCTCGACCTCGACGCTCAGCCCCTCAGCCTCGTGGCGCATGCCGAGCAGGAGCAGGTGGTCAGTGCGCTCGACCTCTCGCCGGAGGTCTTGGGCCTGCGCTTCGAGAAGCGCATCGTGATCACTCCCCTGGCCGACGACGAGGACGTCTATCGCGGCGCCATCACCATCGACGCACGCTGGGGTGACGCCGAGCTTCCCGAGCTGGGTGGTCGCACCGAGGCGCAGCAGGTCGAGCGCCTCGAGCCCTTGGCTCGCAGGTTGTTCCGGGTCCTCGAGCTCGGCGAGCAGTCGACCCAGATCGTCCCCGCCCCCCAGGCGCCGACCGTGTTCTTCCTCTCCCGGGAGGACCGGGCTTTGTTCGTCAATCCCAGCATTCTGCGCCTGCTCTCGGAGGCGCCTTTGGGGCTTACTGGCTCTCGAGACGTGTTGGTGACTCGCTCCTTCGCCCTGACGCCCGACTTCGTGTTGACCTGTGTCGAAGACCAACGAGTGCGCTGCGAGGCCTGTTTCGGCGACACTTTCGTGCCCAAGGGCATTGGCTGCGAGACCCCGCTGATGCCACAGACGGAGCAGAGCGTCGACGGCGCCCGGGCCGAATGCGCCGTCCTCCCAACCCAGGACCTTGCCCTGCTCTACTGCACCAACCTCTTCATCCGCAACAACCTGGGTTGCTTCATGCAGTTCGACAGCATCAACCAATGTGGTGCCCTCGGCGGTCCCTACCTGAGTGTTGAGGCGCTGGAGAACCTTCGACCTGCGCTCGACAACGACATTTGCGACCGCTACCTCGAGCTCTGCCAACAAAGCGAAGCGGTCGACCCAGAGCCCGTCGTCGATCCCCCTCCAACCCCGCCCGCCACCTCGTCCGACGACAGCAGCAACGACTGGGATTGGTGCGCCGATTGTACCACTGCGGGATGCGAAGGGGCGGGCGACGGCTGCGCCTCTGGCGATGGGGGCGGCAGCGGCGGCGGCTGTGAAGGAGACAGCGGTGGGGGTGGCGGCTGCGAAGGCGATGGCCTCGGCGACGGGCTGTGCTCCGAGGACTCGAGCGACGGCAAAGCAACCGCCTCGATCCTCAGGGCCGGTCAAGGACGCTCAGGCGACCTCGCCCTCCTCCTGCCCGGTCTCTTCCTGCTGGGTGTCATCATCAAAGAGCGCTGAGGACGAGGGCGTCGGGCTTGGGTGAGATAAGCCGCCCGCCCTCATCGCCTGTTCAACCGTCGGCGCATTCGCCCGTTAGGGTGTCGCAGACCATGCGAGGCCAGGCGTTGGTGAAGCTGGCCGACGCGTCGCTGATCGGGCAATCGGCGTCGGACGTACACTCGGGCATGCAGAAGCCGAGCAAACAGGCGTCGTCCGCAGAACAGTCGGTGCTGGCAGTGCAGCGTGCCGCGACGCAGAACGCGCGGGTGTCGGCGTTGGCGGTGTGGCGCAGCTCCCAGTTGAAGCTGAAGCCATCGGTGAACACCGGCCCGTAAGTGCAGATGCGCGACGCGCAGTCGCTCATCGTGTCGCACCTCGCGCCGAGCGGAAGGGCTCCTGCTCCCTCGATGAACTCACAGGCGCCGTTGACGGTGTTGCAGCTGCCGCGGAAGCGCTGGGTGGCGAACTCGGCCGCGCAGTCGGCCACGCTGGTGCAGGCGACGCCCTGGGTTCTCGTCAGAGAGAGGGTGTAGGGCGTGACGGTGTTGGTGCGCGGGCTGAACTTGGTGATGATGACGTAGAACGTGCCGGCCGGCAGGTGGGTGAGCGTGACAATCTCTGGCTTGTTGAACCACGACTGTCCCAGGAGCTCTACGCCGTCGGCCGTGATCACCGCGAGGTCGAGGTCGGCGGAGTTGTCGGACCAGGCGAGGGTGAAGGTCACGTTCTCACCGGCTGCGGCGGTGTAGGCGAACCAGTCGTCCTCGGCTGCGTTGCCGCAGATGTCCTGGTTCACGCTGTTGACGTCTCCGCTGGCGGGTGTGAGGACGCGAGCGCCAGCAGGCCCGTCGTCGCCGTTCTCAGTGGCGTCGTCGCCGACGCAAGTGGAGTTGGCCACACAGGTCCCCATCCCGTCGCAAGCTGGCGCTGTGGCGCTCGTGCAGTCGATGTCCAACGCGCACTCACCGCAACGCCCGTCGGCCTGACAGGTCCCGGTGGTGCAGTTCGTGTCGACCAGACATTCGCCACAGGTCTTGTGGGCGAGGTCGCAGAGGGTCCCGTTGGCGTTGCCGGCACAATCGGTGTCCTGGAGGCACTCGACACAACGCGAGGTGCTGTCGCAGACCGCTCCAAAATCACTGCTGGCGCAGTCCACGTTGGTCACGCATTCGACGCAAGCAGCAACGTCACAGACTTTGGCGAACTCGTGTGCCGCACAGTCTGCGGTCGCGGCGCATTCGACGCAGGTGCCTCCCGCCGCGTCGCAGGTTCGAGTGAAGCGTTCTACTGCACAGTCTGTGGCGCTGGTGCAAGCGGAAGCGGTGAAACACGTGAACGTCGCGGTGTCACAGGTCGCAGGGAGGATGCAGTGCTGATCCGCAGTGCACTCGACACAGGCTCCCGAGGTCGTGTCACAGGCCGACGGACAGTCGCTGTCTGCGGTGCAGAGTGGGGTCACACAGGTGTGCGTGGTGCTGGCGCAGGTCGCTGGAGAGGTGCAATCGCTGTTGTCCACGCAGCCGAGGCAAAGGCCCGTGACGGTGTCGCAGACCGGTGTCGGCGCCGAGCAGCTCGCGTCGCTGGTGCACGGCAGCACGGCGCAGGTGTGGGTTGCGGTGTTGCAGGTCTCGGGCAAGGTGCAGTGGGTGTCTCTCACGCACTCGAAACAGGTGAATCTGGGCACGTCGCAGTGCAGGCCGCTGAGACAGGTGCTGTCGTCGTAGCACTCGACGCAGGTTCCGGTCGCGACAATGCAGGCGGCACCTCGTGGAGCGTTGGCACAGTCGGCGTTCGACGCGCAGGTCGTCGTGGTCTCTTCCACGACGTCGTCAGGCTGTGTATCGCCGGTCGTGGTGTCCGAAGACTTGCCGCCACTGTCGTCGCAGCGGGTCATGAAGCCGAGGGTCAGCAGCACCACAGAGAACAAGAGCCATCGTCGCATGTCGTTCCTGGCCTTGGGGGATTGGTGACCGGAGGCTCCATTGTTAAATGAAATGGCCGACCGAAGCCAACAGGCAATCGCGGGCGTCGGACTGACGCGTGCGGCCGAAGCTCCAGGCTCCAGACTGAGCCAGGATCAAAGCTTGAACTGGCGCGGCTTCTGCGGCTGGTCAAACTGCCGCCGCATTCAAGGCAGCAACCGGCTAAAGCTCCAGACTCCAGACTCCAGACTGAGCCGAATCGAGTCGACCGACTTTGTTGGACTTATCGAACAGCGGAACCAAGTCCGAAGTCCGGAGCTGGCTTCTGCGGCCCGTCGGACTGCCGCAGCATGTAAGACGTCATGCGTCTGAAGCGCCTGCCTCCAGACTGATCAAGTCTGGAGCCTGGCTTCTGCATCCAGTCGGACTGTTATCGTCTCACTACGCTCCATCGCGGCCAGGAGAATCCTGGTTCATGCCAAGCTGGCGTCGCACCCGCGCGTACGGATCGGACACCGCAAAGCTGAGCAGATCGCCGGAGTCGGGGATGCTGCGCAGCGTATCGAGCTTGGCGCCCTGCACCTCGGCACTCTTGAGGAGCCCGTTGACCGCAGCACGAACGTCTCGCGAGGCGAGGAGTCCAGCGCGTCGCGCGGTGATGGCCAAGGCCCTGCGCCAGTCGCCCAGGTCGAGCCGAAGCGTGCGAGGGTCGAAGGTCTTGGCGTATTCGACGACGGCTTTGCGGTTGCGCCGCGGCATGAACTTGGTCAGCTGCTTGACGACCTCGGCCTCTCCGTAACCCTCGTAGGCCAGGCCAATGAGGCCTTGGAGAAGTCGGAGAAAGTCCCGATCGTCGAGGAGCTCGAGCAGCTCTGTGCCCAGCAGCATGGGAGTCAGCCCCACGCCAATATGGTAGCGCATCTCGGCTTCGCCGGCCGAGCAAGCCAGTGGCCCGGCGACCAGTCGGGTCGGCTTCTCAGGATCTATGACGGCGGTGACGCCTGGCGCGCTGGTGAGGCCGAGCTCGAAGTCCGCCACACCGAAGATGGCCGCCGTCCGGTAGGCCTGCGCGCGGATTGGGTGTTCGTCCGGGCAGGCGTAGGTCGGGACGGTCTGAAGCACGAAGATTTGAGCCTTCGTACCCGCCCGAATGAGCAGCTCACGCCCCCACTCTGGGAGCTTCGGGTGGGTGAGATACTGCAGCATTCCCTCTCGCCCGAGCGGGGCCTGCGGGTTCCCAGAATGTGTGGCCGCGTCGTCGGCACTACGGAGCACGTCGGGGCTCTGTTCGCCAAGGACCACAAGGACCTGCGAGCAGCGCCCGACCGCGTCGACCAGATGAGCAGCATCGAAACCTTTGCGGATAATCTCGTAGCTCTCAAAGCAGAACGGGTCGATCTCGAGCGCCGCGAGCGCAAACCGCCTCGCCTCCGCACGTTCGATCTGCAAGCGCGCAGCAGCCAGCTGTGCGTCGACGTTCTTTGGTGCGCTGTTGGCCGCCATGCGGGCCTCGCGCTCGGCGTCGGCGCGGTTGTCGAGCTTGCCCGCGAGAACGCTGGCGAGGGCTAGCCGAACGGGAACGATGATGTCCATCTGGTTGGAGGGGATGGCCATGAGCACCTCTTCGAGGAGCTCGGCCAGGGTGCCGTAATCGGCCTGCTCGTCGGCCCACTTGATGAGCGGATCGAGCGCGTTGACGTCCTTGCGAATCAGGCTGGCGGTCGCTCGCAGGTGCTCCATCACCTGGTCTTTCTGCTCGGTCGCCAAGGCGATCTTGGCGAGCCGGATGTGAACCTTGGCGGCGTCCCCCGGCAGCGAGGCGAGAGCGAGCTTGTCGAGGACGGAGCTGGCTTCGCTGAGGCGGCCCTGGTTTTGGTAGAGCCTAGCGAGCATGGAGAGCGCTGGTGTGTCCCTCGGCCGCTGCTCGATGAGCTCGTTGAGGACGAGCTCGGCGTCGTTCGGTCGAGCCAGCTGATCGAGGAGAATCGTCGCCAGCACGGTTCGCCACTGGTAGTCCTTCTTGGGATCCTCGACGGGCAGCGCGAGGGCGCTCTGGTAGGCCTCGACGGCCTCGGCCCAGTGTTCTTGTCCGACCTCCAGCTCCGCCAGCGCGACCAAAGCCGGCTGGTGGTTGGGGTCCAGCTCGAGCGCCTCACGCAAGGACTTCGTCGCCTCTGCAGGGTTGCCCAGCCGATCCCTTTGCAGCTCGACCAACTGCATGAGACGAGGCGCCCGCTCGTTGGGGGTGATGGCGTCGATGTGACAGCGCAACACCTCGGCCATGGGCTCCCAGAGCTTGTCGACCACGCAGAGCTCAGCGAGCATCTCGTAGATGTCGGCGCGCTCTGGAGCGAACTTGATGGCGCTCTTGAGGGTCTGCCGAGCGCGATCGAACTGTCCCAGCTGGTCTCGCGCGATGTGCGCGGCGGCGAGCAACGCGGCGACCTTGGTGCGCACGTCGAGCACGACCTCGGCCTCTTTCTCGCGTAGACCACAAGCCGCTTCGAACTTCGAGGAGGCAAACGCAGAGTTGGCCGCCATTCTCAAGGCGGGCAAGTGCCCCTCCCCTTGGGTGACGGCTTCTTGCAGCAATTGGTAGGCGGTCTCGGCGTGAGAGGCCGAGATCACCTCGGCCAGCGCCAAACGCAGCTCGACGAACTCGTCGCCTTCTGGGTCCTGCAGCCGGCGCTGCCAGAGGTCGGCCAGCTCCGAGCGGTTGGTGCACAGCGCCTCGAGTCGGTCGATGGCCATGAGGTCCAACGGCGCGTGTAGAAGCACCCTGTGCAGCTGCCGCCGCGAGTCGGCCTTGAGCGCAAACCCCTGCAGGTCGGCGGCTTCCTTGAACATGGAGACGGCGGCCGGCACGTCGCTGACTTTCTTGGCGTGCTCGTAGATGAGGTCGGCGGCTTCTTGGTATTGACCGAGCTGATTGAAGAGGATGGAGAGGGAGAGCCGGATGCCTGCAAGATCTGGAGCGACCGCCAGCGCGAGCTCGAAGGGCTGAACCGCCTCTTGCGGATGACGCAGTCGCCAGCTGAGCAGAGAGCCATAGCGATAAGCGACCTGGGCGCGGGTGTCGATGTGTTCTTCACTGCCCAAGGCAATGTAGAGCCGCTTGGCGAGGGCGTCCCAGCGCCCCGTCTGCCCATAGATGCGCTCGATGAGCTGAGTCGCTGGCGCGTAGTTGGGCTGGGCCTCCAGTGCGCGCGTGAGGGCGAGCTCGGCCTCGCCGAACTCCCCGAAGCGTTCGGCCAGGATCATCCCGATGCGCGTGAGCGTTCCCGCTCGGCGTCGTGGTGGCATGTCCGGATTGAGCTGCCGCTCGAGCACCTCGCGCAATTTCTGCCAGCTCTTGGCGTGCAGATGGAGCCGCTCCAAGCCAGCGAAGGCCTGGAGGTGTCGGGGATCGAACGAGAGCGCACTCTCGAAGTCCCGCTCCGCGGCGGCCAACTCACCGAGCTGGGTCTCGCGGACCTCGGCGATGTCCACGAGCAGATTGGCCTTCTCAACCGCCGGCACCCAGGCGAGCTTGGCTTCGAGAACCCCCACGAGCTCTCGCCAGGCCGCAGACTGTCTGTGCAGGACGACAAGCCGTTCATGGCTGGGCCGATATTGAGGAAACTCGAGGATGGCGTCGTTGTACGTGCGGACGACGTCGTCGCGATTGCCGATGGTCTCGAGCACAGCGGCGATCTGGTGTTTGAGCTGCGCGCGCTGCTGAGGCTCTTTGGTCAAGTCGAGCTCGACCTGCAGGGCGTCCCTATACTCAGCCCAGGCGTCGTTTTGTCCATGTAGGCGCTGCAACATCCACACTGCCGAGAGGTCGTGGGGTTTGAGCTTTCGGTAGCGCTCGAGCGCATCGATCGCAGCGGCGCTGTCTTCCAACTGCCCGTCGAAGAGCGTGGCGAGGGAGAAGAGCAGGGCGGCCTTCCGCTCAGCGCTCGCAGTGGCGTCGATGACCACCCGATAGAGCTGCGCCAGGGCCGGGAAATCCGCTCGTCTGCGAAGCAGACGCTCGACTCCACGAAACGCTGTAATCTCGGTCGGGTCGAGCTCCAGCACTCGCCGATAGGCGTTGAGAGCGTCGTCGAGTCGGGCGTGCAATTCGCAGAACTGACCCAGTGACACCCACTCGTAAGCCTGCACGTCTGCCGACGGGTGTTGGTTCGCGGCGCGCCAGGTGAGACGAATGTACTCGTCGAGTCGTCCTTGCCGCACCAGCAACGACTGCAGCGTCGTCCGCGCGCGAAGATGGGTCGGTTGCTCGTCCAGAAAACGGACGAGGACTTCGATGACGACATCGGGCGAGTCGCTGTGCTCGAGTAGGTTGTTCACTCGCTCCATGAGCAAACCGGCGCGTTGCACTGGATCGAGACAGAGTTTCAGAAGTCTTTGGTAGCTCTCGTCGAGCTTCTGCCAAGCACCGGGCGTGCGCCGGTAGAGCTCGACGAGAACCTGCAGCGGCAGAGGGTCTCTCGGTTCGAGCTGGTGGGCGGCCTCGAGGCACCACACCGCAGACTGTGAATCGTGGGTGTGCTCGGCCGCGACGAAGCCAGCACGCACATAGAGACCATACTGCTGCTGAGGATCGGCGCTCGCCTGACCTTGCGCAATGAGGAGCTTCTGGACTTCGTTCCAGCGGCCGTTCGGGATGAGGAGCCGCAGCGCGCCGTCGAGGGCAGCGCGATGAGAGGGCACGAGCTCCAAGGCCCGCACGTAAAGATCGACGGCGCGCTCCTTGTCTCCGAGGGTGTGCTCGGTGATCTCGGCGGCGAGCTGGCGATGAGCCATCTCCAGGTTGACGTCCGTGTTTCGGTCGGCCAGAGCGAGCAAGATCTCGACGACCCGATCCCAACGACCGGCCCTGACCTCCACCGTGCGGGAAGCCTCGAGTGCCGAGACGCGCTCCGGGTCGAGCGAGAGGGCCTTGGCAAAGGCGGCGAGCGCCTCTTGATCTCTGCGGAAATGCCTCAGAATTCGGGCGCGCTCCTCGATGAGGGCGGCCGCCTTCTTGGGGCTCGAGGCGAGGTTGGCTTCGGCCTCGAGGAGCTCGAGGACGTCGTCCCAGTCCTTGCGACTTCGGGCGATGCGGCGCAGCTCGCGGATCGCCGCGATGCTCTTAGGGTCACGCCCATGCGCCGCTTGGTAACGCACCAAGGCGGCCTCCGGCAGTCCAGCGACCTCGAGCATGCGGGCGATGGCGAGGTGCAGACGCGCGGCCGCGGTGGAGGGCCCAGGGTCGGACGCGGCGAGCTCACCGTCGTACTGCGCGATGAAATCGCCCAGCGCAGGGTCGAGCTCGAGCCCCTGCTCGAGGCCCACGTCGTCAGAGAGGCGCTGACGGACGCTCGTGGGCAGACGAACGAAGCCGCCGTTCGACGGGACCGCGAGCGGCTTCGCCAGCGAAGGCGACGCGGGCTTGGGCGGGGGCGTAGGGGCCGGGCGCATAGGGACGGTCTGCTTCGGGACGGTGAACCCTTTCATCGTCGTGCCGGGCGGCGGAGGGGGGGCCGAGGTCGCGCTCGGCGGCGGCGGAGGCGTCGACTTGGCCGGCATCTCGATGATCGAAGACTCGGTCAGAAGCTGGTCGTCGTCATCATCGATCGATGTGCTGTCCGTCTCCCGGTTCTTCGTGGGAAAGCGAAAGCGGCCACCCTGGGGGGGCAAAGGGGGCTTGGGAGGAACGCCGTTGTCGTCGCTGTTCATGAGCTTGAACTCGTCGCGCGCAGGTGGGGCGAGGGCTTCTGAACCTTCACCGCAGCGGGAGGATTCTCGAGAGAGCAAGATGGAGCCCTTTGCGATACATTGCTTGCCCGGTTTTGGCAACGGATTCGCCCCGGTCCTGAGTCGCAACCCTGCTCTCATCAACCCTTTCGTACTCATGGGAAACTTGCAGTCCCTGCGCCGATTCAACAGACTCACAGCGCAACGCTCAAAGGCTTCGTACCCATCCGCTCTCGGATTGAGCCTCCACTGCGGACGCCCACAGGTCTCGAGGTGAGATGAAGACTCTGGTTTTGGATCTGGACGAGACCCTCGTGTTCGCCTCGCTCGAGCCGCAAGAGCGCGTCGACCTCGAGCTGGTGATCGGCACGACGCCCTGTTTTGTGCAGATCCGGCCGGGTCTGGAAGAGCTGGTCGCCTCGATCAAAGACCGCTGGCGCTGCCTCGTCTGGAGCACCGGACAGCCGGCCTACGTGGAGGCGACCTGCAAAGCCTTGGGCATCGACTGGATGGAGCTCTGGGCGCGCGACCGTTGCCGTCGCCTCGACACCATCCCCGAGCAACACCACGAGCCCTTCGACAAGCCTTTGGTCTGGGTCGAGCCCGACGAGACCTCGGTCGTCATCGTCGATAATGCGCCGGGCAGCTTCGCCTGCAACCCCAAGAACGGCATCCCCATCCAAACCTGGCGCGGTGAGCGCGCCGACCGGCAGCTCGTCTTCCTCGCCGACTACCTCGGCTGGCTCGTCGAGCAACCGGACGTGCGCCGTGACCACTGGAAGTGGGCGACCGAGGTGCTCTTGCTGCGCAACGCGGGGCTCGCGTTGCATGGCTGAGCACGGCCTCTTTGTGAGAACCTTGCGTCGTGGTCGTTTCGCGCGTTGGTCAGCAAAGAGAGAGCCTTCTTGGGGCTTGGGAGCAGGAAGCGCGAGGCCGCGAAAGCCATGGCCACAGCACGGCCACAGCGTGGTGCCAACCGCGACAGTGGCAGGTCGATGGTGCGGCCGTCGGGCAGGGTGACGGCATCGAGGTCGCCGAAGACGTCGCAGTCGTAGCTCGTGACGAGGCCCGCGTCGGTCTTCGTCAGCAGCTCGCCGTTCTCCGTGTACGTAAAGGTCGCGCCGCCGTATGCCAACGGCCGGTCTTGGGCGTCGTATGTCCCACTGGCCGACTCGTTCGCGACGAAGTCGTCGAAGGCGATGCGGTTCGAATTGGCGTCGTACTCGTAGTGCCAGCGCAGCGCGCCGCCCACGAAGACGTCGGTCAGGCGGCCGGCGGTGTCGTAGGCGTAGTCGGAAGTGACAGCGACGCCGTCGACGGTCTCGGTGGCGGAAATGATGCGGCCGCCGTCGTCGGTGACGAAACTCTCGACGAAGACGTCGATGCCACCTGATTTGGTGCGGCGCTGAGTCGTCTCGCCGTAGGTGTTGTATTGGAATGTGGCGCTGACGCTGCCCAGGGTGGTGCCGGCGAGCCGACCGCTGGTGTTGCAGGTCAGGGCGAGGGCGCCGATGGCTGTGGGCTGGAGGTCGGCGTTGTAGGCGAGGAACAGCGGGGAGCCGTTGAGCTGCTGCCCGACGACGACGAAGTTAAAGTTTGCGTTGTAGGTCTGGCTCAGCAGGCCGGAGACGAGGCCGCCCCATGAGGTCGAGGTGAGCAGGGGGCTGTCGAAGGTGGTGTCGGTGGCGACGCCATCGGGGAGAGGGTCGCGATGAGCTGGCCGGTGACGGGGTCGTAGGTGTAGAGGGTGTCGCCGTCGGGCGCGGCGATGCGCTCGAGGCGCCTGGAGCCGCTCGACGACGAGTTCGCGCCGCAGACCCGCTCGAGCGTGCGCCCCACGGTGGTCGCTTCCCGCAAGCTCTCCACCAATCCTCCACAAACGCCCCCTCGAGGCGGTCCGTGGTCTCGAAAGGCACGAACTCTGGCCCCGAGAACGTCTTTTCGCTGTGGGCGCCAGCACAGTCCCCACTTGGAGCGCGGCCTTGCCGCGCTCCGGGGGACGAAGTCCCCCGGCTCTGGAGTTTGTACACATCTCGTCGATCTTCATCGTCGAGGTGTGAACCTAGCGTTTCTTCTGGCGGTCGAGCGCGAATCA
>PFUG01000572.1 GCA_002789955.1 Deltaproteobacteria bacterium CG_4_9_14_3_um_filter_63_12 | reverse complement strand
CGAAGCCTTCGCCGCCCTCGAGGCCGACCTAGCCGAGCGCGCCAAAGCCCTCGGACCCAACTGGGAAGCCGACCTGCCCACGCTCGAGACCCAGCGAACCGAGGCCCGAGCGGCCTTGCAGCAAGTGCTCGCCGCGCGCGCCGCCCTAGAAGGCCAGCGCAGCGAGGCCCTCGACGCCGCCCAACGCGCCGTGGACCAGGCCGCCCAAGCCCTCGCCGCCCTCACCCAGAGACGCGTCCAACTGCAAGAGTCCGCCGTAGCCCTTCGCGACCGCGTCGCCCGGCTCGAGGGGCAACTGGAGAGTCAGCGGCAGCACTTGGGCTTACTGGATCGAGCGTCCATCGTCGCCACCCATCATTCTGCCCAGCAAGCTCTCCCCACCCCCACCCCACCCCCTGTCGACGAAGACGACGACGACGCACTGCAACGCGAGCGCCTGGTACAAGAGCTCGCTCGCATCTCGACCCGCAACACCGAGCTCGCCGTGCTCCTCCAGCAGTCGGACGGCAGAAGTCTGGCCGACGCCCGTGACGAAGCGCAGCTCGAGGTGGAGGAGTTCGAGACACAGTCGGACGACCTCGAGCTCGACTACGAGGCCTGGAAGCTGCTGCGCGACACGTTGCTCGAGACCGAGTCGCAAGCGGCCGACCACCTAGGCCGCGCCTTGGCGCCGGCCATCGGCGAGCGGTTCGACTCGCTGACGCAGGCGCGCTACGGCGCGCTGCAGCTCGGTCAGGGGCTCGACGCCCAAGGGATCTTCAAGGAGGGCGAATCGCGAGGCCTCGACGAGCTCTCCATCGGCACCCGCGAGCAGCTCGCCACGGTCATGCGCATCGCGCTGGCCGAGCGCCTCAAATCGGTGCTGATGCTCGACGATCAGCTGGTGCAGAGCGACGTGAGCCGCACTCGGATGATCGGCGAGATGCTGCGGAACGCGGCCGAGACCATCCAGGTGATCGTGTTGACGTGCCGGCCAGAAGACTACGAGGTCGAGAAGGCGGGGCCGCTGCATGCGGTGGATTTGGCGGCGGTGATTTCGTGAGGGGGGTTGTGGTGAGATTGGCTTCGAGCTTATCGCAAGGACGCAAAGGGCGGCCGAGGCGCAAGGCGGGTTCTTGAAGGGGACTTCGTCGTGGGCTCTCGGGGCTGGTTGTGGGTCTTGGCTTCGGTTCTTAACGCGGAGTCGCAAAGGCGCAGAGTCGCAGAGAGGTTTTTTTGGAGGGACTTCGTCGTGGGCTCCCCGCCCGCGACAACCCCTCTTGGTCGACAGCGGACGTCCATTTGGCCGCTTTTGATTGCTTTGGAGCTCCGCCTACGGCACTGTGCTCGGAGTCCATGTACGTCACCAACGCCATCAAAAGGTTCCTGCGCAGGTGCGAAGGGCTGCACAGCGACCAACTCGACGAGTCCCGTTTCAAAGAGTCGGAGGGAGTCTGGCACGGCGAGCTTCGCGAGTTGGCTGGGCACGGGGCGTTCCCGCAGGTGATCGTGATCTTCGGCGAGCCGTTCTGGCGTCGGGCTTGTGAGACCTTCGGGAGGCGCGACCTGGGGTTCGAGGTGAGTGGGCATTGCTGGGTCAAGAGTGACCGGCTCCACTTCGCGAACCGCTATCAGGTGAACATCGCAGGGGCTCCACAGGCGTTACTGCTGATCCGCATGGACCACCCCGCGGCGCATGGCGAGCGGCGAACGGCGGTGTGGCTGTTCGAAGACGAAGCATTTCGAGGTGTGCTCTGTTGAGTGATGAGGATTAGCTGCCGTAGATGAGTGTCATCAAGGGGGAGGGTGCAGATATCTTTGTTTTGTGTCGCCTCGGCGGATTCTGTTGGGGTCGTTTTCGTTCTGCTGCTTGTTCTTGGTCTTTGGCTGTACTCCAAGCTGCACAAGCACTTCGGAAACCACGTTCCCGATCTTGGCCCCGTCACCTACCGCGAGAATCGGCCCACCAAAGCCGCCGACATCTCTCACCTCATCCAGCACGTTCAGCTCGATCTCAACGGCTTCAAAGGTAACCTTTATCGGTTCCAAGACGTGGGCGCGCGGTTTCTGATCCACGCTCGCCGTTGCCTACTGGGCGACGAGATGGGGCTCGGGAAGACGGTCCAAGCCTTGGCGGCCCTCAACCACCTGAACCGCGCGGGCGAGGTGAACCGAGTCATCGTCGTCGCCCCCAAGACGTTGCTCTACAACTGGCAGGCGGAGATCGAGCGATTCACCGGGTTCAAGGTCTTTCTTCTGGCTGGACCTCCAGCGGCGAGGGCCAAGGCTTACGCTGAGTTCGGGAAGGCGCAGCGGGCGATCGGCCTGCTGAACTACGACCTCGCCCGAACCGACTTTCCGCTCTATCGGACGGTCTTCGAGACGATCGATGCGGTGGTCCTCGACGAGGCCCATCTGATCAAGAACGAAAGCACTCAGCGCCACATCTTCACCACGAAGATCGTGGTCCAGGCGAAGTACGCGTTCTACCTGACGGGGACGGTGTTTCAGAACAACCTCGAGGAGTTCAGCGTGTTGGCGAAGACGCTTGGCCAGTGGGCCTGGGCGACCCGCAATACGCCGGAGGGGGTTTTCAAGCGCAAGGTCGAGGGCTTCTACTTCAGGCGGAAGAAGGTCGAGGTGTTCGCCGACCTGCCCGCGAAGGTCGAGACCGACATCCTGTTGGACTTCGAACCCGAGCAATTGAAGAGCTACGTCCGGACGCTCAACAGCGGAGAGAGTGGGTTCGCGGTGCTGTCGACGCTTCGGCAGACCTGCAACTTCTGCCCGACCAAGGGCTCCTCACCGAAGCTCGAGTACTTGCTGGCGCAGCTCGAGGAGCTCAAGGGCGGAGGCCGTAAGGCGCTCGTCTTCAGCGAGTTCCTGGAGCCCCTCAACCGAATTCAGAAGGAGACGGGCACACCGTTCAAGCTCGATGGGCAGGTCGAAGCCTCTCGTCGCCAAGAGATGGTGGAAGAGTTCGGCCGGTCGAGGCAACACCACGTGATGCTGCTCCAGATCCGCACGGGAGGCATGGGCCTCAACCTTCAGGCGGCGGACACCGTGTTCCTCTTCGATCCAGGCTGGAACCCTGCGGTCGAGAACCAGGCCATCGATCGAGCCCATCGCATAGGACAAACCCAACGAGTGAGCATCTATCGGCTGCTCATGCGGCGGTCGATCGAGGAGCGCATCCGGGGTGTGGCGATGGACAAGCAGGCGACCTTCGATGCGTATGCGGATGGGTCGTTGCTAGAGCAGCGGCTGAAGGCGGCGTTGCCGGAGCTGTTGGAGTTGGAGCGCAAGGCGCACAGGGTGGCGAGTGAGTTGTCGGCAGCTTGAGCGCCAGGAATGCCACATTTCCTCAGTGGACCCGGTGATAGAAGTCCTCTTGGATTGAACCGAGGATGTCGCGCTCGAAGGGAGCCGGGCATACCTTCTCTAGGAGACTTGGGCGGGGGCTGAGCGAGATGTAAGCTGCAATGTCTTCAACCATCGCAGCGGACATGATCAGGTCCTTTGCGGGTTCCGCCCCCAATAGTCCGAACCCATTTTTGAGACCAGGGTCGTCACCAGCACTCAAGAGCTTCATGAGATAGTTTCCACGCCAGGCCTCGTTCGATGCGTCGATTAGGACGATAAGTTTGTTTGCAAGACTCAGGCATTGCGCGGAATTCAACGTGACCATCTCCGCATTCGATGGATCCGCAACCAACGGCTTGCCGAATGGGGTCATGTTGAACTCTGCATATGCAGCCGACAGCTGATGCCCGAG
>PFUG01000141.1 GCA_002789955.1 Deltaproteobacteria bacterium CG_4_9_14_3_um_filter_63_12 | reverse complement strand
CGCCTCCACGCATCCCCGTATCCAAGCCCCAGAGGTCCGCAAGACCATGCAGATGGGACGAGAAGAGCTCAGTTCGATCCGCGCGGCACCAGAGGAGCTCGCCGATGGGGTGCCGCTGACCTCCGTCCTCAAGCGTCGGAAAAAGAAGGAAGAGGGCCACGTCAGGACGCTGACCCCACTCAAGACTCGAGCCCTCCCATCTGACGACGACGACCTCTGAGCTCACCGCGACGAGCCCTTGCTCTTCGCCCCGTTCGTTTCGCCACACCCCAGCGGCCATTGGTGAGCTTGGGGCTTATGGGCTCTCAGGGTACGCCACGGCGATGGCCCGGCGCCCCAAAAGCGCCCGCCGCTGGCTCGCTTCGAGCCAGGCTGGGCCAACTCGCGCGACGCCTCGGCTACCCGGCATGGGCTCGCGGTGGTATGAGCGTGCTGCACAGACCTGCAGGCAAAGGAGACCGAGGTTCATGGGTAATCAGGGGTATGAGAGCGTCTTTCGGGCGTCGTTGTTCGAGGGGAGAGTGGCTCTGGTCACCGGGGGAGGCACGGGCATTGGGCGCTGCATCGCTCACGAGCTCGCCGCGCTCGGGGCGACCGTTGTTATCGCCGGGCGCCGCACAGGCGTGCTGCAACAGACCGTCGCCGAGATTGAGGAGGCGGGCGGGAAGGCGGACAGTGTCGAGCTCAACGTCCGCGAAGACGAAGCAGTCGACCGAGTCGTCCGCGAAATCGTCGCCAAGCACGGTGGCATCGACGCGCTGGTGAACAACGCCGGCGGGCAGTTTGCGTCTCCTGCGGCGATGTTGCGTGCAAAGGGCTGGCGTGCGGTCATCGACACGAATTTGACCGGCACCTTCTTGATGTCCCAGGCGGTGTTCAACCACAGCATGTCGAGCCGCGGCGGCGCCATCGTCAACATCGTCGCCGACATGTGGAACGGCTTCCCAGGCATGGCGCACACCGGCGCTGCTCGCGCTGGCGTGGTCAACCTGACCAAGACTCTCTCCATCGAGTGGGCACCGTGTGGGGTTCGAGTCAACTCGGTGGCACCGGGCTACGTGCTCTCGAGCGGGCTGGCGAACTACCCGCCGGACGTCCAGCGGATGGCGGCCGAGATCATGCCGAAGAACCCATCCTCGAGGATCGGAACCGAGAGCGAGGTGTCGGCGGCGGTCGTCTTCTTGCTCAGCCCCGCGGCGGCCTTCATCACTGGCGATACCTTGCGGGTCGACGGCGGCGCGTCCTTGCAGAAGGCCGCGTTGGTCCCCGCTATGCCGCACGACAAGTGCCAACCGTACAACGGCTTTCACCTCGAGGCCGAGCTGCCTGAGGTGTTCAAGAAGAAGTGAGCCTCATTTTGCTCCGCTCGGCGATTCGTCCACAGGTTCAGCGGCGAGTGCCTGAGCGTGGCGAGCCTGCCGGCGAGGAAGCGTGGCTGGCGCCTGGCGCGTCTTGGCTACGAGGTTCGGCAGGTGGGGCCGCAAAAACGGAGGGACGTCGTTGCGTCCACTGCGTTGGTAGTCGGTGAGCACCCTCTCGGCCGCGTCCTGGGGCGCGAGGACACGCACTTCGATCAGGTAGCGAAACACCAACTCCGACAGCCGCATCAGGGCGATGTTGTGGGTGGCGCCGGTCTCGGCGAAGAGCCAGTCGGAGAACGCCATAAAGCCGTCGAACGGGCTCGAGTCGCCCCAGAGCAAGGGGGCGCTCTGGCGAAAGTTTCCAGAATTGCCCACCAGATCCCAGTAGCGCGCAAAGCGGCGTAAGCGCTGCAGCTCGGTGAAGCTCAGGTCCTTGGTGCGCAGCACCTCGTACGGAGGCTCGGGTGCGAAGACCATCTCGAACGCTTCGAGGTGTATGATGATGGGTGCACCTTGGAGCAGCTTGAGGATGCCGACCTGGATTTCGGCCACCCCCAACGCTTCGAGGCGGTCGAACCCCGCACCGAACGAGGTCAGGCCTTCGCCCGGCAGGCCCGCGATGAGGTCGGCGTGCAGATGCACCTGAGCCTTCTGCGCCAAGGCGCGCAGATTGGCCTCGATGCTAGAGTTGTCCTGGCTTCGCTGAATCCGCGTTGCGACCTGCGGGTCAAAAGTCTGGATGCCGACCTCGAGCTGCACGGTGTGCGCTGGGAAGCGGGCCAGCAGCGTCAGCAAGGAGTCCGGCAGTCGCTCGGGCACCATCTCGAAGTGGAGAAACATCCCCTCCTCGTAGCGCTCCAAGAAGAACTCGAGGATCGCGGTCACCCGCGCCATGTTGAGGTTGAAGGTTCGGTCCAGGAACTTGAATTGTCGGACTCCTCTGCTCAGCAGCGCGCTGACGGCCTCGAAGACGCGTGGCAGGGGCAGGACACGCACGCCTTTCTCGATGGACGAGAGGCAAAACTGGCAAGTGTATGGGCAACCCCTGGACGACTCGACATAGAGCGTGCGGTGGGCGATGTCTGCGTCGGTGTAGAGGTCGTAAGGCAAGACCAGCTCCGCCATTTGCGGAGGTGTTGCGGCGATGACCGGAGCTGGGCGCCCCCCGGCCAGCACGGTTCGACAGACCTCGGCAAAGGCCAGGTCGGCTTCGCCTCGGATGAGGATGTCGGCGGCGCGCACCAGCGGGTCATCGGCGGAGGTGTAGGTCACCTCTGGGCCACCAATGACCACGCAGAGCTCAGGCTGGAGGGACTTGAGCAGCCGAACGAGCTCGTAGGTCTGGGGCCGGTTCCAAATGTAGACCCCGAGCCCAATGACCTGGGGCTGCTCGGCGAGGAGCTTCTCGGCCACGTCCAGGACTCGGTCAGTGACGACGAATTCGAGAATCTTCCAGGTCCCTGCTTGCTCGCCGAGGTTTGCGGCGAGGAAGCGCAGACCGACAGCGCAGTGGTGGAAGCGGGCGTTGAAGGTGCTGAGGACGATGTTGGCCATCTCGCCTTACGTGTCGAGGGGCGCTGGGCGTCGGCCTCGTCGGGAGAAGGAAGCGCAGGAAACCTAGTGCTCCTGGCCCACGAAGGGAAGAGGTCATCGCCTGCAAGCGGCTCGGCGCTCTCGCAGTGTGAGGCAAGCAACGACGTGAGCCTTGGGAGGATCGACAAAGAACACAAGTCGGGGCAGAGTTTGAGCTTGGTGATTGGTCAACCTCCGATGAGTCCGAGTCGCATGAACTCCACTCTTCAGCCTCCATCGCACCCGCGCGTGCTGTTGGTCTATAAGCACAGCCTCTATCAGCTCTACGTTCAGGAGCATCACGACGAGCGCATTACCGAGCTGGTGTCAAGAGACGACGTCTCCGTCGCTAGCTTGCGAGGGGCCCACCGTCGTCAGAAGGCAGCGCTCGAAAGGGTGACGATGGCGCTCAAGCGCGCTCCGATCGCTCTCTCCATGTCCTATCGAGGGGAGCTGCCAGCGGGGGAGCTGTCCGAGCTCGACCTGGTGGTGGTGTTGGGGGGGGATGGGACCCTCCTCGAGGCCAGCCATCACGTCTCCAACATTCCGATTCTGGGGATCAACTCCGACCCTCAGACTTCAGTTGGGTCGCTCTGTTCGGTGTCCGTCGAGCAGGTGGAGGAGGTGGTCGAGAGCTATCTGTCTGGCAAGCTCGAGGTGCAGGAGTTGACCCGATTGCAGCTCACCGTCAACGACCAATTGCTTGGCCCGCCAGTGCTCAACGACATTCTCTTCACGCACGAGTGTCCAGCAGCGACGAGCTCTTATTTGCTGTCGATTCGGGGCCGTGAGGAGTCGCAGAAGTCGAGTGGCGTGTGGTTTTCCACAGCAGCCGGCTCCACGGCAGCGATTCACTCAGCGGGCGGGCAGATCATGGCGCTCGACGATCGACGAATGCAGTATTGGGTTCGCGAGTTGTACGTGTCGCCAGGGAGAGCATTCGAGCACTACTCGGGTCTGCTCGAGCCAGATGAGGTCGTCTCGATCATTCCCAAGATGCGGACTGGTTGGGTCTATTTGGATGGGCCGCACCTGGGATTCCCGGCTTCTTTTGGCGATCGCATCGCCATCACCACCTCGAATAGCCCCTTGCGGCGAGTGCAAGCGCAGGATTGGTCACGCAAGTTGCCAGTTTCGTAGCCAGCCTGGCGGAATGGCGCTACACTGGTCACCAAAGTTGTTTCTAGCGCTGGCCTACGTCCGCTCGAAGTCCGAGTCCGCGTGGTAGGCCGCCTAGCGAAGAGCACTTTGGGATGCGACCTGCCGCCAGGCTTCAGAGCAAAGAGTCCCAATCGAACCCACCGGCGGTCGCCCTTTTGAGACCAACAAGAATCCGAGGTCGAAATTGAAGTCCAACCTGCGAAACCTCCTGGTTCTGTCCTTCCTTCTGGCGCTCACGGCGGTCGCCTGTGGAGCGACCGAGGGCGAGCTCCCGAGCAATCTCGAGGAGAGGTACAAAGGGATGACCGACCCAGGGCCCAGCACTCTCTATGGCAGAGAGGGCATGACCGTGCAGCCTTTCGATCTCAATAACGACAATGTCGCCGACCTCTGGAAGCTCTATACCAAAGAGAAAGAAAACATCGACGACGCCAAAGAGACCACCAAATTGGCTCGCAAAGAGGTCGACTCTAACTTCGACGGCAAGGTGGACATCTGGTTCCACTACAACCTGCTGGAGGCGCTCTTCAAGGAGGAGGCCGACTCCAACTTCGACGGCAGCATCGACTTGGTGTCGTACTATGACAAAGGTCGCGTCGTGAAGCGGGACGTTTTCATTCCAGGGCTGTTGACGCCAGTCGCCGCGCGGCATTTCCGCGAAGGCGTCCTCTACAAGGTCGAGCTCGACAAGAACCATGACGGGCTCGTCGAACGCTGGGAGATCTACGTGGAGGGCAAGCTCGCCCAGGTTGGGCACGACTCCTCAGGGGACGGGCGGCTCGACTACTGGGAGAGCTTCGACTAGCGCCCAGTGAGGGGTAGAGCCGCGTGAACAGAGCGGAACCGCAGCGCGTTCGTGCAGGCCGATTCCCCCGCTACGGCGTCGCTGCGGTGCTGCTTGCGGTGCTCCTGCTCTTCGGTCAACCGCTGCACGGCGCTGACGACGACACACTCGAGGGCATCCTCGAGGCCAGCCCAAAGTGCGTCGACACGATCGAGCACTGCTTCGCCATTGAGCTCTTCATCGTCGTCAAGGACGGAGAGCCGGTGCAGACCGCCGAGTGGGTCACAGGCCAGGTCGAGACCGCCAACGCTCACTTCGAGCCCATCGGTGTGGCCTTCGAGCTCGCATCGGTCCAAGCGTTGGACGCAGGATTGGCCACGATCACCGAACGCAGCGAGCGCGACATGCTGGGACGTGGTGCGTTCCGGACAGGCGTGGTGCAAGTCTACGTGGTCGAGCACTTGGCAAACGTCGATGAAGAAGGGGAGATCTATGGCGTGCACTGGAGAGACCGCGAGAAGCGCTCCCGACGCTGGCTCATTCTGTCGAGCCTCTCGTGGAATACGACACTGGCCCACGAGCTGGGCCACTTCTTCGGCCAGAAGCACTCGGACTATCCCATCAGCATCATGAACAAGACCGCCCGCAGTGAACCCCCCGTCGCGCAGCGCACGTTCGCCGACGAAGAGCTCACCTCGATGCGCAAAGTTTTGGCGAAGATGCTGAAGAAGAAGCAGCTCGTCGATCGTCGCTGAGGCGCGCCGAGCGGACGAGCGATCTTCGCGCCGCAAGTCGCCGGAATGACGCGGGATCGGTCGTGGGCAAGGGAGCCAACAGAGTCCAAATGGAGGACAAATTGTTCCAGATCGCAAGTGTAGGCCTCGGCGTCAGGTGTCGGTCCTCCACGGTGCTCCCCCGTTTTTTGCCGATGCGGGCAGACGACGTACCGTTGAGACGGTCGAGGGCGTCGCGCAGTCACCGCGCGCAGTAGCCTCCCTTAGTCGAGGAACGGAGGAGTCGATGAGCACACGGCGAGCCAAATCAGGTCGCTTCGACGCCAAGCAGGTGGTCTGCACAGTCATTGGTGGTGTTTTCGGAGTCGGGCTCATTTTTCTGGTTGGGCTCCACATTGGGAAGAACGTCGGACCCGAGACCGTCGCAGAGGCCTCTGCCGTACCACCGACTGCTGAGTCCATCGTGTCAGTCACGGGCGAGTTACCAGGGCCGCAGGACTTCGGCTTCTTCGCGCTGCTCGATGCGCCAGCTCCTCGCCGTGAGTTGAGAGCCATCGAGCTGCCGATCAATCCAAAGCTCGAAGAGAAGAAGCATAAGAAAGAGGACGTGAAGGTCGCCGAGGACGTTGCGGCCGTCGTCGAGAGCAAGTCGAAGAAGGCTGAGAAGAAGCAAGCCAAGTTGGACCAGCAGAAGTCGTTAGAGGCGTCGGAGCCCACCGAGCACGCTCAGGCAATTGCTCCAGTGGCAGAACAAGTGGCGAGCGCGGACCAGGCCCCCATGCGCCAGAATTCGACGAACAGCATGGCGGGGAAGCCTGTCGACCCCTTCCAGGAGGAACCTGCAGCGAAGGCCGAGGAGACCCTGACGTCGGGCGTCAGCCCGGCCGAGCAAGTGGAGCGAGCCCTGCAGAGCAAGTCCGTCTCGTCGTCGGCCGAACGGTCCCGCGAGAAGGTTTCCAAGTCCGAGAAGACTCCGAAGGCCAAGGAAAAGAAGGCCGAGAAGCCGTCGAAAACGCAAGGGCGGTTCACGGTTCAGGTCTCCGCGTTTCAGGACAAGTCGGTCGCATCGACCATGGCTGAGGAGCTCGAAGCTTCAGGACTGAAAGCGTACGTGAAGAAAGAGTCGGTGCCTGGCAAAGGGGCGTGGTATCGCGTGCAAGTCGGCCGCTATGAGAGCCGCGAAGAGGCCCAGTCGGCGCAAGGCAAGATCAAGTCCCGGCAGGGCTACGATGGGTTCGTCACTTCGAACTGAGTGCAGTTGTGCGCATTCTGCGCGCAACCCTTCGGGTTGCACGCCCATGTCACCTCCCGCCCAGGTTTGTGGCCATCAGACCTTCCGGCGCCCCCCAACCCTGGGCGTCGGCCCTGAAGGGGCCGTCACAGGAAGTATCCCAGTGCGGAGCGCTGGGCCGCGCGTCCGACCGCCCGAACCCACGACGTGGAACCGCATCGGACCGCCCGAACCCACGACGTGGAGCCGCGTCCGACCGCCCGAACCCACAAGTGTACAAACTCCAGTGCGCGGCAACCCTTCGGGTTGCAGCGACTCTTGGCCATCCCTTGCTGCGAGGGGTTGCTCGCACCCCACGTCGTGAACATCCGACGTGTTCGAACCTCTTGCACGCCGCCCCGCAGCGCATCTGTGGGTATGATCGACCTGCGGCTGGAATTCGCTGAAGAAGCAGGGCATTCTTTTGCAGGTCCGACAAACGGCAAGCAACTGAGCCCCACGTGGTTGGCCGCATTTCGAAGTCCCCGGGTGTGCTGCCAGGGGTGTTTTGCTGGACGTTGACCACTAGGCCTCTCAACTCCTAGTGTTTGGCCGACGAGCAGGGGCGAGCGCGCTCGCACGCAGCCCTGAATTCGCGTCGCCTCGAATCGTCAAGACCCCGCTGGGCCAACGCTTCATGCGACCACTACTCGATGATGGACGAGGTCATGGACGAGACGACAACACAGCCCGTACAGCGACAGCGTATCGAGGACGTGGATCCGGAAGCCATCAAAGTGCGCTTCGCGGAGAGCGAGGAGTTCTTCGCCCTCCACGTCGATGAGCTGGATTACCGCAACTATGAGGGGTACGTCGCGCGAGCGAACCTCAGGTGGCTTGCGGGCGAGCCCATCGTTGGCGTCATCGACGACATCTTCCTCGCCGCTCGTTGTCTTCATAAGGAGGCAAGCCTGCACCTGGCCCGACATCCCAACGAGCGTTTTCTGACCCGCAGAGTGCTACCAGTGGAGTTGGGGATCATCAGCGGCCAGCCGTTGGTGATCCTGGAGATGTCCATGCGCTTTGGGTTGCCTTTGACCTTGCTTTTGGCCCGTTCGGCTCCGGACGACGTCTTCCGCGAGGCGAACCTCCTCACCCGCTACTTCATGCGAGGTTCCTGTCTGAGCACGCAAGACCTCGCTGGGCTCGGAGCGCTGGTTTACGCGGGCACCATCGCGGCCATCGGCCGGGGGTTCGACGACGAGGCGGTGCTTGCGCTGAATCTCTTTGCGGAAGCCCGCGAGCCGTTCCAGAGGGCGCTCAAGAGCGAGCCCCATCCGACTTTGGAGCGCTACGATCACCTCTGTCTGGTGTTGGCCAACGTGCTCAGCGGCGACTTCGAGCAGGTCGGAGACCTGCTCGGTGACCTGGCCTCAAAGTACGACGCGGACCTGCGTGCAAAGCTGGGCGAGGGTTTCAAGGATCCGAAGAACACTCAGCGCTACTTCGATCTCTCCATCGTGGCGATCCTGGCACTCTGCGCGTTGCGCCAGATCGGCGTCGTGTTGCCCGAGAGCGGCGCCATCGCTGAGTACCAAGACTTCGTGACTGCCTTCACCACGGATGCGCCTCGGCCACTCGAAGAGGCCAAGCTCGACTACAAAGACAGGATGTTGCTCAAAGAGATGGGCATGGATCCAGACAAGGTCGAGGCCGACCTCAAGGCACAGGCCGCCGAGCAACAACAGGCGCTTCACGAGGCGGCACAACAGGCTGCGCGAGCCAGCCAGACCCTAGCAGAGCGGCGCTCGACAGATTCGGTCGACGAGGGCGCCGCACAAGGCAACGAAGTCCCCGACGGGGACGGGGAGAAGGCATGAAACGACGAGTTTGGCAGCGGCCAGGCTGGACGTTGGGCGTCCGTGCGGCAATTTTTGGATTGGCCTGTGGTGCGCTGAGCCTTGAGACGTCAACGGTGTGGGCGGATGCCCTGGTTTGTACCGTCAAGATCGACGCCTCCGAGCAGCTCTTCGAGGCGTTTGCCAGCGGCCCGTCTTTGGAGGAGGCCTCAGACGCGGCGTTGGAGAACGCGTGCGCCTTGAGCTGCGCGCCGGCCGAGCCAGAAGGAGAGGCTGAGAGGGTGGACGACGAGGAGGGCAAACCCGAAAGCGACGAGCCACCTCCCAGCGAGGAAGCGCCCAAGCCCGCCAAAGAAGAGCCCAAGCCCGCCAAAGACGCAAAGAAGACCCCCGCCCCAAAGCCGACCGCCGACCCCGACGCTGAGGAGCCAGGAGACGACACGTTGGCCCAGGACGATCCCGCAGGCGTCGAAGCCTGTGTCGAGCGCTGCGTTGACGAGGGGAGCATTGTCGGGACGATCTGCACGAACAAACGCGGCGACGTGGTGTTCGTGGAAGGGGCGTTCGATCCCGATGGTGGCTCTTCCGACCCTGACAAAGGGGAGGGCGACGAGCCTGGGGACGACGAGTAAGAGACCACCGGAGAATTGCCGAGCGGACGACCGATTGTCGCACTGCAGCTCTTCAAACTGATGCCAGACTCGGTCGTGGGCAGGCGAGGCAGGATACCAATGAGAGTGAGAAAGCTCAGAACCACAACGACATGCGTCCTCTTCGTGGCGTTTGTGCTTGGCACGTGGTTGGCCGCTTGCCAAGCGGACCCTGGGCGCAAGCGCCGCCAGGCCGGAGCGGTGCAGTCCTTTTCCATGGACGGGCTCACAGGTGGTGAGCTGTTGTTCGAGGACGGGTTCGAGGGGACCAAACTGGGAGACGGGTGGAAACCCCACCCGCGAGCACGTCTCGTCGAGGGTTGGCTGCACATCGAGAAGAACCGCAACGAGCCACCGATCTGGACCACCCAAGCGCTCCCAGAGAAGGTCCGAGTCGAGTTCGACGCGCGGGCCCGAAGCGACGAGGGCGACATCAAATTCGAGGTCTTTGGGGATGGCGAGGCCCACCAGTCTGGGTACATCGTGGTCTTTGGGGCGCACAACAACAGCGAAGATTGGTTTGCGCGCCTCGACGAGCACGGTCCAGACCGGATCACGAGGGCAACCGTCGGTGTCGAGAAGGACCGAGTCTATCACTTTGCGTTGGTCCGCACCGACTCCCAGGTTCGATGCTTTGTCGACGGGAACCCCTTCCTCATGTTCGAAGACCCAGACCCACTCGTGGGGACAGGGCATCAGTTTTTTGCTTTCAACACCTGGGACTCGCCGCTCGAATTCGACAACGTGAAGGTTTTTGACCTGTCAAAATGAGCGTCGATGCAGCCGACCGGTAGGTGCCGCGCTTGCCGCGGCAGGAGCCTGCCTCGTATACTCTCGAGGTGAACCCTAACCCATGCACCATCGGTAGGGTCTCGGCCGATTCGAAGTCAGACGAAAGGTCTGAGGTCCAAAGAGAGTGCGGTAAGCCACCCTCGTGTCCAAGCCACAAACACTGAGCCCAGGCCAGATCCTGGGCACGAATTACCGAATAGAGCGCAAGATCGGCGAAGGCGGCTTTGGGGATGTCTATTTGGCAACTCAGATCCTGCTTGATCGCGAGGTTGCGATCAAAGCGATGCGGCAGCAGGACAACCCCTTCTTGCCGGATCTGTTCCAGCGCTTCGAGCGTGAGGTCAATCTCGCGCGCAAGCTCGAGCATCCCAACATCGTACGGCTCTACGACCATGGACGACTGCCCAACGGCCTGATCTTCATGGCGTTGGAGTACATCCGCGGGCAGGAGCTCGAAGAGGTGCTCAGGGAAGAGGGAAGGCTGCCGCTGGACCGCGTGACGCACATCATCATGCAGATCCTGGACGCCTTGGCCGAAGCCCACTCGTTGGGCATCGTGCATCGGGATCTCAAGCCGTCCAACGTGATGTTGACCCGCGCGGGCCTCAGGACCGACGTCGTCAAGGTGTTGGACTTCGGGATCGCCAAGGCCTTTGACGGTACGTACGCCGATCTCACTGCCCAGAACCTGATGCAGGGCGTCGGTTTCGGGACCCCTCAGTATATGGCGCCCGAGCAGATTATCGGCGAGAACGCAGGCCCACACACGGACATCTACGCCGTGGGTTTGATCTACGTGGAGCTGGCAACCGGAGTGGCGCCAATGGCGTGTGCTGAGCCGACCGACGTGATCCAACGCCAGCTCAAGGAGGAGGTCCCGATTCCCCAGTGGCTGCGCGACTGTCCGTTAGGGCCGGTGCTCGAGCGCGCGCTCGCCAAGGATTGGAAGCAGCGTTACGGCTCAGCCGAGCAGATGTACAAAGACATCGAGTCCCGCCTGACCTCATCGAAACGCAAATCCCTCGATTCCTACGGCCCCCCCCCCGATGAACCGTTCGTGGGCCAGGCCCCCGTTAAGGGCAGCTCGGAGATCGACTCAACGCCGACCATGATGACCGGCGGGAACCCGGCCACGGTCAGCGGCCAAACCCAGAAGACCTCGATCGAATCGGGCCCCTCGGTCATCGTGGCCAATGAGGGCGCACCCGCAAAGATCTCCTTTCAACCGACGCAAGCGTTCAACCAAGGGCGGCCGTCGCAACAGGTTCCGGTTGCCGAGACGACACAGGCCGTCCGACCCGCCGCCAATGTCCCGACGATCATCACTGCGACTTCGCTCGATGGGCAGGTGCGGGTGCTTGGAGCAGGCGCGCCCATGAGTCCGCGAGTCCCGTTTCAACCGACGGTCACCGTCGCTCCCATACCGATGGCGGTGGTTTTCCTCGGCGTCATCTCCCTTGCTCTCTTTATCGCGTTGGTCTTGGTGCTCGCCTTGATCTAGGTACTGCGCGGGCCCCGAGGTCGCCGGCCCAAGCCCAAGAGCGTTTGTCGAGGTTGACGTTCCCTCCATTGGAACGCTAAAAGTAGCGCCCTACCCCCTCGCATCCAGGGTCGCTCGACGTCGGCCGAGCGCGACCCTCGAGGCGGGTATGTTCTCACCAGAAACGAACGCCGATTCCTTCACCACCTCGTTCTTTGGCCTAGTTGGGGAGAGAGAATGCAACGGTTCCGAAGCTTCACATGGTTCCTGATGATCGCAGCGTTCGCCTTGGTGCTGGGCTGCAAGCCCGACTCACGTGAGCTCGTCGGGCGCGGAAAGTCCGCGTTCGAACGCGGCAAGTACGAAGAGGCGCTCGAGAATTTCAACGCGGCGCTCGAGAACGACCCCAACAATCTCGACGCGCTGGCCGGCATCGGTGAGGTCTACCTCAAGCAGAAGAAGGCGGACGAAGCCATCGCGGCGTTCGAAGACGCCATCGCCAAGGCCGACAACGACGGCGCCAAGAAATCGCTCGGCCTCCAGCTTACCGACGCCCACCTCTTCAAAGCCGAAGACATGTGGCGCAAGGGCGTCTATCGCGCAGATTCGCACGTCGAGGACGAGATCGAGAAGCTGATCTTGACGGTCACCGAGACCGCCGATGGCAAGACCAAAGAGAAGGCGTACGCGCTCCTGATCTCGCTCTACGACTACCAATTCGAACGCTATCGCGGCGAACACAGCAAGCTCGGTGACGGCATGACCGAAGAGCAGCGCAACAAGGAGCTGGCCCACATCGACAAAGTGTTCAGCACGGTTCGCCCTTACCCCGAGTTCAAGCGTCGCATGCGCGACCGCGTCAAAGAACTCACCGAGCAGGCCTTCTTCGCGAAAGCGAACGAGCAGTTCACGACCAAGATCAAGCCCGTCTTGGACGCCGACCCCAACGTGACCGTCGACGACCAGACCATCACGATGGTGGTCTCCATCCCCCTCTCCGAGGCCACCTTGGCCCTGGACCTGACCGATCCAGAAGTCTACCCCGTCGCCATGGGCCCCTACTACACCATGGCCAAGCGAGAGACCGTGAAAGTGACGGGTTTCGTGGTCGCTGGGATGCTCGGACAGAACTCGCTCAAGCAGAACATCCTACCCGACAAGGTCGAGTCTTACACGATCGTGAAGGAAGAGCTCTTCGAGGATATGACCGAGCCTAAGGTTCCCGTGAAGATGGTGAAGATCACCGGCTCGATCTCCCTCGAGGAGATACGCCAGCTCGCGTTCGAATACCAACTCTACCTCGACACCGAAGCGAAGCTGGGTTCAGCAACGCCAGGTAGCATGCCGGTGGGAGACGGCGGGGCAACCACAAATGCGCCGTCGGACGGGGCTCCGGCGGACGGTGCAGATGGCACAGGCCTCGAAGGGCCCACAGATGGCGCTCCCGCAGACGGCGCTCCCGCAGACGGCGCTCCCGCAGAGGGCGCTCCCGCTGGTGGTGCCGCTCCAGTCGAAGGCGCGGCCCCGGAAGGCGCGACCCCCTAGCACCGCGTTGCGCTCTCTATGCGAGGACCGTCACTGCAAGCAGCGGCGGTCCTCTCTGTTTCTCAGGCTCGGCGCCAGGAGCCGATGCACGGGAACCATGGAGCATCAAAGGGTTCGGGAAGCACAATGCGCGCGTGCTACTCGACACCGAGCGGTCGAGGCGAGCCAACTGCGTGCCTACGCGCGATCGCGTCGAGGATAGGAAGGTGAATAGCTCGACGTTTTGTGCCTTTGAGGGTTAAACTGTCGGCATTCGCCCCTCGCTGGATGCACGCCGGTCGCGAACCCCTTGGTCACGGCGTCTGCTCTGCACACAAAATCCAATGTCGACTCTCAACTCTGGCCAGGTCATCGCGAACAACTATCGGCTGCTGGCGCCGATAGGCCGTGGTGGTTTCGGAGTGGTTTGGAAAGCCGAACATCTGAAGCTGGGTCGCGAGGTCGCCATCAAGATGCTGCATGGCGACGCCATCAACCGTGTTCCCGACGTCGCCGCGCGGTTCACCAGAGAAGTCGAGCTGGCCAAGCGGCTCGAACATCCCAATGTCGTTCGCATGTACGACTTTGGAGCCCTGCCTGATGGCTCTTTGTTCATGGTGATGGAGTTCATCTCCGGACGTGAGCTCAAGCAGATCATCATCTCCGAGGGGGCGCTCGGGATGCAGCGCTCCGTCAAGATCATCATGCAGGTGCTCGACGCCCTCTCCGAAGCCCACACGCTCGGCATCGTGCACCGCGACATGAAGCCCGCCAACATCATGTTGACGTCCAAAGGGGTCAAGACCGACGTCGCCAAGCTCTTGGATTTTGGCATCGCGAAAGCCCTCAACGTGCTCAACCACCCCGGGAACGACCTGACAGGGACGGGAGCGGGTTTTGGCACCCCACAGTACATGGCGCCTGAACAGGTGATGGGGCGTGAGATCGGCCCCTACACAGACCTCTATGCCACTGGGCTCATTCTCGTCGAATGTCTGACCGGGCAGCGCGCCGTCGTTGGGCAGACGCCTCACGAAATCGCCATGAAGCAGGTGATGGAGGAGGTCCATATCCCTCCCTACATCGCCTCCACCAATCTGGGCGTAATCCTCCGTAGGGCGCTCGCCAAAGACCCAACCCAGCGGTTCCAGACGGCGGCAGAGATGTTCTCCGCCATTGGTCAAGCCGAGATGGTCGACATCGCGGCGCAGACTCCCCAGAATCCCCTTGGCTCCCCCCCTACAGGGAACAACCCGCTCAACATCCCGAACGATCCCTACAGCGTGACGTCTCAGTCCGGGAACATCGGGTATGTGGCGCGTCCGACCGAGGTCTCCACTCCCTCGTTCGCCTCGCATTCAAACAACGGCCCGATCAGCGGTCCCCTCAGCGGTCCCCACAGTGGTCCCCTCAGCGGTCCCCACAGTGGTCCCATCAGCGGTCCCATCAGCCGTCCCATTTACACCCAAGCCCCCCCGAGTTCACCGCAGTGGCCGAGCGGCGACCAGGGAATCGTCGACTCGAAACCAGGCGCTGGGCGTCTCTTCCTGCTGATCGGCCTAGGCACGGGAGTTGTTGCGCTGGCCGCCGCAGCCGCCGCGTTGCTCTTCCTCTCGAGCGGCCCAGCCTCCGAACGTCCCGATCTCGGCGAGGCCGAAGCTCCTACGGCGGAGAAAGTCGAGACCCACACGGCTTCGGGCGAGCGAGTCAACACCATTCCCAAGCTCGAGGAGCTGAGGTTCGAGGATGAGGCCGCAGCCGAGACCTCGCCGGTGGTGCCTGAAACCGTCATTCTGACCATCAAGGCCAACGTAGAGGCCGAGGTCTTCAAGGACGGACAAAGCGTCGGCTTCACTCCAATCGAGCTCACCGAACCCAAGACCAACGACGAGCTCGCGTTGACGCTGAGAGCCAAAGGGCACAAAGATCAGGTCGTCGTGGCCAAACTCCAGAAGTCCAACAACTACGAAGCGATCTTGATCCCCGAAGCCAAACAGAGCAGCGTCAAAGACGACGAAGATCCCACAAAGATCAAAAGACGCGACAAAAAGAAAGATCCTGAGCACGACGCCACCAAGACCGACGAAAAGAAGCGCACGTTTCGCCGCATCGGGGTGACGAACCCCAACAGCACGGACAACAAATAGGGAAGCCGACGTCCCTTGACCCGACGTCCAAACCCCTCAAACAAAGACTCCTGACGTGCAAGGGCGCAGGAAAACAAGTTTCCAGAGTGTTGTGAACACATCACTCTGGACTGCAACGGCCGTCTCCTGGTATCTGTCCCCAAATTCCCACTCAATCAAACGAGTGGCGTCGCCGACCACACAGCAGGATGAAATCATGTCTGGACACAGCAAATGGAGCACGATCAAGCACAAGAAGGCTCGCACTGACTCGCAGCGCTCCAAAGCGTGGACGAAGGTGGTTCGCGAGCTGATTATCGCTGCCCGAGACGGCGGCGGAGACCCGGAGTTCAACGCCACGCTCCGTATGGCCGTGCAGAAGGCGAAAGCCTGCAACATGCCCAAAGAGAACATCGAGCGGGCCATCAAGCGCGGAAGCGGCGGTGCTGACGGCATCAACTACGAGACGTTGACCTACGAGGGTTACGGTGCCGGTGGCGTCGCCATCATCGTCGACGTTCTGACCGACAATAAGAACCGTACCGTCGCGGAAGTGCGCAACATCTTCAGCAAGAACAATGGAACCCTTGGTGAGGCGGGTTGCGTATCCTGGCAATTCGTTCGCAAAGGTCAGATCAGCATCAGCGCCGAAGGACTCAACGAGGATGACGTGATGATGGCGGCCTTGGAGGCCGGAGCCGACGACGTCGAGCTCGTCGACGACACGTTCCAGATCACCTGTGAAGTCCCCGCGCTCTTCATCGTGTACAAGGCTCTCGAGGCAGCCGGTTTCACTCTCGAATCCAGCGAGCTGACGCGGATCCCTCAGAACACCATCGAGGTCGACGAGCGCACCGCCGCCAGGGTGATGAAGCTTTACGGGGTTCTCGAAGACAACGACGACGTGCAAAACGTCTACACCAACGCCGACTTCTCCGAAGAGATCCTCGCCTCGCTCATGGATTGAAGGTTTCTTTAGACGTCGTCCGGGAACAAAATGCGCATTTGGGCGAAGTCAGAGGTGGGAGGGCAAGGAGGTCGATGCAGGCGATGCCCAGCATCGTCGAAGCAGACCGACGCTGCCATCACGCCTCTGGCGATGCTCAAATGGGCAGGTTGTTTCCTGACGACGCCTTAGTCAAACGACCGACAGAAGAGAGGGCGTCAAACCAAGTGGAAACGACCGCCAGGTTCAGGGTGCTGGGAGTGGACCCAGGCAGCCGTTTCACTGGGTATGGCGTCCTCGACAAGTTCGGCAACCAGCTGACCTTCGTCGCGGCAGGACGCATCGTGGCTGGTACTGGCGACTTCGGCGAGCGGCTCGACACCATCTATGAGGGACTCACCCAAATCATCAGCACCTACCAGCCCAACGCCGCGGCTGTCGAAGGGCTCTTCCACCATCGCAACGTGGATTCGGCCCTCAAGCTTGGGCACGCCCGTGGCGTGGCATTGCTGGCCTGTCATCGCGGCGGTTTGAGCCCGGTCGAATACAGCCCGGCGGTGGTCAAGCAAGCGGTCGTCGGCAACGGACGCGCCGAAAAGGGCCAGGTTCAACACATGATTCGCATCATCTTGGGCATCCGCGACGAGGTCCTCGCCGAGGACGCCGCAGACGCCCTCGCCATCGCCATTTGCCATGCGTACCGTGTGCGTTCGGCGCTGGTCTGAGCCAAGCTTCGCGTGGAACTCCCTCAAGACTCCTTGGCACTGGCCTCTTCGCGACCGCCGCGCAAGAAGACCCAAAGGCCCGCGACCAGCACCCCGATCGACAAGAGCCCAACCATCGCCCCCCAGAGCCAATAAGGGCCACCAATGGCGTCAGAAATCTGCATGACGTCCGAAGGCATGCGTCCACCCGAGGTTTCCGCGTACTCCATGAACAAGTAGTCGCCCCGCGAGAAAACCGTCACCGAAAGTTGCATCCCGAGGAATACCAGAAAGAAGCGCACGGCGGCCTCTGGCGCCATCTTGGCGAAAGCCAGACAGATCATGACGAAGACGACGACAAAGAACACGCCAAAGGCGTTGCGCACGAAGAACGCCAACGAAAAGGCGGCCACCGCGCTGATGAGGTAGAGCCCCAGACGCACGAAGCCGGTGCGGCTCAAGCCGAAGAAGGCCGCCCCCAGCAACGCTGGGCCCGTCAGCCCTCCTGCTGAGATCAGAGCCCGGGAGACGGCACCGTAGCTTCCTAGGTGTCTGGCGACCCCAGAGCCATCCGACCACATCTTGAAGTCGACGAATTGTCCCCCCATCAGGATCGCCGTCAGCCCGTGGCCCATCTCGTGGGCGAAGGTCGAGAAGAGCATCAACGGATAAATGACGTAGCGCCCGTAGGGGATGAAGTACAACGCGATCGTGATTAGCGACGCGAGGATCAGGAGCCAGCCCTGCCGCGAGACGAGAGACGTGGAGTCTGATTTGGTTGCCATATTATTGCCCTCGAAGGTATCAGCGGGAAATCGCAACCGCAACTTGCGTGCGAAATCCGATCGACTGTGCGAATGAGACCGTCCTATGGGCATCGATCCTTGGGGTCAAGGAGGTCGAGTGAACGCTTCCGAGTCCAAACCTGTCATCGATCTGCATGCAGACCTCCTGTCCTTCTTGGCCGGAGACGCGTCACGAGACGTCACCGCCAACGCCTCTCGGTGTTCCTTGAGTCAGCTGCGCGCTGGCACTGTGGCGGTCCAGGTACTTCCCATCTACGTTCCAATTCAAGGGGCGGCGGGCCTGAGCGACGGCCAGCGTCAGGTTGCCGCCTTCGAGTCCCTCCTCGAGCACCCGAGCTTCCGGCGGCTCGACGTCGCAGAGCCGACCCTCGAGATCGAGATAGTCGGCGCGATTGAGAACGCCTCGGCGTTCTGTCTTGATTCCGAGCCTCTCGCCGATGGGCTGGCCCGCATCGACGCGGCGCGGTCGCGAATGGGGCGGTTGCTGTACACGAGCCTGACTTGGGCTTACCAAAACCGCTTCGGCGGCGGCAATGGCTCTTCGGCTGGGCTCTCCGACGATGGGCGCCGTCTCGTGGACTTTCTGGTCGAGCGCTCCATCGCCATCGACTTCAGCCACACCTCGGATGCGCTCGCCGCGGACCTCCTCGCGCATCTCGACCAGACCCCCGAAGCCAGGCTCTTGGCGAGCCACTCCAACCTCCGGAGCGTCACCGGCGCGGCGCGCAATCTCAGCGACGAGGTCGCCGCCGAGCTCGCCGCCCGCGGAGGGCTCATCGGGCTGACCTTCGTGCGCTCCTTCATCGGTGGCGAGACCTTCTCGCACCTGGCCCACCACGTTGACGCCGCGGTGCGCCGGGGCTGGGGGTCGTCGTTGGCTCTGGGCGCGGACTTCTTCTGCCCGAGAGACCTCCCCAACCCGGAATCACGGGACAAGGTCTTCTTCTTCCCGGACTTCGAGAACGCCTCCTGCTATCCTGAGGTCCGGCGCACCCTCGCGCCCAGCGTCACAGAACCTCAACTCGACGCGCTGATGTTCGGCAACGCCAAGCGCTGGCTGCAGGCCTGGCTGGCTGGTGACCGCGCGGCCTA
>PFUG01000180.1 GCA_002789955.1 Deltaproteobacteria bacterium CG_4_9_14_3_um_filter_63_12 | reverse complement strand
AAGAAAATTGTCGGCGCGGAGGAAAACTCGCTAGTTTGTTTGGGCAGCGAGTTTTTTCTCGCGAGCACCGCCTGGTTCCAAACCGAAGTGGGGAGGCTCGCAGTTGCAGGAGTCTCCCCTCCCACACCGACGGAGCGTCATGGGCATCGAAATCCGTCTCGAGATCGATGATGGACCTCCCAAAGAATACCACTTCGACCGCGTCGAGGTGATCGTTGGATGCCATCCATTCAACGACCTGGTGGTCACCGACCGAGGACTTTCTCCTCGGCACGGCCGCATCTCGCTCGAAAAAAGCCGACTGGTCTATCAGGACTTGAGCAGCCTCCTGGGTTCGGTGGTCTACAACGGCGAGAACTCCACTGAGCTTGCGGGTGAGGGCTGTAACCTGCTCACCAACGACACGATCATCCTCGGGCACGAGGGTCGAGTTCGACTCACCGTCATATCTTTCGCCGGCGAGGAGATTCATGATGGCGATCGGTTCCCGCTTTTCCAGCGCTCACCGAGTGACGCACTGCAGCGGCTGCCAACACCACTGCGCACGCTGCTCGTCGACAGCACCGCGCAACTCCTCGTGGCGCGAGGGCTGACCGACATCAGTACGACGTTGCAGGACATCGTCGACTCCATTCTGCCGGCCTCACACGCCTCCTTTGTGCTGCCCCAAGGCGAGCAAGGGTTCTTCGACAAGGTTGTGGTCTGCGACGCCGCCGTCCGCCGTCCCGAGTACCTCAGCCCGGACAGCAGCGCGCTCGTGAAGAGAATGCAAGCCGGCCGCGAAATCGAGCTGGTCCCTCGTGGCTCCGGCTGGGATCTGAATCTTCCTTTCGTCGAGGAAGGCGCTCCGCTGCCGACCTTGTTGGGTTATTTGCGAGTCACGACGGAGACTCGGCCTACTGAAGAGTCGATCCGCACGCTGGCCGCAGTGGGCGCCTACATTCGTCCCATGCTCCTCATGCTGGTCCACGTCGACGCGTTGCAGCATGAAGTCAGTCAGCTCAAGGGAGAGAATCGCTACTTCCGGGACGTGTCCCGTCGGCACTACCTCTTCAAAGAGTTGGTCAGCTACTCGCCAGCCATGCGGCGCATGTACCAAGAGCTCAACTCGTTGTTAGACAGCGAATCCCCAGTGCTGATCCGGGGTGAGGCTGGGTGTGGCAAGAAGATGGTCAGCCGTGCGCTTCACCACCTGGGACCGCGTCGGTTGGCTATGTTCACCACGCAACACTGCGGTGAGCTCGGAGAGCAAGATCTCGACATCGAGCTCTTCGGTGTCGCCGAATCCAACGGGCTCGAGCGGTCGCTCTACCGAGGTCTCTTCGAGCTCGCACATGGTGGCAGCCTCTTTCTCGACGAGATTCACCGCTTGCCAATGCCGCTGCAGACCAAGCTGGTCCGCGTTATTCGTGAGCGCGAGGTGCGACGTGCAGGTGAGGAGTCCGGACGGGCCATTGATGTTCGGGTCATCGCCGGAACCCATGTTGAGCTCGGGAACCTCGTTCAGAGCGGTGCTTTCAGAAGAGACTTGCTGGGCGCCTTCGAGGGTTCCGTGCTCGAGGTTCCGCCGCTCCGCGAGCGGAGCGAGGACATCATCCCGCTGAGTGAGCACTTCATGCGCAAGTACTCCAAGCGCTATGGGCTGCATCTCGAGGCCTTCTCGCCGTGCGCGGTCGAGCGTCTCCTGAGTCACTCCTGGCAAGGCAACGTCAGGGAGCTCCAAGTCGTGATCGAGACCGCAGTCATGAAAGCACGGGATGGGCTCATCGAGGGCAAGCACCTCGACCTCGCGCCCGTCGCTTAGTTGCCAAAGGTCTAGAGAGACAAGGATTCTCGCTCAGCGTCCAGCCGCGCGGACTTGAGAGGCCTAGCGGTCAGCGGCCAGCAAAAGAAATCGCTTGTCGCCTTTCTTGCCCCTATCGAGGGGACCGGACTAGCATACCAGATCACTCTTCTTGCACTCTAAGGCGGACTCGACGTGAGCATGCTCTGTCCAATCGACGGCACCCCCCTGACGCAGGTCATCGTCGACGCGCTGTTGCCGACCCTCGGTATCGCCTTTCTTTGTGAGGAATGTCACGGCGCGCTCTTGGACCATGCGGCCCAGAGCGCTGTTATCGGCGGCGCATTGTCGACGGCCGAGACCGAGCAAGGGCTGAGAGACTGTCCGACCTGCAGTGAGCCCATGAACCTCATGATGGCGGGGCAAATCGAGGTCGATGGCTGTACCACGTGCCAACACATCTGGTTCGACGTGGGCGAGTTGTTGGTGGTCAGGGCGATGATCCGCAAGCTCAAAGGACTCTCCCTTGAAGGCGAGGAGCCTTCGCCTCTGGCGGGAGCAACGGTGCCATGCTCCGACTGCGGAGAACCCCAGGCCGACCTGAGCGCCCTGCGCAGCGTGACTTCGGGCCTCGTGTGCGGGCCCTGCACGCAGAAGAGTGGCTTCCAGACGATGCTTCCGGAGGTCGGCCATCGGACGCAGACCTATCGCACAGCAAAGGTCTCGATCACGCACGAAGGCCGCAAGCCCTACCGCGGCGCCATCGTCATCGACACCCAGTTTGACGGCGGTGTCGAGGCGACCCTCAAGCCGGTCACGCTATGGTCAAGATTGCAGCGCCGTTGGCGACCGCAATTCGACACCAGCGATCCCGGCCTTCGCGACGCCTTCGTGATCCAGACCACGACCCCCGAAGAGTTCATGGCGCTGCTCAAGACACGCGGTCCCCGTCGGCTCCTTCTCGACCTTGCAAAGCTCGGCAGCCCAACCATCTCCATCGAGCCTCGCCGCATCTCCATTGAGCTCGACAGTGAAGTTGAGGGGCTGCAAGTGGCCCAACAATTCGAGGAGCTAGCCAGGCGCCTCCACGATTGCTACGAACGCTACCGGCACGCACACCCAGCCAGTTGAGCGGTTTGCGGCGTGGGTGTATTCAGTGCGCTCCAATTCTGTCAGCGCACTGCAAGCTCGAGCCGCCGACAGGCGTCGGCCGTGAGGGTCCGTCGGTCGCGCCACGAGGGGCTGGTGAAGCTCCGGCCGCTGCGGGCCTGACGGCCGAACTCACAGCCCCTTCATTTCGCGACCGGTGAGCGGTCGCGGAGGAGATCGAATCATGCAACGAGCTTTGTTCGTCATTCTGAGCCTCATGCTCACGGTCGCCTGCTCCATGGGCTGCGAGGCCAAGAAGGAGAGCGCAGACAAAGGCGCGAGCACAGAGAAGAAGGCGAGCCACGAAGCCGCAGATGCCCAAGAAAAGGGCAACGCGGAGACCTCGGCCGACGCGATGGCTTCGCCGTCCGACCCAAAGACCGCGCCGTTCGATGGCGCGAAGGATGGGGACGCGACCGCTGGTGCGGCACCGTCGCTGGATACGGCAACTTGCGATCTTATCTTCGACAAGATCTGGAAACCTGCGCTGCCTTTCCTCGAGCGGCTCGGCGTCAACGCGGACGAGCAGACCTCGACGATGGTACGCGACATCAACAAGTCGAAGTTCTTCGAGAAGTGTGAGGCGCTGACTCCCGAAGAGCGACTCTGTTTGGTGTCCGCGCAATACCCCTTCGCCGCGGCGGAGGACTGCAACGTAAAGAACAAGTTCTACTTCGAGTTCCCGATGAAGTTGGTGACCGTCTTCAAGAAGGCCGAGTTGACCGAAGAGGAGGCCAAGGCGTTGCTCGAGAAGAGCGTTGGGACCTGGAGTCTCGACAACCCGACGCGGCCCGGGACCGAGGTGTGGACCATCGAGGCCAGCGGGAAGACGACCAAAGTCAGCGCTCAGCCGGAGAAGGAAGCCAAGGTCACAGAGTACGACGCGATCAACTTCAGGGTCTGGGGCGAGGCCGGCTTCAAGTCAGGGACGAGCACGCAGTTCGTGCCTTTCTACAACGCCGGCGACCGACTCTACGTCTACTTCAACGGCGCCAACGATCTGCACAGAGTCGCGGACGAGAGCCACTTCCCCCTCGATTTGTACAACCGCTTCGTGTTTTGGACGGACGGCAGCTGCGAGGTTTTCGATGCCACAATGTTCATCCCGTACGCAGGGACGTGCAAATGGGAGGAACTCGACGGTCAGCGGGTCTTCACCATCGAGTACGATTCCCTCGCGGGGTATCCACGGGGCCACGTGAAAGAGTCTTGGCCTAAGGTCGACGACTGGCTGCTCAACCCCTACCTCGCGCAGAACAAGTTTGTGAAGCAGTGAGTTTTGAGGTCGAGGGCTCTCAGTTTCGACGGGGTTTGAGCAAACGAAAGGGCGAAGGTTTGACCGACCTTCGCCCTTGCCATCTGGTGCCCTGGGAGCGTCTATTTCTGGCCGGGCAGCCACTCGCAGTAGCCTTCTTTCCACTCGCCAGTCGAGGGATCCTGCGCAGGCGGAACCCACTTGCGGCCTTCAGAACACTTACCTTCTTCCATCGACGGCTGCCACGAACCGCAACCGCCAGCGATCGCTGCCAAGGAAACGAGGCCGAGGAACAGCGTGACGATACGAACCTTAGCTTGACGAGTCATGCTTATCTCCATTGATAGTTATGGGATAGAGATCTTCTTTCCGAGCGCACCATCGCGCGTCCAAATCGAAAGCCATATGCGATAACGAGGTGCAATAGCACATCGCAACGGCGACGGAAAGCCCACGCAATTCAGCAGCGAATTTTCAGTCTCGCTGGTGCCACGCCCCGTCGCGCGGTTGGCTGTCGACGAAGAGGAGTGTCACCGCCAGGCCCGATGAAGTCAAATCGAAAAAGAAAAGCCTTGCGGGTGGGTTCGTGATACTTCATTCTCCGGCGCCGCTCGAAATTGGGCGGAACGCAGCTCCCTGTACCAGAGAGAATATGAACGACAAGTTACGGAACGTCGCCATTATCGCCCACGTAGATCATGGCAAGACCACCCTAGTCGACGCGATGCTCAAGCAGCAGGGGCGCCTTGATGACCGGAGAGAAGTTGTCGAACGAGTGATGGACTCCAACGACCTCGAGCGCGAACGCGGCATCACGATTCTCGGCAAAGCGACTTCTGTGATGTGGGGTGACGTCAAGATCAATATCGCGGACACACCTGGTCACGCCGACTTCGGCGGCGAGGTCGAACGGATGTTGACCATGGTCGACGGGGTTCTGCTCCTGGTCGATGCGGCCGAAGGCCCGTTGCCGCAGACTCGTTTCGTCCTCTCCAAGTCTCTCGAGGCTGGCCACATCACCATCGTTGTCATCAATAAGATCGACCGCAAAGACGCGCGAGTCGAAGAGGTCCTCGACGAAATCTACGATCTCTTCATCGACCTTGGCGCCGACGACAAGCAGCTCGACTTCCCGGTGCTCTACACCAACGCACGTGCGGGCACCGCTGCCCGTTCCCTCGAATACCCCGCCACCGACCTCAAGGTGCTCTTCGAAACCATCATCGACACCATCCCTGCCCCAGACGGAGACTCGGACGCTCCATTGGCGGCCTTGGTCACCAACCTCGACTACGACCCCTACATCGGTCGTTTGGCCCTAGGCCGGATCGAGCAAGGAACGCTGCGCGAAGGCGAGATGGTGAGCGTGGTCGGTGAGTCGAAGACGAAAGTCGTTCGGGTCGGACAGCTCTATGTCTTCGAAGGTCTCGAGCGGACGCGGGTCAAGACCGCTCCTGCTGGCGAGCTCTTCGCCGTGGCGGGCATCGACACCATCGGCGTCGGTGACACCATCGCCGAAGCCGAGAATCCCATCGCGCTCAAACGGGTCACCGTCGACGAGCCGACCATCGCCATGTTCTTTCAAGTGAACAACGGTCCTTTCGCTGGACTGGAAGGCAAGTACATCACCTCTCGACACCTCGGCGAACGGCTGCTACGTGAGCGCCGGGCCAACGTCAGCCTCCGGGTCGAAGAGACCGACTCTCCCGACACCTTCAGGGTCGTTGGAAGAGGAGAGCTGGCGCTCTCCATCCTCATCGAGAACATGCGACGCGAGCTCTTTGAACTCTGCGTGTCCAAACCCGAGGTCGTCACCAAGCGTGACGCAGACGGCAAGCTCCTCGAGCCAATGGAGCGGCTGGTCCTCGATCTGCCGGAGCAGTTCTTCGGCACGGTGACCCAGAAGCTTGCGGTGCGCAAAGGCCGGATGGTCGACATGAAGCCGCAAGGCAGCGGTCGGCTCCATGCAGAGTTCTGTATCCCATCTAGAGGCTTGATTGGGTTCCGCTTCGAGTACCTCAACGACTGTCGAGGTCAGGGCATCATGAACACCCTCTTCGATGGCTGGGCGCCCTGGCATGGTCCGATGCACTACCGTGCAAACGGCGCCATCGTGTCCGACCGAACCGGGACGACCACTGCATACGCGCTGAACAACTTGCAGCCGCGCGGCATCCTCAAGATCAATCCGGGTGTCGAAGTCTACGAAGGGATGATCGTCGGCGAGCACGCCAAGGACAACGACATCGACGTCAACGCGGTCCGTGAGAAGAAGCTCACCAACATGCGCTCCTCGGGCAAGGATGAGGCTGTCAACCTGACGCCCGTACGCCCCATGACCCTCGAAGAATGCATCGAGTGGATCGACGAGGACGAGCTGGTGGAGGTCACGCCGACGTCCCTCAGGATTCGCAAGCGAATCCTTCAGTCTGGGCTGCGCGCTAAAAAGACGCGCGATGACAAGCGCGTCGACGAAGGCGAATAGTCTGGTCGGACGAGAAATAGGTTGAGGGCTGACGAGCGCTCCGAGGGCGCTCGCTCAGCCCTTGTCCCGCCCGCAAAGGAGCCGCCCGGGGCTTGACAGCAGGCGGCCAAAAGCGAACAGTTTCGGCGCTGAGCGGGCGCTCGCTGCCCTTCGCTGCGGGCTCGCTCAATGGCCAACCCGCTGCGCTGTCTCGCGGTCGACGGCCAAGCAACATACCGTGCCAGCCGCGCACCAACAGGAAGAAAATGCCAACACGCAAAGAGATGTGGGAACGTCTGGACGGACACTTTGACCTCCTGATCATTGGTGGCGGCATCAACGGAGCTGGCATCGCAAGAGATGCAGCCCGACGTGGCCTGAGTGTTGCCGTCGTCGAAATGAACGATCTGGCGTCGGGGACGAGCTCCCGCTCCTCTAAGCTCGTGCACGGTGGACTGCGCTACCTCGAGAGTCTCGAGTTCAGCTTGGTCTTCGAGTCCGTCAGCGAGCGCCGAATCCTCCTCGACATCGCCCCACACTTGGTCAACCCGCTGGGCTTCATCTTCCCCGTATACAAGGGACATCGGCACAATCTCTGGGCGATCAATGCCGGGATGTGGCTCTATGCGGGCCTCTCGCTCTTCCGCTCTCCCAAGCGGCACAAGAAGCTCAACAAGAGGGAGGTCTCCGAGCTCGAGCCTGCCCTCAACACCGAGAACCTCAAGGGCGCTCCCCTTTACTACGACTGCGGGACCGACGACGCACGGCTCACCCTCGAGACCGCACTCGACGCCATTCGCTCCGGGGCCGTCGTCTCGACGTGGACCCGCGCCATCGACTTGGTCGCCGAGGAGTCTGGACGGGCCATCGGCTTGCGGGTCAAGGACGAGCTCAGCGGCGAAGAAAAGGTCATCCACGGCCACACCATCGTCAACGCGACCGGGCCTTGGACCGACGACATCATCAAGATGGCCAAAGGCCCCAATGTCAGCCCGCTCATCCGACCGACCAAGGGCGTGCACCTCGTCGTCGAGCGGGACAAACTCCCCGTCAACAACGCTGTCGTCTGCTTCCACCCAACAGACGGTCGCGTCCTCTTCGCCATCCCGTGGGGCGACCGAACCTACCTTGGCACCACCGACACCGACTTCTCTGGGGATCCCGCAAAGGTCTACGCCGAGCAGGCCGACATCGACTACCTCATCAACGCCGCGAACGCGTACTTCCCAGCCCACCCGCTCTCCTACGATGACGTGATCTCCACTTGGGCAGGGCTGCGCCCCCTCATCGCTCCCAAGGGCGCCGAAGACGAAGTGAGCGCCTCGGCCGTCAGCCGTGAGCACCAGATCGTCATCGGCCACAACGGCATGATCACCATCGCCGGCGGCAAGCTCACGACCTATCGCCGCATGTCGGTCGAGGTGGTCGACACCGTCCTGAGAATGTTGCGCCTCATTGGACACTTGCCCAAAAATCTGCTCGAGGCGAAGACCGGCGAGGAGCCGCTTCTGGGCGCCGTCGGCTGGCCCGAAGACGATGACCACGACCGCGTTGGTGCCCAGATCTCCGAGGTCGCCGCAGGTCGCTTGAGTCCCGCCTCCTGTCGGCACCTGGCCGACTCGTACGGAATGCGGGGCATCGACGTCGCACGGATGGTGCGCGACGACGAGGCTCTCGGAAAGCCACTCATCGATGGTCGGCACGAGATCATGGCCCAGGTACATTGGGCGGTCGAAGTCGAGCTGGCGGGCTCGCTCAGCGATGTCTTGATGCGCCGAACCCAGCTCTTCTTCAAAGACCTCAACCAAGGCTTAGGGGCCGTCGAGGTCGTGGCCGACACCATGCAGAAGCTGGTCGGCTGGACTGATGAACAAAAGGCCGAGAACGTCTCCGCCTATCGCGCCGAGGTCGAGGCGTCTCGGGCTTGGCGCACAACACGCTCCAACTAGAAGACCGCAGCGAATCGGTTTGCACCGTTTGCCGAGGCCGAACGTCACTCTGAGTATCGCTGGCTCCTCGCCGGCTCTCCTCCTCCTCGTTCCACGGAACTCCCATGCGTCACCACATTAGCACCATTCTTTGTGCCGCGCTCTTGGCGCTCGCTCCGTTGACGGCGCGCGCCGACGACTGCACCGACTTCAAAGCACTCAGCGGTTCGTGGGCCGACCTCCACGAGGTGCTCGAAAAAGGCATGGACGCAGAGCTCACCGACGAGCAGGCCGACGAGCTCATGAAGACCGTCGCGGAGTTGGCCGACCTAACGGTCGCAGCCGCCGAGCGGCTGTTGGCCGACGAGGCCCTCGCGCCGGACGCCCAGAACGTGCTCGAAAGCGTCGCCGCCCTCGACGAGGTCGAAGAGGACCAACAGTTTGTCGACGGCGTCGCGAAGATCGCCGAATCGTTAGCGACGCTGCAAGTCGAGGTCTGCAAATGACCTTCGAAAAACTGCGCGAATACTGTCTCGCTTTGCCCGGCGTCAGCGAGGAGTTGCCGTTCGACGACGTGACCGTCGTGTTCAAGGTGATGGGCAAGATCTTCGCCCTCACCAACCTCCATGAGCGCCCGCTCTCCCTCAACCTCAAGTGCGAGCCGGCCCGCGCCATCGAGCTGCGCGACCAATTCGAGGCCGTCCAGCCCGGCTACCACATGAACAAGAAGCATTGGAACACGGTCACCGTCGATGAGACGATCTCCAGTGCCAAGCTCGTGGAATGGATCGATCACTCCTATGAGTTGGTCGCCAAGGGGCTCAAAAAGGCCGACCGCGACGCGCTCAGCAAGCTGAGTCGCCGCTGAGCGCCACGAGTGCATCGTTCGAGCACAAGAAGGGGCTGTCGTCGACTTGCTCAACAAGGAGCGAAGGCCGATGATGCGCCTCGACTCCGTCCCCATCGGCGACTGTTACCAGCGTCCCGCCACGGCCTGCTCACCGACTCCGGCTGCTCGCCGCGGCGAGGGCTGCGAAAGAGATAGATGCCACCACAGGCCACACAGCTCCCAAGCTCTACGCCAAAGCTCAATGCGAAGGAGATGCTCCTCGAGGTCGCCGAGCCCGTTTGGGGCTTCTTCCCCTTGAGCCTCGCTGGCCTCATGGCCTTCAGCCTCGGCTATGCCGCCTTCGTGTTCTTCGGCAAGGCAGAGTCGGATTATGTCCTGTATGCGGCGGGCTTGATCGCCATGGGCATCGTCGCCGTCGATCTCTTCTTCGTTTTTCTCGGCTTTCTTTGGCTCCTCTTCAGCATACGCCATCGCGCAGACGAACAACCTCTCGAAGGCCAGCTCGATGCCGGCACCGAGCTCGCCACCGGCTTCTCGCTGCCAACCTTCGTCCTGTGGCCCTTTGTCGAGGCCTCGATGAAGTGGAAACAGCCCCACAACGTCGAGGTCCGACTCGTCTCCAAAGGTTGGCGACGGCGTGAGCTCATCACCCCGACCGAGCGCGGGCGCATCCAGGAGATCCGCCGCACCTTCAAAGTGCATGACATCTTCGGCATCGCCTCAATCTCCTTCAGTAAGCGTTGGCCGGCGGCGCTGCGCATCGCTCCCCAGCTCTCGCTGCTCGAAGCCGCCATCGCGCTGCGAGACACCTCGGGCGACGGCTACTCCCACCCGTCCGGCAAAGAGGAGGGCGAGCTCATCGAGATGCGGCGCTACTCTCCCGGCGACCCCCTGCGCCTCGTGCTGTGGAAGACCTTCGCCCGCACACGCCGCTTGTTGGTTCGTAAGCCCGAACGCGCCATCGCGCCCCAGCGCAGCACCATGGCCTTCCTGGTCGCCGGAAGAGCCGATGAGGCCTCGGCTTCGACCGCCCGCACCTTCCTCGAGCGAGGACTGCTCGGGCCCGAGTTCACCTTCTCGGCCGACGGCGCCCACAGCACCTTCAAGACCCCGCGCGAGTCCGTCGAGGCGATCATCGATTCGGCCCACTACCGCCACGACGGCGGCAAAGGCCTCAACATCCTCATCGCCGACATGGACTTGGCCGCCCCAGGAAACTGCATCCTCTTCGTGCCCTCGAGCCTCGGCGATTGGTTCGATCGGGTCGCCGACTTCTCGAGACGGACCCCGCAGCCCCCGACCCTGATCATCGGCGTCGATGGGGTGCTGCACGAGGCCAAGGCCACCGTTGCGCGCCGCGTCCTGCGCCGAAGCACCACGGCCACCCAGCGCCTCAGCAGCCTCCCAGCCCTCTACGACAAGCTCGCCTCCTTAGGTGGCCCCATCCACATCGTGCATCGGCCCAGCGGCAAGCTCATTGGTCCGGTCGACATCGACGCGCTGAGGGCCCTATGAACGCCCGCGCCGCCATCGCCCAAGAGCCCCTCCGCCACGAGGTCGAGAGCCTGCCGGTCCTGTTCGCCAAGTGGCTCGTCTATGGCGCCGCCGTCGTGCTCTACCTGCTGCCACTGGCCACCGAGCAAGCCATCGGCGCCAGCATTGGCGCCCTCGCCGTCGGCATGCTCCTGGCCCGCTTCGCTCACACCCGCGCGCTGCGGCTGCCCGTCACCCTCGTCCTCGCTGGCCTGTGCGTGCTGCTCGCCTTCGTCGCCGGACAGTGGCTGCTCGACACCTCCACTGGCTTCGGCTCCAGACTCACCCTCATCCTCTCCGATGCCGTGTTCTTCTCGCTCCTCTCGCTCGGGATGATCGTCGCGCTGCGCAGCCTCTCGATGCGCGCTCGGGTCTTCTCCGTCCTCGAGGTGGCGTTCGTCGTCGGCGCCGTGGCCTATACCTTCGTCGGCCACCGCAACCACATGATTCATCGGCCCCGTTTCTTGAGCGACTGGGCCTGGTCCAACGGTTGGGACCCCCAGATGCTCCTGCAGGCCTTCGGCGTCGTCGCGGTGTTGGCCTCGCTGGTCATGCTGCTGCGGGTGCAGAGCGTCTTCAAGCTCATCCTCTCCGCCCTGACGCTGCTCCTCGTCGCGGCGCTCTTCTTCCTCTACGCCAAGGACGTCCGCATCGACCAGGACGTCGACACCAACGGGCTCGGACTCACCGACCAAGAACAGAAAGACAAAGGCGACAAGGGGCGCGGCGGCCAAGACGGCGATGGCGACGGCAACGGCGGCGGCGTCAACCAAGACAACCCCTACAACACCCCCAGCTCGGCCCCAGACATCGTCGTACCGGTCGCCATCGCCGTCTTCCACGACGATTACGAGCCCAAGGGCGGGCTCTACTACTTCCGACAGCAGGTCCTCTCCCGCTACAACGGACACCACCTCGTCGTCGCCGGCTCCGACACCGACCAGGACGTCATCACCGAGTTCCCCCAGAACGAGACCCTGTCCGCCGAGCCCGTGCAGGTCATGGACGCGCACCTGCAGGTGCCCACCTCCATGTTCCTGCTGGTCGACCACCCGCAACCTCTGGCGCTGACGAACTCTGTAAGCGTTTCGCCGCTGGAGAACCCCAACCCGCGACACTTCGTCTCCGCCTACGGCGTCGTCTCCTACACGCTCTCCATGGATTACGACCGACTGCTCGGCCGCCGCTCGATCCCCGACAGCTGGGCCCCCGAGAAGAAGGCCCACTACCTCGAGCTCCCCGACGATCCCCGCTACAAGGCGCTCTCGGACATCATCGTCCGCGACCTCGACCCGCGCTTCGCCCAAGACGACGTCATGAAGGCGTTCGCCATCAAGCGCTACCTCGAGAAGCAGGGCTTCTACACCCGCAAAGAGAACCACGAAGACGCCGTCGACCCAGCCGCCGACTTCCTCTTCGGCTCCATGCGCGGCTACTGCGTCCACTTTGCTCACGCCGCCACCTTCCTCTTTCGCAGCCAGGGCATCGCCGCCCGCGTCGCCCTCGGCTACGCCGTCGACAACCAGTACCGAACGGGTGGCTCCACGGTCATGATCCTCAACGACCGCGCCCACGCCTGGCCAGAAATCTTCATCGAGGGTGTCGGCTGGATCACCTTCGACATCTACCCCGAGCAGTCCGACGAACCCCCAGGACGCATCGTCGACCAAGACCTCGAGAGCGTGCTCGGTGAGCTGGCCCGCAACGACAAGACCGCAGGAAAGGCCGCCGATCCAGACTCCAAGCCCCTCGAGATTCCCTGGCGCGCCATCTGGCTGGGCTTCCTCGTAGCCCTCGCCGCCTTCCTCGCTCTGGCCTACCTCATCAAGGCCTTCCGTCGACTGATGCGCTTCGGCTCTGCCTTCAAGGTCCAGAGGCGCATCTTCGTCGCCACCCTCGACGGCCTCGGCGATCTTGGCTTCATCCGCGAAGAGGGCGAGACCCGCGAACGCTACGCGCGCCGCCTGCAAGACCTCTCCCCCAGCCTCGCCGGCCTCACCGACGCGCACCTCGCCTGGGCCTTCGGCTCGGCGAGTCGCCCCGACCTCGAGCAGACCCGGGCCCTGAGCCGCAAGGTCCGCGAAGAGCTCGCCAAGAACCTACCGCTCTGGCGACGCGTCGCCGGATGGATCAACCCAGTCGGGTGGTGGTTCACTCGCTAGAACCCCCCGCTAGGAGCGCACGCCAAGATGTTTGAAACCAACGACCCCACACCAGACACCCGTGAGCACCAGCCCATCGACAGCATGGAGGGCGCCCGCGCCGTCGCCGAGAAGCTCAGGGCCCGCATGCGCCACGACGTCATGGGCCGCGACGAGGTCATCGAGCTCGTGCTGGTCGCCCTCTTCGGCGATGGACACCTCCTCCTCGAGGACTACCCAGGCTCCGGCAAGACCACCCTCGCCAAAGCCCTGGGAAACGCCATCATCGACGACCTCCCAGACGATGAGATCCCCGACTTCCGCCGCATCCAGTTCACCCCCGACCTGCTGCCCTCCGACGTCACCGGCGTCATGGTCTTCGACACCGACAGCAACACCTTCCACTTCCGCCGCGGCCCAGTCTTCGCCTACGTCGTCCTCGTCGACGAGATCAACCGCACCTCGCCCAAGGTCCAATCGGCGCTGCTCGAGGCCATGGCCGAAAAGCAAGTCACCGTCGACAACGTCAGCCACCGCCTCGACGAGCTCTTCTTCGTCATCGCCACCCAGAATCCGCTGGACTCCATCGGCACCTACCCGCTGCCCCTCGCCCAGCTCGACCGCTTCTTGTTCAAGATCCGCATGGAGCACGTCAATCGCGCCGCCGAGCTCGAGATCCTCGAGTCGTGGGGCAAGCCCCGCAAGGCCTGCACCTTGCCCAGCGTCAACCGCGGCGACGTCGTCGAGGCCCGGCATTTCATTCGCCACAACGTCCGCGTCACCAAATCCATCCACGAATGCTTGGTCGACATCGCTCAGACCATCCGCGACGACCGCCGCTGCACCCAAGGCGTCTCGACGCGCTCGCTGGTCCTCGCCATCCCGGCCCTGCAGACGCTCGCCATGCTGCGCGGCCGCGACTACGTCTCGCCGGACGACATTGAGCATCTGGCCGTGCCCCTCTTCCAGCACCGTCTGGCCCTCGTGCCTGGCGTCAGCAACCCGACCGACATCGTTCGCGCCGCGCTCCCCAAAGCCCTAGAAACCCTCTCCCGCACGACCCTGCGAGCCTGACCTATGCCTGCGCGCCCTCTCAGCCAGATTTCCCCGGTCGGCCCGCACCAGCGCTGGGCCTCGCGCACGTGTTGCGCGGTGGGGGCAGCGCTGCTGAGTTTCTTGCTCGTCCTAGGCGCGGCGCAAGCCGGCGACCTCCTCCCTGGCACCGTCGCCGAGAAGGAGGCGCTCGCCACCCTGGAGGCCGGCAAGAACATCCGCGCCAGGGAACAAGCCGAGGCCATCCTCGAAGACGAGGACTCGTTCATCGCCACCTTTGTGCGCGCCGAGGTCTACTTCACCGAGGAGGCCAACCTGGCGCGCGCACTCTTCCTCATGCGCAAGGCCGAGGACATGCTCCTCGACGCCTACAGTACGCCACCCGAAGACCGCGAAGCCGTGCGCTGGCACAAGAAAGTGTTGATGGAGGAGGTCTGGATCCTGGCCGAGATGGACGACCGCGAGGGGCAGCTCGCCGTCCTCGAGCGCTACGACTCCTACTATCAACCCTCCATCGAAGAGTACCGCATCTGGCCCCTGGTCAAGCTCGAGCGCTACGACGAGGCCCAAGAGATCGGCGAGCGCCTCATCTACTCGGACGATTTCCAGGTCCGCCTCAAGGCCTACAACGGTTTGATGGCCCTGGGCGACGAGAAGCGCGACCGCAAGATGACCCTGAAGTGGGGCGTCGAGGGGATCGAGAAGACCCAGGAGAAATCTTGCGTCATCGCCGCCAACGTCGGGCTCTCGGCCATGCAGAACCTGCTCTTCGACGACGCCGAGCGCTACATCAAGATCGCCAAGAAGGCCGAGCTCCAGGACTGCTCGCTCAATCCCTTGGCCCAGGCGGCCCAGCTCTACCTGCTGCAGGGCGAGTTCCAAAAGACCATCTCCACCTTCGAGCAGCTGCGCAAAGAGCCCTTCGACCCACGCATGCGCGCCCAGTTCGAGATGCACAACAAGTCGCGCTTCGTCGAGCTGCTCTACGCCCTGGGCCAGTTCGAGGCCGCCGAAGAGCGCGCCTTCGCCGTCATGAGCGCGCCCGACCGGGCCGGCATGACCTCGGCCTCCGAGGAGAACCGCGAGCTCGTCAACGTCGTCCTCTACTGGCTCACGCTGCAAGCCCGTCAGGTCCAGGAGCGCGAGCGCGCCGCTGTGCGCCCCTTCTTCGACTCGGTCGGCATCTGGAACAAAGCGGGCCTGCGCAGCCTCGACCAGTGGGAAAAGAAGCGCATGGCCATTCGTTTGGCCACCCAGCAGAAGCTCATGGTCACCATCATTCGGCCCTATTTCACCGACATCGCCCCGTGGTATCTGGGGGCCGTGATCGACCTCTTGGGGCCAGGCGTGGTCAAAAAGGCCGTGGCGGAGGCCCGTGACGCTGACGCCGACGTCGAGACAAAGCTGGGCGAGGAGCTCGGCGGCTACTTCGACGCCCTCGATGGCGAGGCCTCCTGGAAAGGAGGCGACGCGGACGAGGCCATCCGACTCGGCCGCAGCGCCTTGGAGCGCCTGCCCAAACAGACCCTACTGCTGCGCTGGCGCGTCCAGGCCTGGCTCAGCGCCATTCTCTGGGAGCGCGGCGAACAAGAAGAGGCCCTGGAGATGATGCACGAGGTCATGGTCAAGTACCCGACGGCCTTCCGCATCCTCGACCTCGAGGTGCCCGTCCGCCTCGAAGGCGGCGGCAGCGACGACGCCGAGCAGCTCATGCGCTTGCTCCTGTCCTCGCCACGGCTGCGCATCGAGGACGGCGGCTTCACGGTCAACGTCAACGGCCACGACGACAAGGTCTCCACCTGCCTTCTCAGCGCCAAGGGCTTCAATTACGGCTGCTCGGAGTGGTCCCGCGAGGCCATCGACAAAGCCGCCGCCGACGACGACGAGGACGAGCTCGACGACGATGAGCGCTGGGCGCGCGGTGCAGACGCCTTCCACGACACGGTCTTCGCCCCGAAGGTCGAGCTCACCCAAGCCGACATCAACACTCTCGACGGCCGGCCCTCCCGCGTCGGCGCCGAGGAGGCGGTCGACAAGCTGCTGGAGGGGGTCGGACCATGAAGAAGAGAACGACCCTCACCCCCGACCCCTCTCCCACTTCGTGGGCGAGGGGAGTCCGACGACTGCGGTCAGG